>CANJPM010000001.1 GCA_947476075.1 Beijerinckiaceae bacterium
AGGGCAGCGGTCCTGCAAGGCAGGACGCAAGCTGCAACAGCAGCAATTCCCGGTGGGTCGCCAGAAAAAGCTCCGTCTTTGGTATGCCGTCGCCCAGAGCCCGCATGGTCTTGCCCCATTGAGCGCGAAAATCACCCAGTCCGGGAAGCCGATTTTGCATGCGCTCCCTCCAAAGCTTTTCAAGCGCCACGTCGCAGTCCAGCGCGCGCAGCGCCTCGGTCAGCGCGTCTTGCGTGACGTTGAAGAACAGAGACGCGCTGCCCTCAGGATAGCTGCTGCGAAATCCCTCCACCGGAGCCATGAAGGCGGTGCTTGGGTGGACCGTTCGCTTGAGGCTGGGCGTTTCGATGGTGATCGGCTTGTTGAGCGGGATGAAGATCCGGCAATACGCATCTCCCCGATTGGAGATGGATAAGGCTGAAACCTGCGCCACGATGATTCGCGCCGAGCCCATGTCCATCACGCGGGTCGCGGCAGACCAGTTCTTTTTACAGTTGGGTCGCGGCTCGAAACCAAAGGCGCCGGGATGGCGTTGCTGGTAAGCGTGAAAGTATTCTTCAGGCTCGTCGCTCACCAGAGCGCTTTGCGACTCAGTGGATTCTATCAAGGACGTGCCTGCTTCGTTTATTTATCATGCGACGATATAACTGGTATAATTATTTGTCATCCTGATTTTTGTCAGATGTTAGCGGCGAAGAGGCGCCCCGCCCGCCGCCGCGCGGACGAAGGTGTGGGGAATTGATCAATTCCCGCTCATGAGAACGAAAGCGATGGCGATCACGATCATTGCGCCTGCAATAACTCCTATGATGCCGATATAGCCACCCGGTTCGCGTTCAATCATGCGGTCCGGCACACGCTTGTCTATGAGTATATTTTCGCTGGTAGAAGTCTGGTGCGCGTTCCGGTTCCGTCTTGGGCCGGGGGAAGGTTGAGGCTTGCGGTTGAGACTTCTCGCTGCATGGTGCTAGTTAGATGGAGAGGGCGGCCAAAGCCGCGCCCAAAAGAAAACCGGGGAGGGGCACGTGAATCGCATCCTGACGCTCTTGGTCGCAGGCCCGCTGGCTGCAGTGCTGATCGCAAATGTAGCCACGGGCGCAGCGCGCGCCGATGCAATCGCTGATTTCTACAAGGGCAAGACGGTCAGCGTCGTGGTGGGCCACGAAGCGGGCACGGGCTTTGACATCTATTCGCGCGTGATGATTCGCCACATGGGCAAGTACATCCCCGGCAATCCCACGATGATCGTGCAGAACATGGTCGGCGCCAGCGGCGTGGTCGCCGGCAATTGGCTGCAATCGGTTGCCCCGCGCGACGGTACGGTGATGGCGACCTTTGCCCAGACCGTGCCTCTGGAGCCGTTGTTTGGCAATCAGCAGGCGCGTTACGACGCCGCCAAGTTTCTCTGGATCGGCAATATGGAATCAAGCCTCGCGGTGTGCGGGGTCACGCGCGCGTCAGGCATCGAATCGTTCGCCGATTTGCAGCAGCGCGAGACTTTGATGGGCTCGACGGGGCCAACGGGTCCGCTCGTCAAATCGTCGCTGGCGGTGAAGAACGTGCTTGGCGCAAAATTGAAAGTCATCTCCGGCTACAAGGGCTCGGCGGATGTGAAGCTGGCTATGTCGCGCGGCGAAGTCGCCGGCATCTGCGGCTTGCCGTGGTCGACCGTCAAGTCGTTCTGGCGTCAGGAACTGGAATCTGGCGAGTTCCGCCCCCTGATCCAGCTCTCGGGCGAAAAGACGCCTGAATTGGCCAACATTCCCCATTACACCGATTTCATCAAGACGGCCGAAGACAGGCAATTGTTCGGCCTCCTGTTTGGCGTGCAGGCCTTGGGGCGCGTCTATGCCTCGCCGCCCGAAACGCCCGCCGATCGCATCGCCGCTTTGCGCAAGGCGTTTATTGAAACGATGAGGGACAAGGACTTTTTGGCCGACGCTGAAAAAACCGGCATCGACATCATTCCGATGGAAGGCGAGCCTGTCGCCAAAATGTGGACGGAATTCGCCAGCACGCCGCCCGACATTGTGGCGCGCGCCAAGGCCGTCACGACGCCCTGATTTAAAGGCGTCGCGCTCAGCCCGCCGGGTTCAGCGCGACGCTTTTGACGATTGCAAACACCAAGGCGCCGGGGGCCAGCTTCAAAGCGTCCGCCGAGCGGCGCGTCACATGCGCCCAAAGTCGAGACTCCCCGCATGCAAGTTCGACGTCTGCAATCGCGGCGCTGCGGGGGCGGACGCACACTACGCGCGCCTCGATCACGTTGAGCGCGCTCAAGCCCTGCGGTTTTTCAGTGGCGATCAGCACGTCGCGGGCCAAGATCTGGATGCGCAGGCGCGCGCCCGGCGCCAGACCTTGCGCTGGCGCAAGGATGCGGCCCAAAGCACAATCCAGCGCCGCCAGACCATCAGCCTCCACATGCGCCACCACAGCGTCAAACGGAGCTGCGGTCGCGCTCGCCTCAGCCGCGTCCAGCAAATCGGCGCGATGCAGAACGTCTTGCGGCGCGCCTGCCGCTGCGATCTTGCCTTCGCGCAACAGCACGATGCGGTCAGCCAGCCGCGTTACTTCCGCCATCGAATGGGTGACGTAGATCATCGGCGCCTGCGCCTGCGTTCGCAGCCGCTCAAGATAAGGCATGATCTCGTCCTTGCGCTCCTGATCGAGGGAGGCGAGGGGCTCGTCGAGCAGCAGCAGGCGCGGGTTTGACAACAAGGCCCGGCCGATGGCGACGCGCTGTTTCTCGCCGCCCGACAAATTGGCGGGTCGTCGCTCCAGCAAGTCGCCGATTCCCAGCATTTCTACGATCCGTTCAAAGCTGCGCGGATCGGCGGCCGCACTGGAAAACCTGCGTCCGAAATCGAGATTGGCGCGCACGTTCATATGCGGAAACAGCAGGGCGTCCTGAAATACGGTTCCAAAGCGCCGGCGGTGGGGCGGGGTAAACGCCCCGGTGCGCGAATCGCTTATGGTTTGCTCGTCGAAGGCGATGCTGCCCTCGTTCGGACGCAGAAGGCCTGCGATCATATTGAGCAGCGAGGTTTTGCCGCTGCCCGAGCGCCCGAATAAAATCGTGACGCCGGGCCCAGCCTCGAACGTGCAATCCAGATCGAGCGCGCCAAGACGCTTGCGCACGTCAACCTTGAGCATCGCCCGCCTCCAGTCTGCGCGCGGCCCGGCGCACCAGAAGCTCCGATACAAGCACAGCGCCCAGCGACACGATGATGGAGACCAGCGTCAGCCGCATCGCCGCTGCATCTCCGCCCGGCGTCTGGGTGAGAGAATAGATCGCCGACGGCAGGGTCTGGGTCTCCCCCGGTATATTGGCCACAAAGGTGATCGTGGCGCCAAATTCGCCCATCGCCTTGGCGAATCCCAGCACGAAACCTGCGAGCATTCCCGGCCAGATCAGCGGCAGGGTGACACAGAAGAACGTCTGCGCAGGATTGGCCCCAAGCGTGGCCGCGGCCGCTTCCAGCCTGCGGTCCACGCCTTCAATAGCCAGCCGCATGGTGCGCACCATCAGCGGCAGGCCCATGACAGCGCAGGCGAGCGCCGCCCCGGTCCAGCGGAAAGCGAACACGATTCCAAAGGTCTGGTCTAGAAATGCCCCGATGGGGCCGCGCCGGCCCAGCAGAATCAGCAACACATAGCCGGTGACGACCGGCGGCAGCACGAGGGGTAGCAGAACCAGCCCGTCGAGAAGCGCCTTGCCCCGAAAACGGCCGCGGGCGAGCGCAAACGCCAGCCCGAGCGCGACCGGCAGCGTGACGAGGGCGGCCACCAGCGACACCTTCAGGCTGAGCCTGAGGGCGCTCCATTCGTCAGGAGAAAGTCCCGAGAACCAGTCCACGCGTCGCTCGCAAATGCCCGCCGCCTATCGGCGACCAATCTATGGCACGGCCGGAGGGCAAGGACCAAGGGTTGAGCCAAGGGTTAGGCCCAGACCGGGTTTTAGAAAGCGGAGATGCAGGGGCCAGACCGCTCATAAGCATGACCGTAAATCTGGACCGGTCGCGAAATGTTCAGCTCGTGCTCATTTTAGACGTGCTTTCGTCACAAGGCAGGGGCTATGAATAGGATGGCTATGAGGTCCCCTCTAAGGTTTTCATGGCCCGGCGGGGGCGGGAATTCAGGCGCCCGCCCTCGCCACACGCGCTTCCTAAAGCCCCAGCGCCGAGAGGCCGGGATGGTCGACAGGTCGCGGACCCTGCGGCCAGAAAAACTTCCGATCGGCTTCGCCAATCGCCATGTCGTTGATGCTTGCAAAGCGCAGGCGCATCAGGCCGTGGGCGTCGAACTCCCAGTTCTCGTTGCCATAAGAGCGAAACCATTGGCCGGCCTCGTCGCGCCATTCATACGCGAAGCGCACGGCGATGCGATCGGCTTCGAACGCCCACAATTCCTTGATGAGGCGATAGTCGATCTCGCGCGCCCATTTGCGCGTCAGGAAAGCTTCGATCTCTGCGCGCCCGACAGGAAATTCGGTGCGATTGCGCCATTTTGAATCCAATGTATAGGCGAGCGCGACGCGGCCGGGCTCTTTTGTGTTCCATGCGTCTTCGGCCATGCGCACTTTCTGCGTGGCGGTTTCGCGTGTGAAGGGAGGGAAGGGCGGTTTGGTTTCCATTTTGCTTTCCATGGCGTTCTCCTGTGATGCGTGCAAACATCAAGCACAGATGGTGCCATTGCGTCACGAGGGGTCAGCAAGGGAACCGGCATGCGCGACGAATCGAGGGATTCGCATTTCATCAAACGCGCCGCGCAATTGGCGCATGCGCATATGGAATCGGGCGCGGGCGGGCCGTTTGGCGCCGTGATCGTGCGCGATGGTCAGGTGATTGCGGAAGGCTGGAACGAGGTCACGTCAAGCCTTGATCCCACCGCGCACGCCGAAGTCGTCGCCATTCGCCGCGCCTGCGAGGCCGTCGGCGATTACAAGCTCGAAGGCGCGACGCTTTATTCGAGCTGCGAGCCGTGCCCGATGTGCCTTGCCGCGATTTATTGGGCGCGCATCGACAGGCTGGTGTTCGCCAGCACCCGCGACGAGGCCGCGGCCGTTGGCTTCGACGATGCGCTCATTTACGCCGAAGTGCCCAAGGCCCCGCACGAGCGTCTGCTGCCCACGCGCCAGATGCAATGCGCAGAGGCCGACGCCGTTTTTGCGGCGTGGGACGTCAAGCAGGACAAGATTCCGTATTGAGCCATTGAAAGCCCCCGTCTTGACAGGGCGCTCGCACCCGCTTCTATGGCCTCCAACAGGCTGGCCCTTTTAAGGGGCCGCGCAGCAGGGGAAACCGCAAGGCCATGGGCAAACTTAAACTCACGCTCGCGTGCGGCGATTATGAAATCGTCCGCGCCCTGAAAGAAGGCGCCGTTGCGCCGGACGGGATCGACCTCACCATCCTCACCGACATGGATTCCACGACCCGTCATTGGCGCTTCCTGCGCAATCGCGAGTTCGACGTCGCCGAAGTCTCATGCTCTTCCTATCTGGTGGCGCGCGATCAGGACATGGCGCTGGACGCTATCCCCGTGTTCCTGCATCGCCGCTTCCGGCACGGCTTCGCCTTTGTGAACGCGAACGCTGGCATCCACACGCCAAAGGATCTCATCGGCAAGCGCATCGGCGTTAAATCCTATCAGGTGACGGCGGTGTTGTGGCTGCGCGGCATGCTCGAACATGAATATGGCGTGCCGCATAAATCCGTACACTGGTTCGCCGAATATGACGAAGACGTTGAGTTCGATCCGCCCGCAGGCCTGAGCCTGACGCGGCTGCGCGACGACCAGAATTGCGAAGACATGCTGGTGTCGGGCGAACTCGACGCCGTGCTGCATGCGGATTTGATCTGGCCCATCGTTGATAAACACCCCGCCGTCGCGCGTCTGTGGCCCGATTACAAGAGCGAAGAAAAGAGCTATTATAAAAAGACCTCCATCTTCCCCATCATGCACGTCATGGGCATGAAGCGCGAGATCGTCGAAAAATATCCGTGGGCGCCGATCGAACTCTACAAGGCGTTTGACGCCGCCAAAGAGCTTGGCATGCAGCGTATGGAAAACCCGCGCGTGGCCCCCATCGTCTGGTATCGCGAAGCCTGGGAAGAGCAGGAAGATCTTTTGGGGAAAGATCCGTGGGAATACGGCTTGAGCGAGCGCAATCGCCATACGCTGGAAACATTGGTCGGCTATTCGCACGAGCAGGGCCTGATGAAGCGCAAGATGTCGCTCGATGAATTGTTTCTCGACGTAGGGCAGGGCCGCAAGCGCGGCGGGCATCGGATATAAGCGGCGAACTGGACCGCGCGCGGTCCAGTTCGCGTCCTATTTGACACGACGCTCGCTATTGGTGACGATCCAGCCCAGAATAAATCTTGATAAGTAAAAAACCGGGGAAGAGACATCATGGCGATTTCACGCAATCTCGCCGTCCTTGCGGCGGCGGTGATGACAGGTCTGGGAGCCGCGCCCGCGCAGGCGCAAACGGCTGTCGACGCCAATCCGTTCAGAGACGGCAAGCAGCTCACCATGCTGATCGGTTTTGGTCCGGGCGGCGGCTATGATCGCTGGGGCCGCACTGTTGCGCGCCACATCGGCCGCCATTTGCCGGGCAAGCCCAATGGCGTGCCGCAGAACCTGCCGGGAGCTGGCAGCTACAACGCCGCCAATACGCTGTTCTCGGTGTCCCCCAAGGACGGCACGGTCATGGGCATCATCGCCCGTGACGCCCCGCTTGGCCGCCTGACCGGCCAGACCGGCGCCCGCTTCGATCCGCTCACCATTTCCTGGATCGGCACGCCGACTACGGAAACCAACGTCTGCATCTCTAATGCAAAGGCGGCGGTGAAGAGCGTAGCGGACCTGCAAACCACTGAGTTGATTCTTGGTGAAACCGGGGCTGGCACCGGAACGCGCTCCTATCCCAAGGCGCTGTCGTCGATCCTTGGCATGAAGTTCAAGCTGATTGCCGGTTTCCCGTCCTCCTCGGATGTGTTTCTGGCGATGGAGCGCGGCGAGGTCGACGGCATTTGCGAAAGCCTCGACAGCGTGCACGGCAAGAAGCCGGACTGGATCCCCAAAAAGATCGTCAACGTGCTCTTCCAGGGCGGCGACGAGATCAATCCAGAGATCAAGGACGTACCCTCGATTCTGCAATTCGCCAAGACCGAGCAGCAGAAGGCGGAAATCCGCTTTCTCTATGCAGGCCAGGGGATAGGGCGCCCGTTCGTAGCCCCGCCGGATCTGCCGCCGGCGCGCCTGAAAATGCTGCGCGACGCCTTCAACGCGACGATGAAGGATCCCGAATTCATCGCTGAAGTCACAAAGCAAAACCTCGATCTGGATCCGCGCACCGGCGAGCAATTGGAAAAGCTGATCCGCGAGATTTACGCCACGCCCAAGGAGATCGTGGAGAAGATCGGCGAGCTGATCAAATAGGTTTTCTGGACCGCTCGCGGCCTCGCGCGGTCCAGAAGGTCGCTGTGTGACGTCGACGCCAAGCGCATTTTTTGACGCGGTCCCCGCATCCCAATGTCGGGATGGACGGGCTTGTCCCGTCCATCCACGCAAACGCCGCCAGCATTGGCTTTAAATATTGCCCGCGAGGCTCGGCCCGGCGTGGGTGGCCGGTGCAAGCCTGACCATGATGCGTTTGGGCATAGTGGATGAGGCCGCAGCTCTTGCGCGCGGTCCAGGCGGGACTCTCCCTTCCTTCGCCAGCCCAAAACCTCTAGCGTGCCGACGGGCGCGCCATGTGCGCCGGGATGCGCGGCCGAACCGCGTGCGGGATCGCCGTCATTTCCTCCTCAGCCTCCACCCGTTTCGTCGCCTTTCAGCATAGCGATTATCGTCTGTTCTTCTGCTCGCGCCTGCTCAACGGGCTTGCTGTGCAAATGGTGGACGTGGCGGTGGCGTGGCTGATCTACGACATCACCGGCAGCGCGCTTGCACTGGGCATGATCGGGCTGGTGATCTTCTTACCCAATATCTTGTTCCTGCTGCTGGCCGGCCATGTCGCTGATCGCTTCGACCGGCGTCTTGTGCTGGCGATTGCTTACGCCGTCACTGCCTGCGCCTCGTCGGGCCTGCTGCTGGCGGTTTATCTTGACGCCCTGACGCCGCCATTGATCTTTGCGCTGGTGGCCTTGATTGGCACGGCGCGCGCGTTCGCAAGCCCTGCGTCTTCGGCGATTGCGCCGACGCTGGTGCCGCGTGAACATTTCGCCAATGCGGTGGCCATGAACTCCTCCGCCAATCAGGTGGCGACCATTGCTGGCCCTGCAGTCGGCGGCCTCGTCTATATGTTTGGGCCGGGCGCTGTGTTTACGATCACGACGCTGTGCTTTGCCTCTTGCGTTTTACTGCTGCTCGCCATCCGCACGCGGCGGGCGAAAAGCGAACGCGAGCCTGTGAGCTGGGAATATCTGACGGCGGGCATTCGTTTCATTCGCGGCAATAAAACGGTGCTTGGGCTGATCTCGCTCGATCTCTTCGCCGTGCTGCTCGGCGGCGCCACGGCGCTGATGCCGATCTTCGCGAAAGATATTTTTGAGACAGGCCCCGTGGGCCTTGGCCTGCTGCGCAGCGCGCCTGCAATAGGCGCCTTGCTGACGGCTATCGGGTTGGCGTGGTTCGCGCTCAACAGCAAGGTCGGCTTGCGGATGTTTCAATCAGTGGCCGCGTTCGGACTGGCCACTATCGGCTTTGGTCTGTCGACCAATATGTATTTTGCGATGCTCTGCCTTGCCCTGATCGGCGCCGCCGACATGGTGAGCGTCTACATCCGCTCGACTTTGGTGCAATTGGAGACGCCGGACGCGATGCGCGGGCGCGTGTCGGCGGTCAACAGCATGTTCATCGGCGCCTCAAACGAGCTGGGGCAATTTGAATCCGGCGTTTTGGCGAGCTTTTTTGGCCCCGTCACCGCCGCCCTCATCGGCGGCTTTGGCGCGCTGGGTGTGACGGGCCTGTGGATGCGCCTGTTCCCCGACCTGGCGGCGCGCGACAAATTGACGTGAAGCGCACAAGACTTGCTTGCCTGCCCTGCTGACCTGAACTGATCGCATAAACCAGCGGTTAACCCTGTGCGCGCATAGTCATGGTCTAGTTCATGCGTGCTTGTGTCCTATCAGTTTTGTTCAGTTTGTTAGTAAAGGCTTTGCGTATGCGCGTTTCTCCTGTTGAGGGCGGATCTGAATCTGCCCATTCTGAATTTGCCCATTCTGAAGTTGCCAAGTCAGATTTGGCCGAGTGGACAGCCCCCGTCGTGATCGACGTCATCAGCGGCGCCTATGGCCGCCATCTGACGCAGCGTCCGGACTTCGCCCGGCCATTGTCCCAGGCCCATTTCAAAATCTGGCGCCACCTCCTCTCCGGGCAAATTGAAGACGCGATGGAAAGCCGCGAGCGCCTCAACGAAATCGCCGCCGAGGCTGGCGTCGACGAGGAGGCGATGCTGGAGGCTGACCGCGAGGTCCTGCTTGAGGTGTTGCAATGCGTGCTGACGCGCTTTCAGCGGTCGCCCAATGTGGCTTGCGGCTACACGATGACGCTGGTGGATGCGGCCTCGTCGCTGGCCGTCGCCCGCGCCGCCGCCTGAAGGCTCGCGCCGCGGGGCGGTTTCCTGTACGACGGTTCAGGTTTCAACATGCAGGATAATCGCCTTGAGCACAGATTGGTCGCCCGACCAGACGCGCGCGCTTGATCAGGTTGGCCGCTGGCTCAATGGACGCGGCGGCAAGGATCAGGTGTTTCGCCTGTTTGGCTTTGCCGGCACCGGTAAAACGACGCTCGCCCGCCATGTTGCGGAGGGCGTGGAGGGCGACGTGCTGTTTGCCGCCTATACAGGCAAAGCCGCTTTGGTCATGCGCTCGCGCGGTTGCCCGGATGCGCGCACAATACACTCGCTGATCTATCGCCCCAGAGAACTGGAGAGCGAAGAGCCTTCATTCGAACTCAATGGCGACAGCGACGCGGCCAAAGCCAAACTCATCGTCATCGACGAATGCTCGATGGTGGACGATGAATTGGGCCGCGATTTGTTGTCGTTCGGGCGCCCTGTGCTTGTGCTGGGCGATCCGGCGCAATTGCCGCCGGTCAAAGGCGGCGGCTTCTTCACCGAGTCCGAGCCCGACGCAATGTTGACGCAGGTTCATCGTCAGGCTGCGGGCGATCCCATCGTGCGCCTTTCGATGATCGTGCGCGAAGGCGGGCGCCTGGAGCCGGGCGAATATGGGCAGACGCGCATCATCCGCCGTGACCAGATCGACGCGGAGGCTGTTACGCAGGCCGATCAGGTGCTGGTCGGACTCAATCGCACGCGCCGTCTTTACAACAAGCGCATGCGCGATTTGCTGGGCCGCACCAGCTCGACGCCCGAGCCCGGCGACAAGCTGGTGTGTCTGCGCAATGATCGCAAGAAAGGTCTTCTGAATGGCGGCGTCTGGCGTGTGCAAACGGCGACCGGCTTGCGCAACGGGCGCTTGCGGATGTCTGTGACGCCGGAGGAAGATCCCTCCGCCAAGCCCCAGCGCATCGGCGTTGTGCCGGCGTTTTTTGAAGGCGAGGACGAAGTGCCGTTCTCCTTGCGCCGCAATTCAGACGAGTTTGATTTTGGCTACGCGCTCACCGTCCACAAGGCGCAAGGCTCGCAATGGGACGATGTGGTTTTGTTCGACGAATCCTTTGCCTTCCGCGAGCATCGTAATCGCTGGCTCTATACGGGCGTGACGCGCGCGGCCAAGCGCCTCACGATTGTGGTGTAATCCATGGCTGATTATGCGCAGGCGGTTCTCGAATTCATCAAGACGCATCAGGAATGGGCGCCGCCGATCGTCTTCCTGCTGGCGTTCGCCGAATCCCTGGCCTTCCTTGCTTTGCTTGTGCCCGCGACCGTCATTTTGTGGGGCGTGGGCGCACTGATAGGCGCAGCGGGTCTTGATTTCTGGCCGATCTGGCTGGCGGCCGCCATTGGCGCAGGCTTGGGCGACTGGCTGTCATATTGGCTCGGGGTTCACTTTCACGAACAGATCGCGCGCATGTGGCCGATCCGCAATTATCCAGATCTGTTGCCGCGTGGACGCAGGTTCTTTGAAAAATGGGGCGCGTTCGGCGTGTTTGGCGGACGTTTTTTCGGGCCGCTGCGCGCCGCCGTGCCGCTGGCGGCGGGCGCTTGCCAAATGCCGCGCCTGACCTTCCAGTTCGCCAACTGGACATCGGCTTTTGCATGGGCGACGACGACGCTGACGCCCGGCATTCTGGGCGCGGAATGGCTGATTGGGAAAATCTGGTAGCGCGCGAACCGATTTACCCCTGTTTTGCCTTCTGCTAGTCTTTCCCAAAATGGCTGTTCGATCCAGAGAACGCCTTGATAACGGGGAGGGGCATGATCACATTTCTCCTGATCTTGCATGGTTTGGCCGCTGTGGTTTTACTTGGCGGGCTGACGCATCAGGCTGTCGCCGCGATCTGGCCGGCCCGCAAAGGCGCTGGCAAACACGCGAACGCGGCGATTGCGAATTCGTTTCGCGCGGTTAATGCGCGGCTCTACACGAACACAAACGTCGTTTTATATGTCGTCACCTTCGTGCTCGGCGGGCTGATTTATCCTGCCTATCGCGTGGCTGTGCGGACATGGATCGAGAACGCGCGGCTGTGGTCGATCAGCGGGATGTTTGAGATCAAGGAGCAGTTTCTCGCCATCGGACTTGGCATGTTGCCGCTCTATTGGTTGCTCTGGCGCCATCAGCCCGATCAGCCGCCCGATCCGCAATTTGCCAGCGCCCGCGCTTGGGTCACGGGCATTTTATGCGTCGTCGTCTGGTATTCATTTCTTGCGGGCCATATCGTCAACAACGTGCGGGGGCTGTTTGGACAATGACCACTCAAATGCGCGCCTTCACGCTGTTCTCGGCTTTGTTCGCTGTTGTCTATGTCGTTTGCGTCGAGATGAATCTGGCGCTTGTCACGTATCATCCCCGTCTTGGACAATGGGACATTGGAACCGTTCCCGCCCGCACCGGGCCGGCCATGTACTGGTTTGGCTGGCTTGCTTCTGCTGGATTGGCCGCCGCGCTGGCGACGCTGCTCGCCACGCCATTGCTGCGCCGCATCGGGCCGCCGGTCTGGATCGGCTGGGCGGTTCCGCTGGCCTCCATGCTGGCGTTCTTCTGGTTCCTGCGTTCGTTTTTTCTGCGTTGAGGGTGCAAAACATGCATGCGTCCTGCTTGTCCTTGCGTTTGGCTCTCCTGGCTGCCTTCGTAGCCTTTGCCTCGCCATTTGCGCATGCAGGCGACGCCGACTTGCAAGCCATTGAGGGCGACAAGGAGAACGGCCCGCCGTTTTTTGGCGAGGCGATGGACGTAAAGGGCATGCGCCCGCTGGAGGGCGTGCGTATTCGCGCGCAGGTGAAGGGGCAGCCTTTACCGGTGTTCGTGAATACGAGCGACGAGGGGCGCTTCAGCCTGCGCGGCTTTGGCAAGAGCGTCGATCCTGAAAACGTCGATGTGCAATGCTCCATGGACGGCTATCGTCTGCTCGATCTGACGCGCCGGCGCGTCTCGAAGGCGGCGGATGCAGCGACGGTCGTCGAGTGTCTGTTCGAAAAGCGATGAAGGGGCCGCGCTGCGCTCTGGCGTTTGCGCTTTTTGCATTCACGCCTGCGCTCGCTGTCGATCTCATCGTGCATAATGCGCGCATCGTCACGCTCGATCAGGCGCAGCCGTTCGCGCAGGCGCTCGCAATCGATCATGAGCGGATCGCCTCCATCGGCGCCGATGCAGACGTTCTCGCGCTGGCCGGCGGCGGAACCCGCATGATTGACGCAGGCGGGCGCACAATTATTCCCGGCCTCATCGATTCCCACATCCACGCCATTCGCGCCGGGCTCACCTTCGCTCAGGAGGCGAGCTTTGAGGGTGCGCGCACGATTGGCGAGGCGATGGAGCGGCTGCGCATGGCTGGCGCGCGCGATGGCGGCGACAGCTGGATTGTGGTTGGCGGCGGGTGGACGGCGCAGCAATTTGCCGAGGACCGCCGTCCCACGGGTGCGGAGATAGAGGCGGCGGCGCCGGGGCGGCGTGTTTACGTGCAGGCGTTCTACCGCGCGGCGTTTCTCTCTCTGGCCGCGCAGCAGACGCTGGGCGTCGACGCTGAAAACCCTCCGCCGGGAACCATTTTTGAACGCGACGACAACGGCGCCTCCACGGGCTGGCTTACCGGCGACGTCGCTGCGATCACGGCGCTGTGGGAGCGTTTGCCCAAGCCTGGATTGCAGGAGGCGATGAGCAGCACGCGCGTTTTCTTCGCCCGGCTCAACGCCTATGGGGTGACGGGCGTCATCGATCCTGGCGGCCACAACCTTGCGCGCTCAGATTATGCGGCGCTCTTTGCCCTGTGGCGCCAGCGCGAGTTGAATTTGCGCGTCGCTTTTTTCGTGAGCGCCCAGACAAAGGGCGCCGAGCGCGCCGATTTCGAGCGCGATCTGCGTTTTGCGCCCATGGGTTTTGGAGATCGCTGGCTGCGCTTCAACGGCATCGGCGAGCGCGTGACGTTTGGCATGTACAATAACGACAAGCCTGACGCCGCAGACATCGCCGCTTTTGAAGACATCGCCCATTGGGCTGCGCGCAGCGGACTTGCGATGACGGTTCACTGGAACAATCAGCGCTCCATTGGCCCGCTGCTCGACCTCTTCGCGCGCGTCGGGCGCAAGTTTGATCTGGCGTCTTTGCGCTGGTCGGTCGCCCACATTCACGACGCCGAGCCGGAAACCCTTGCGCGCCTGCATCAACTCGGGCTGGGATGGCTGACGCAGAATGCGCCTTATTTTGCAGCGCCCGCTTTCATTCGCTCCATGTCGGCCTCGCGCAGGGCTTTGGTTCCGGCCATATCCAGCGCGCTGGAGATGGGGATGAAGGTGGGGGCTGGCACCGACGCCACCCGCGTCATGTCCTATAATCCTTTCATCGCGCTGCAATGGCTGGTCGATGGACGCACCATCGATGGACAGGAGACGCGCGCGCAAAACCAGCGTCCCTCGCGTGAAGAAGCGCTGCGGCTTTGGACTCAGGGCGGTGCATGGTTTGCTTTTGCCGAGAGCGAGCGCGGAACTCTGTCACGCGGCATGCTGGCTGATTTTGCGGTTCTCACGGACGATTATTTTTCCGTGCCGACGGGCCAGATCGGCTCTATCGGTTCATGGCTCACGGTCGTTGGGGGGCGCGTGGTTCACGCGTCCCCCTGACGTTTTTCGCGTTCGCTATTTTGCGAGCGGGTTGGGGCGCAGCTGGAAGTGCGCGGCCAGGGGCTTCGTGCCTTTGCCGCCTTCGATCAGCCACGGGGTGCGGTCGCCATTGGCGGCCCACAGGCCGCGACCTTTCCAGCCAGCTTTTGCATCGTCGATACGGCCGTCAAACCCCTTGGCGTAGAAGCCGAGCGGATAGGGCACGCGCAGGTTCAGCATCTTGCCGTCCTTGAGCGCGATCAGGCCGTCGTTGAGATTGCCGGTAGACATGGGAATGTCTTCGCCAAGCCCGAACGTATTGTGGTGGTCGACCCAGGAATAATAGCTCGACTCGGCGCTGTTATCGCCAATGCCATCAAAGCCGGGGCCGGGATATTTGTGGAACGTCCAGCCTTCCGGGCAATGGTCGCCGGTGGCCTTTGGTCCGTTGAGCGGGCCTTTGCATTTGGAGCGGTCGAAAGCGCCCATGTGTCCGCTGGCCAGCGACACCCAGACCACGCCCTTCTTGTCGATGTCGCCGCCGCGCGGACCAAAGCCGGGTAGAGGCACATTGTAGATTTCCGTCAGCGCCGTCTCTGAGGGATTGGCGCCGGGCTGGATGCGCACGACTGCGCCGGGATTGGAGCGGAACGAGCCCCAGATTGAACCGTCGGTGGGGTGCGGCATCACGGCGTAGAAGCTCGCCACGATGCGTTTGTCCTTGGCGGGATCGACCGGCTGGTTTGGCTCGACGGCTTCATCGCGGCGACCGTTGCCGTTGGTGTCGAGCACCAAAGTCGTCCAGCCTTGCGCCTTCTGGATGTCGCCGGTCTCGTCCAGCAGCTTGGTGTTGATCCAGCCGACGACGGGTCCGCCGCCGCTCATCCAGACAGTTTCGTTCTTGTCGTAGCCAAATTGCAGATGGTGGGCGCCAAAGCAGGTCTGGAGCGCGGTGTATTTCTGCGTTTTGGGATCAAACATCGTCACGCGGCGATTGGTGCGATCCAGCGGAAACGCCTTTGCCGACGGGTGGTCCGAGCCCTTCTTGCAGAAGTCGGGGTTTTCCGGGCGATGGCCGGTGGCCGCCATCCACAGGCGGCCTTGGGCGTCAAACATCGCGTTGTGATTGTTGGCCTTGCTGTTCCAGATTTTTTCCTCGCCCCAATAGGCGGACGCCTGCAACGGGTCTTTCGAGGCCGCGTGCCCTGGCCCGAGCGCCTCGGGCGTATCGGCGGATACGGGCATGCGGAACGTGGACGCGACGTTCTTCACCGGGTCGAGAATCGGCATATCGTCGGACGAATATTCAGGCGACCCATAGAGCGGACCATAGGCGTTGACGGTCGGGTTGCGCCGGTCGCTGGCGATCAGATCGTGGATGTATTGTTTCTCATTCATCCAGTCGCGCAGCGTGACGACGATGTTGCGCTCTTCGCCGCTGGGGCGCTGCGGCCTGGTCTTTGGCAATTCTCCCTTGGCGACGGCTTGTGTCCAGTCGCCGAAATATTTCGTCGGCACCGTGTTGAGCTGGCCGGCGACGATGTTGACCATGCTTTCCCCGGCCTGACCCGCCTGAATGCGGCGCAGCCAAGCCTCTTCATGGCTGGCGAATTCGCCAAACGCCTTGGGAATGGTGCGCGTCGACAATTGCCCCAATTGATGGCACCCGACGCAGCCGTTGTTCTTCATCAGGTTCAGCCAATCGGTGGCGCTGATGTTCTTGGGAATGTCGCCCGCGCCGCCAAACTGGTCGGCGCCGGGAATCTTCAGCATCGAATACCAATAGATCGCCGGATAATATTGCGCGGCGGCCGCCTCATTGGGAGCGGTCTTTGCGGCAAGCTCGATCTGCTTGCCGGGCTCGGATTTCACCTTGTCTGAATCAACCAGTCCATAGCCGCGCACCCAGACATCGTAGCTGGCCTTGGGCAGATCGGGCAGAACAAAGCGGCCCTGATCGTCGGTGACGACAATTTTGATGAAGCGCACCGCCAGATCGCGGGTTTCCGCGATGACCCAGACGCCGGCTTCAGGACCATTGGGTCCACGCACCACGCCGCCGATGTCGTCGGAATCAATAGCCACTGATTGGGCGGTCGGCTGCTGGGCGAAGACCGGGCTCATCCCGATGAAGCCCATTGCCGCTGCGCCAATCACGGCGGTTAAAGTTGCCGCGCCCAAAGCCGACGCGCGCAGGTTGCTGATCGCTCCCATGCTATCCTCCCCATTGTCCGCCGTGCTGATGCAGCGGATCATGGCGGCAGTCTATCGCCTTGGACGCAGCGCGCCAGCGCAAAATCGTGGAAATACGTAGGTTGTTCCCCAGCCAGGATCGCCGCGCTTGATGAAAGTTTTCAGGAACGCCTCAAGCAACCGGCTCAAGGCGTTCCCTTCATTGGCGTCAGCCCCAAGCCCCCGCACAGGTGCAAAAACTGGAAAACCTGTGACTTGGCAATAAAATGGCGCGCGAGGTAAGGCGTCATGGCAAAGAGGTCATGGCAAAGAGGTCGTGACCGGCCGCCTGCGCCGTTGCGAATCTCGCGGCAAACGTCCTGAAATCTGATCCAGCGTGAAGACGGGCTGCGTAAAGGCCGTACACTGTGACGATCCGCCTCTCGCGCCTCGACCTGAAAATGGATATGTGATTTTATGATCTTTCCAGACAGGCCGGGAAGCGAATGCGGTTCATTGTATCCGTTCCCCGGTCGCTGCCGTAGCCTGCAAAAGGCTCCGGTCCAGGCGGGGACGGCTTGAGTATGGATTACAGGCGGCACTTCGGTCAGGCGATCGATCGTCTTCGCGACGAACGGCGCTATCGCGTTTTTGCCGACCTTGAACGCGATTCCTCGCGCTTTCCGCACGCGCGCTGGCGCCCGGACGGACCGGACGGGCCGTCTCGCGATGTCGTAATCTGGTGCTCGAACGATTATCTGGCTATGGGCCAGCACCCTGACGTCATCGCCGCCATGAGCAAGGCGGCGCACGCCTTTGGCGCCGGCGCCGGCGGCACCCGCAATATTTCCGGCAACAGCCATCCGCTTGTGAAGCTTGAGGCTGAATTGGCCGATTTGCACGGCAAGGCCTCCGCTCTTGCGTTCACGTCTGGCTGGGTCTCCAATCTGGCCGCGATTTCGACGATTGCGCAATTGCTGCCCGATTGCCTGATCATCTCCGACGCCCTCAACCACAATTCGATGATTGAGGGCGTGAAGCGTTCGGGTGCGCAAAAGCAGATCTTCAGGCACAATGACATGGAGCATCTGGAACAGCTGCTGAAGGCGTCCGGGCGCGGGCGCGCCAAGCTGATCGTCTTCGAGAGCCTGTACTCCATGGATGGCGACATCGCACCGGTGAAGCGCATTTGCGAGCTGGCGGAACAGTACAACGCGATGACCTATGTGGACGAAGTGCATGCGGTGGGCATGTACGGCGCCCATGGCGGCGGCATTTGCGAGCGCGAAGGCGTGATGGATCGCATCGACGTGATCGAGGGCACGCTGGCCAAGGGCTTTGGCACGCTGGGCGGCTATATCGCCGCCGATCAGGTCATCATCGACGCTGTGCGCAGCTATGCGCCCTCGTTCATCTTCACGACTGCGTTGCCGCCAGCCGTGGCGGCAGCCGCGCACGCCGCCGTGAAATTGCTCAAGACGTCGGACGTCGAGCGCCATGGCCAGCAGCGGCAGGTGGCGCAGACCAAGGCGGCTTTGGCTGCCGCAGGCATTCCGGTGATGGAGAATCCCTCACACATTGTGCCTGTGTTCGTGGGCGATGCGGAGCTTTGCAAGACGGCGAGCGACATGTTGCTGGAGCGCCATGACATCTACATCCAGCCGATCAATTACCCCACGGTCGCGCGCGGCGCCGAGCGTCTGCGCATTACGCCCACCCCGGCCCATACCGACGCGCATGTGGCGGCGCTGGTGGCCGCGATGAGCGACGTTTGGCAGCGGCTGGGATTGCCGCGCAAGGCGCCCCGGCACGCGAGCGCGGCCGGTTATGGCGCGGTGGCCGCCGAATAGTCAGAAGGTTTTAGCCAGCTCATTGCTGTCTTCAGGGCCAAATTCAGACTCAAAGATATCGTCGTCCTGCTGTTGAACGAGATAGCCGCGCTCCAGAAAAAACCGCCGCGCCGCGCGGCTCGCGCTCACATGCAGGCTGGGCAATCGCAACGCCCGGGCGCTGTCTTCCATATGCTTGAGCAAAGCTGCGCTGACTCCTGAAAAGCGCGCTTCCGGCGCCACATAGAGCAACAGCAAATCTCCGGCGCCGGTATAGACGCCGACGCCGACAAGTGCGCCGCCCCGCTCAGCCACAAAGGCGAATGAGCCCGGAGTCTCGATCCACGCGCGCATGTTTTTCGCGCTCTTGTTGCAGAGCCAGCCTTCCATCGTCATGAAATCGTTCTGGTGATCTTCGACGCAAAGCTGCGTGATCGAGCGCCGCACCAGGTCGATTGCGGCCTCTGCCTCAGCAGGCGATGCAGGACGAATGTTCATGGTCGTTTCCTTGTTTGGCGGGTTTATAACGGATGTTTGGACAACGCGCTCTTCCTTCTCCCGCGCGCGGGAGAAGGAAGAGCGCGGAGCGCGACGGATGAGGGTTTTTGCGAGCTTCAAAGCGCCCTCATCCGGCATTTGCTGACGCAAACGCCACCTTCTCCCGCAGGCGGGAGAAGGAAGAAGCGCGCCTTATTCGGCTTTGCACAGCGCCGCAATCTCTTTCGCATTATACCCCAATGAGCTGAGGATCATTTCAGTATCGGCGCCCAGTTCAGGCGGCGGGGCCGCTGGCGCCGGGTCGCCGCTTTGCAGGCGAAAGCCAGCGCGCACCACAGCCAGCTCCCGTTCCATGCCCGGCGCGTTGGCAAAGCGCCGCACGAGGCCCCGCCCTTCGACTTGCGGGTGAGCAAGCGCCTGCGGGACGCTTAGAACTTCTCCTGCGGGGACGCCTGCGGAATTCAACAATTCCGACCATTCGCGTGCGTTTTTTGAGGCCAGCGTGATTTCAAGCTCCGCCTTCAATTCGAAGCGCCGCTTCTTGCGGCCTTCGCGTTCAATAAAACGGGGATCAAAAGCCAGCTCAGGCCGGCCGATCAGCGCGCACAGTTTTTCAAACTGATCCTGCTTGTTGGCGGCGATGTTGAGCACGCCGTCGGCCGTGGCGAAGGCGCCCGAGGGCGCAGCCGTCATGTTCTCGTTGCCCAGCGGCTGCGGCTCAATTCCGGCGATCAGCCAATTGGAGACCTGCCAGCCCATGGTGACGAGAACAGCCTCCAGCATTGAGACGTCGATGGTCTCGCCCGCGCCCGTTTTTCCGCGTCGCACCAGTGCGCCGCAAATGGCCAGCGCCGC
Source organism: Beijerinckiaceae bacterium (assembly GCA_947476075.1). Taxonomy (GTDB): domain Bacteria; phylum Pseudomonadota; class Alphaproteobacteria; order Rhizobiales; family Beijerinckiaceae; genus Terripilifer. The sequence continues at coordinate 19,582 of CANJPM010000001.1, forward strand.
CGTCAGCCCGCCAATAGAATCGGCTACAGGATAGCCCACGCGCAGAGGCGCTGAATGCGCGTCTCCCGTGACGCTCATCACGCCGGACAGCCCCTGTACGATCTGGTCGTAGGCGGGATTGTCGCGCAAAGGCCCGTCCTGTCCAAATCCCGATATTGCGCAATAGACGAGGCCGGGATGAAGCGCGCGCAAGGCTTTGGCCGAGAGCCCGAGACGCTCCATCACGCCGGGACGAAAATTCTCCACCAGCACGTCGGCGGTGGCGACGAGCTTGAGAAAAGCCTCTTTGCCGACCTCGCTTTTGAGGTTGAGCGCAATTGAGCGTTTGGCTGCGTTCTGGGCCAGGAATGAGGCTCCCATCAGGCGTTTGTTGAGGCCTGAATCGGCGCCCAGCTGGCGCGCGAGATCGCCTGTTCCCGGCGCCTCCACCTTGATGACGTCGGCGCCCATGAGGGCCAGCTGATAGCAACAAAAGGGGCCGGCGAGCACGTTGGTGAGATCGAGCACGCGCACGCCTGCTAAAAGATCGCTCATGTTCAGGGGCTTTCAATTCAGTAGGTATCGCCAGTCCGCATCGCGCCATTCTTTGTCGCGCTCTATCTTAAAGGCGTTTGGCGCGCGCAGAAAGGCGCCCGCCGCGCGCGCCAAAGCATGCGGGCGTTCGCAATCCACCTGCGCGCTGGCGTCGCGCAGAACAAGTATATGGTAGGCGGGCAGCCGCTCGCGCCACAAGCGCGCCGTGTGGGGCGTTGCGATGCGCTCAAGAGCGCCAAAAACCGCCAGCACCGGCGTGCGAACCTGGCTTAACTGCTCCATCAGCTGGGCGTCCTGAGCCGCTCCGTCGCGTGAATGCAGATCGGGCGCAATCAAAGCAATTGCCGTCACGCGCTCTCCCGCAAGCAAGCCCAGGCACAGCGCCGCATGGTCCTCGTCGCCGCGCGCCAGCACGCTGAAGCGCTTGAGCCCCAGTCTGTCGGCGCAGGCCACAGCCTCGCGGGCGAAGGCTTTGGCGTCGAGCTGTTCGCTCGCGCCCAAAAGCACGGCGGCCGGCGTCAGCGCAATCAGGCGAAAGCTTTGCGCCAGGTCGTCGAGTGTGCGCGAGGCGGCGGGATCGTCAAAGCCCAGGCATAAAACGGGCGGCGTTTCTCCTGATTGCGCCCCCGCCTCCTGCTCGATGAGCGCAAAGGCTTGCGTCTCTATTGTGCGGGCGCGCCAACGCGGCGCAGCGGATTCGTTGTGCGGCATGTGATGGCTTTCTTGCTTATGCATCCGAAGACACAAGAGCGAACAAAGCCATTTAGTTCGATGCCGATAGTGAGCAGCAAGCAGGGAGTATAAGAAAGCTCCCTCATCCGCCTCCTGCCTCAGCAAGGGGCGGATGAGGGGATCTTCGCCTATTTGCCAAGCGCCTTATTGTAATAAGACAGATCGTAATATTTTTCAGGCGCGCCCATCTTTTGCCTGGGCTCGCCATATTGCTCGCGCAGATCGATCACGGTCTTCAAACCTTCGATATCCAGCGCGCCCTTGGGCGCCAGTGCGCCTTGTCCCTGCGTCAATCCGTTGATGCTGGGGGCTGCGGCGGCTTCGGGAATTTTGACGGCGGCCGCCAGAATTTTCACGGCCTCGGCCTTGTTGGCAGGATCATAGATCCAGTCGGTGGCGGTGATCATCGCGCGGACATAGCCCACGGCCGCCTTTTCGTTTTCTTTCGCCCACCAGCGATTGGCGATTTGTACGGTCGCCTGATAGCGGCCGACGCTGCTCACCGCCTCGCCGATGAAGGTGAAGCCGGCGTTCTTGGCCTGTGTGGTGAAGGGCTCGCTGATCATGCCAGCCGACATCGCGCCGCTCTTGAGCGCCTCAAGACGTTCGCGCGTGCCGCCAACGGCGACGAATTTGTAATCGGACGGCATCAAGCCGTTCTTTTCAAGCATTTTGCGCAACACGAAGGCGTAGCCCGTGGTCAACGAGTCGAGGGCGAATTCCTTGCCGCGCAATTCGCCGATCGTCTTGATCGAGGGCAGAGCCATCAGCGCCAGTTCGGTCGAGGCGCCGCCCATGATGACGATCATATCGGCCGGACGCTCGGTCTTGGGCGTGCTCTGTTCTTCCTGATAGGCGATCAGATTATCAAGCGCGGTGCTGGCGACCTGGAATTTGCCGTTGATGAGGTTGGTCATCTGGAAGGTTGAGTTTGGCGTTGCGGTGACTTTCACCTCAAGCCCCTCGCGCGCGAAGAAACCCTTCTCCTGCGCTACATAAATCGCAGTCGCGCTGGCGCCTGCGAAAATCACCGCTTCGATCACCTGGTTTTGCGCCATTGCGCCGGTCGTTGCGCTGAGCGTGGCCGCGACGAACGCCGCCGTAACTTTGCCTGTCCTGATCATGTTTTCCCCCGCTTTGGCGCTCTAGTCGTTGCGCCATAAAATGTCGTCGTTGATGTCTTCGATGCGTTGCAGGCCGACATAGGCCATTGTGCGCTTCATTTCGCCTTTCAAAATTGAAAGCGCCTTTTCCGCGCCCTCTTGTCCGCCAGCGGCCACGCCATAAAGCGTCGCACGGCCCGCCAGAACGGCTTTTGCGCCAAGCGCGAGGCATTTCACGATGTCGCTGCCGCGCCGCACGCCCGAATCCACAATCACGTCCACCTTGTCGCCGACATGGGCGACGATCTTCGGCAGAACGGCGATGGTGGCTGGCGCGCTGTCCATATTGCGCCCGCCATGATTGGAGACGACGATCGCGTCGGCGCCGCGCTCGGCCGCCATTTGCGCATCGTCCACGCGCATGACGCCCTTGATGATGAGCTTGCCAGGCCAGATGTCGCGCAGACGATCCACATCCTCCCATGATACTTTGTCGGCGCGCATGGCGGTGGCGTGACCTTGCGGGCGTTTGCCGCCTCCCGTCATGCGCATCTGGTATTTCTCGGGATAGTTGACATGCTCTGGCATGCGGCCGCCCATAACGTAGCGACCCATCACGGTCGCAAGCCATTCTGGATGCTTCAGCATGTCGACGACGCTGCGGGCGTTGAGTTTGTAGGGCTGCGAAAAGCCGTTGCGCGCGTTGTGCTCGCGATTGGCGCCATGGCCGATGTCCACCGTCCACACCAAAGTCTCAAAGCCAGCTTTGGCGGCGCGGCGCACCAGCTCGTAGGACAATTCCTTCTCGCGCCACATGTAAAGCTGAAACCAGGCTCGGGCGCCCGATTCCTGCGCCACTTTCTCCATCGGCGTGTTGGAGCCGGTGGCCAGCGTGAACGGAACCCCGGCGCGCCCGGCGGCTTTCGCCAGCTCGAACTCGCCCTCATGCCAGGTGAGGCCCGCGATGCCGGTGGGCGCAATGATGAGGGGCAGGGCGGATTTGGCCCCCAATATCTGAGCGTCCAGCTGCACGTCGGAGACGTCTACAAGAATCTTGTTGAGCAATTTTGTCGCATTAAGAGTCGCGCGATTGTTGTCGAGCGAGATCTGATCCTCGGTGCCCTTGTCGATATATTCGAACACGCCCTTGGGCAGTCGACTTTTGGCGACCTCGCGCAGGTCGGCGATATTGTAGCAATGGTCCAGCCGACCCATGGACGCCTATCCTCCCGTTTATACCCCTGCGTTTGGCCGCAGAGTTTCATCGCCTGTTTCGACGCATGATTGCGACCGTAGAAGCGGGCGCAGAACCTGTCCAGCAGCTAGTATAACTTTAGATTTATGTGGAATCAAAAAATATACATTTTAAAATCCGATAATATGCGCTAGAGTTCGAACAGAGATCTGGAGGCGCCGCTTTTTGCCTCTGGAGCCTGTATTCCGTCTGGAGCTGATTTCATGTCTCTCAACCGTCGCGCTCTTGCCACCGCCGTTTTCGCCCTCGCTGCTATTGCCGCCGCGCCCGCCTTTGTCGCCCCTGCCCTGGCGCAGTCCGTTCAGGCGCGCGTGGGCTACATCCCTATTTTGGGGGCGGCCCCAATTTTCGTGGCCGACAAGGAAGGGTTCGCCAAGGCGGCGGGCGTGGACTTGCGTTTCACGACGTTCGAATCAGGTCCAAACATGATTCAGGCTTTGGCGTCCGGAACGCTTGACGTTTATGTGGCTGGCGTTGCGCCGCTGGGCGTTGCGCGCTCCAAGGGCATTGACGTGCGGGTGGTCACGGCCACTGCAGTGGAGGAAATGACGGTCGCGGTCGGCGCCGATCTGGCCGCATTCTTTACGCCGGGGGTTTCGAACGCCGATGCGTTGAAGGCGTTCCGCGCCAAGAATGGCCGCCCCGCCAAAATCGCCACGCAGCCGCCGGGCTCGGTGCCGCACACCACGCTCAACCATTGGCTGTTTGCAGCCAGCAAGGTCGATGCAGCCGATGTGCAGATCGTCCCGATGGGCATTGACGCGACCCAGCAGGCGTTGCTTGCTGGCGCAGTCGACGGCGCGACCATCCGCGAGCCCACAATCGCCATAGTGCAGACGCGCGATCCGCGCATCAAGCTGGTGGCTTTGGGGGGCGACATGTTCCCCAATCAGCCAGGTTCAGTGGTCGCGGTGTCTGGCGCGTTTGCGCAGAAGAACCCGCAAGCCGTGCAGGCCATTGTCGATTCAGTGGTGAAGGCGATCGAGCTGATCCAGAAAGACCCCAAGCGCGCTGCGCCGCACATTGAAGCCGCGCTCGGCAAGGGCATCATCGCTGTCTCGGTTATCGAGAAAGCGCTGGCGTCGCCCGCCACCAAGTTTGTCGCCGATCCACGCGCGATTGTTGAGGCGACGGGGAAAATGCAATCGTATCAGGTGTCTTTGGGTACGCTTGATAAAGACGTGCCGCTTGATGGGTTGTTCGACGCATCATATTTCATCAAGGCGACGGGCAAGTAACCCGTCACCTTCAACCTGTGACGATCTGAGAACACGAACGAAAGCGCGCCTCATGACCAAACGCAGTTTTGCGCACAGCCTGCTGCCGCTGATCGGCCTCGTCGCTTTCCTGCTGGTATGGGAGGCCGTGCCGCGTCTCGGCCTCGCCTCGCGCGTGCTTTTGCCCACCCCCAGCGATTTGCCTGCGGCGTTCATGCGCGAATTGTCGAGCGGCATGTGGCTCAAATCCGTTGGACTCAGCCTGTCGCACTACACGCTGGGCCTGCTGGCGGGGCTTGGCGCGGGCGTCGGGCTTGGCGTGCTCACCGGCATGTCGAATGTGGCGGAAGGCTTGTTCGCATGGGTGAGCCGCGTCTTGCGACCTATTCCCGGGCTCGCCTGGGTGCCGTTCGCGATCATCTGGTTTGGCGTCAGCCAATCGGGCGCAGTGTTCATTATCGCGATCGGCGTGTTCTGGATCGTGTATTTTGCGACCCATGGCGCCATTCGCGGCGTCGACCGCGATTTCATCGAACTGGCGCAGGCGTTCGGCTTCACGGGTCCGCTGGAGCGCCTGTTCAAGGTGCTGCTGCCAGCGGCGACGCCTGGCATTCTCGTTGGCCTGCGCACGGCTTTGGGGCAGGCGTGGATGGCGGTGGTGGCGGCTGAGCTCTTTGGCGTGACCGGACTGGGCAGCCGCATGATGCAGGCCTCCAGCCTGCTCGCCACCGATATCGTCGTCGTCTACATGCTCACCATGGCCGCGCTCTATGGGTTGATGGACGCATTCTTCATGGCCGCACAGGGAAGGCTGCTGCGATGGAAGCCGTAATGAAGCCGAAATTGCCCGAGTACGTTATCGACATCGAGGGTCTTGCGCTTTCTTTCGATCAGGACGGGCGGCGCACGGATGTGCTGCGTGGGCTCGATCTGAAAGTGGCGGCGGGCGAATTCGTGGCGGTCGTCGGCGCGTCCGGGGTTGGCAAATCGACTCTGCTGCGGGTGCTGATGGGGCTGGCGCCGCATAGCGCGGGCCGGGTCGTGGTTGCTCCCGATCCCGCAGCCGAGCGGCCGATGGCGCTGGTGTTTCAGGATTCGCGCCTGCTGCCGTGGCGGCGCGTCGTCACCAACGTTTCATTCGGACTTGAGAAGGCGGGCGGTCCTGAAAAGACGAGGCTGCCTGCCGCCGCCCGGCGCGAGCGCGCCATGCAGGCTTTGGGGCTTGTCGGCCTGTCGGATCTGGCCGAGCGTTGGCCGTGGCAATTGTCGGGAGGCCAGCGCCAGCGCGTAGCTTTGGCGCGCGCGCTTGCGGTGCGACCCTCGATCCTGCTGATGGACGAGCCGTTTTCGGCGCTGGACGTGGCGACCCGCGAGGGCCTCCAGGACGAATTGCTGCGAGTGTGGCGTCAGACCGGCAAAACCATTGTCTTCGTCACCCACGACATCGACGAGGCGGTTTATCTGGCAGACCGGATCGTGGCTTTGGGCGGCAAACCCGGCGAGGTCAGGTCCGTGCGCGCGATCGACGTCGCCCGCCCGCGCCGGCGCGGGGCGCTTGCCTTGCAGGACATCGCCGCCAAGGTGAAAGCTGACATCACTGCTGACGCCGCCGCGCCGGTGGAAGACTATGTGATCTGAAAAAACGTCGCAGCTGCCGCCTTTCTTCATTTTTTGTTTTAAATACAAAGCGTTGCAAAACTGTACCTACGCTTGACAGGCTGTGGTCCCGCTCATATGTTGTGACCGCTCGCAAGGGTAGGTCTGAATAACAATCAAATGATTGCAGCTCGGCTTGTCCGGTGTTGATTTTCAGGCGCTTTCGGGATCAAGGGTGGCTATATGGTGCGTTATGCGTGACGCACAGGATGGCCCCATGACCGAAAATGACCGGAGCGACGACGAGGCCCTGAAAGCGCGTCTGGAGCGGCTCGCAAGCGCTCTTCAGAATAAACGCAATGAAGAGCCTCGAAAGAGCGCGTCAGACGATGCGTCGGCGAGCACCACGGGACGCGCATTGAATCTGGGCGTTCGCGTGCTATCGGAGTTTGTGGCGGGCATCATTGTCGGGTTGGTCATCGGACTGGTTCTTGACAACTGGCTCTCAACCAAGCCGTTGTTCTTGATCGTCTTTCTGGCGTTCGGGACGGCGGCCGGCTTCTACAACGTATACCGAATCGCTGCTGGGCCTCAGGCTCGAAACGGCGACTCTTCATGAGTTTTCGCGCTGCTGCGCGATGGCGAGACTAAGATTGAGGGCAAAGACGTGGCTGCTTCCGCCGGAAACACAATCGATCCCATTCACCAATTCCAGGTGAACAAGATTGTTCCGATCAATTTGTTTGGTCAGGACGTGTCTTTCTCCAACGCGTCCTTGTTCATGGCGATCGTGGTGCTCTCGATTTTGGGCCTGATGGTCTATGGCACGCGCAAGCAGGCGTTGATCCCCGGTCGCCTGCAAGCGGCGGCCGAAATGTCCTATGAATTTGTCGCCGCCACTGTGCGCGGTTCTGCGGGGCAGGAGGGGATGCGCTTTTTCCCCCTCGTTTTTTCGCTGTTCATGTTCGTGTTGTTCTCGAACCTCATCGGCCTTGTTCCGTACACGTTCACGGTAACCAGCCAGATTCTCGTGACTTTCGCCTTTGCCGCGCTCGTGATCCTGACCGTGCTGCTTTATGGCTTCTGGCGCCATGGGCTTCACTTCCTGCACCTGTTTGTTCCATCGGGCGTGTCGCCGGCTTTGCTCTGGTTCGTGATGCTGATTGAGGTGATTTCTTTCCTCTCGCGTCCGATTTCTTTATCTGTGCGACTGTTCGCCAATATGTTGGCCGGTCACATCACGTTGAAAGTTTTCGGTGGATTCGTCGCCATGCTGATGGGCGCCGGAGCGTGGGCTGCGCTTGCGCCGCTGCCGCTTCTCGGCGTTGTCGCTCTCACCGCGCTCGAGCTTCTCGTCGCGGTGCTGCAGGCGTACGTATTCGCCATCCTCACTTGCGTCTATCTCAACGACGCAATCCACCCGGGCCACTGATAAATATCAACAACAGACGGTCGCCCTCTTACAAAATCGAACAGGAGTTCGACATGGATCCCGTAGCAGCTAAGTATATCGGCGCCGGTCTGGCCGCCATCGGCATGGGCGCCGCCGCCATCGGCGTGGGCACGATTTTCGGTAACTTCCTCTCCGGCGCTCTGCGCAACCCTTCTGCGGCAGACGCCCAGTTCGGTCGCGCGTTCATCGGAGCCGCACTTGCGGAAGGTCTCGGCATTTTCGCGTTCCTTGTCGCGATTCTGCTGCTCTTCGTGGTCTAGTTTCTTTCATGCGCGGTTCTCGCCTTGCGATGAGCCGCGCATGGTCTTTTAGTAAATCTACTTCGCCATTTTGGCCCTGACGTTCCGGACTGCACGATGTTCATCTCAGATGCCTTCGCCGCCACAGCGGCAAATTCGAGCGCTCCCGCAGCCAAGGGCGTGTTCCCGCCTTTCGACGTATCGACGTTCCCGGCCCAATTATTCTGGCTCGTGATAACGTTCGGAACGCTGTATTTTGTGATGTCGCGGATCGCGCTGCCCCGCGTTGCGAAGATCCTCGACACGCGCCGCCTGCGCATCGGTAATGATCTTGACGTCGCCGCCGCCGCCCAGAAATTGGCGGAAGAGGCAGGCGTTCACTACGAGAGGACGCTGGCCGACGCCAAGGCGACCGTTCAGAAGAGCGTACAGGATGTACGCGATAATCTGGCCGCGGACAGCGACGCCAAGCGCAAGGCGCTGGAAACTAACCTCAATGCACGTCTTGCAGAGGCTGAGGCCAAAATTGCCGCCGGCAAGGCGCAGGCTATGAACAATGTTTCCGCCATCGCCACGGAAGCGGCGGGCTCCATCGTTCGTCAGATCACCGGCCGCGACGCCGATCCCCAAGCGTTGGCCAAGGCCGTCGCCGGCCAGAACGTCTAAGGAGAGCGTGATGCATTTTGACGAGAGTTTCTTCGTCGCGCTCGGCTTCGTGCTGTTCGTCCTGCTTCTGGGTTACCTCGGGGTTCACCGCACGCTGGCCAAAGCGCTTGATGATCGCGCCTCCCTGATCGCAGACGAATTGGCGCAAGCAGGCCGCCTGCGCACGGAAGCCGAGGCTGTGCTCGCCTCCTACCAGAAGAAGGCGGCTGAGGCCCAGTCCGAGGCTGACGCCATTCTCACCGCCGCGCGCGAAGAAGCCGAGGCGCTCGCCGCCGAGACCGCCAAGCGGATGAGCGAATTCGTCGCCCGTCGCACAGCGCAGGCGGAAGCCAAGATCGTCATCGCCGAATCGCAGGCCATGAACGAGGTCAGAGCAGCGGCTGCCGACGCAGCCGTGAAGGCCGCCGAGACGATCCTGCGCGCCCAGATGAAGGACGGCGCCAGCGTCGACATGCTGACCGCCGGCATCAAAGATGTGCGCAAGGGCTTTGCTCACTAGGCTGTTTTGGATTTCCAGATAAAAAAACCCCGGAGCTTGCTCCGGGGTTTTTGTTTTTCGAGGCGTCGGGCTATTGCGCCGCCTCGTCCTCGACGAAAGGCGCAGGCTTTGTCCAGCGCAGGATCGGCTGGCGGGCGGCGCGCGTCTCATCGAGCCTCCGGAGCGGCGCATAATATGGCGCGCCGGAGAAACGCTCCAGCTCGCCCCGGCGCACGCTGAAGGTAAGGTCGCGCAAGGTCATGATGAACAGGTCGATCGAGGCGCGCGATTCGGATTCGGTAGGCTCGATCAGCATCGCGCCATGCACCACCAGCGGGAAATACATCGTCATCGGATGATAGCCCTCGTCAATCATCGCCTTGGCGAAATCGAGCGTGGTGATTCCGGTGTCCTTCAGCCAATTGTCGTCAAACAGGGCTTCGTGCATGCACGGGCGGTCGCCGAAGGGCGCGCTCATCACGTCGCCCAATCCCACGCGCACGTAATTGGCGTTGAGCACGGCGTCTTCCGACGCCTGCCGCAGACCGTCGGCGCCGTGCGACATCATGTAGGAGAGCGCGCGCACGAACATGCCCATCTGGCCGTGGAACGCGGTGAGGCGCCCGAACGCCGCGCCCTCTCCAGCCTCTTCCACGAGCGTCAGAATCTCCAAATCGGCGCCTGCGCGGCGCAGGAAGGGCGCGGGCGCGAATGGCGCCAGAGCCTCCGATAACACCACGGGGCCAGCGCCGGGTCCGCCGCCGCCGTGTGGGGTCGAGAACGTCTTGTGCAGATTGATATGCATGGCGTCGACGCCAAGATCGACGGGGCGCACCTTGCCGACGATGGCGTTGAAGTTTGCGCCATCGCAATAGAAATAGCCGCCCGCCTCATGGATCGCAGCTGCAATCTCCACCACTTCAGGTTCGAACAGCCCGCAGGTGTTGGGGTTGGTGAGCATGATTGCGGCCACATCCGGCCCGCATGCCTCGCGCACGGCCTGCGCGCTGACAGTGCCGTCTTCGCGCGCCGGGATCGCGCGCACTTCAAAGCCGATCAGCGCGGCGGTGGCGGGATTGGTGCCGTGGGCGCTGTCGGGCACGAGCACCACTTTGCGCGTCGAGCCTTCGCCGCGCGCTGCCAGGGCTGCCTTGATCGCCATCATGCCGCAGAGTTCGCCATGGGCGCCCGCCTTGGGCGACATTGCGACCGCATGGGCGCCGGTCAGCTCCATCAGCCAGCCCGACAAAACCTCGATCAGCTCCAGCGCGCCCTGAACGGTTGAGGTCGGCTGCAACGGATGCACGTCGGCAAAGCCGGGCAGGCGCGCCAGCTTTTCGTTGAGGCGCGGATTGTGCTTCATCGTGCACGAGCCCAGCGGATAAAGCCCGGCGTCAATGGCGTAATTCTTCTGCGACAGGCGCACGTAATGGCGCATGGTTTCAGGCTCGGACAGGCCCGGCAGATCAAGCGGCGTTTTGCGGGCAAGCGCGGCAAGGCGCGGCGTGAACGCCTCTGGCTCGTCGATGTCGATCCCGCTGACTTCCGATCGGCCGATTTCGAAAATCAGCGCCTCGCGGGTTTGCAGCGCGCGGTTTCCCGTGAACGTCTTGCGATTATAGGCGGGCGCAGAATCGCCTGCGCCAGTGGGGCGGCCTTGATTGTTGAGCATGAGAAGGCCCCTTAATGCGCGAGCTGGGAGGAGAGCGCGGCTACAAGCGCAGCGCGGTCGTCGTCGGTGTTGGTCTCAGTCGAGGCTATAAGCAACAGATCGTCGAGCCCTGCGCGCGGCAGCAGCCGCGACACCGGCACGCCGGCAAGTATCCGCTGCGCGGCAAGCCTTTCGACAAGTTGGCTCGCATCGCCCTTCACGCGAATCGTGAACTCGTTGAAGAAATTTTCATTCAGCACCTCGACGCCCGGCACGCGCGCCAGCATGTCGGCGAGCTTCACGGCGTTTGCATGGTTGACGCGGGCCAAAGTGCGCAAGCCGCTCTCGCCAAGCAGCGTCATGTGAATCGAGAAAGCCAACGCGCACAGGCCTGAATTGGTGCAGATGTTGGATGTGGCCTTCTCGCGGCGGATGTGCTGCTCGCGCGTTGAGAGCGTCAGCACAAAGCCGCGCTCAAAATTGGCGTCAATAGTTTGCCCGGCAAGGCGGCCCGGCATCTGGCGCACATATTTTTGACGCGTCGCGAACAGGCCGACATAAGGCCCGCCAAAGTTCAGCGCATTGCCGATGGATTGCCCCTCTCCCACAACAATGTCTGCGCCCATGGCGCCGGGCGGCTCGATCAGGCCCAGCGAGACAGCTTCCGTAAACACTGCGATCAACAAAGCGCCGTTCTCGTGGCATTTGGCGGCGAGCGCGCTCAGATCGCGCAGATTGCCGAACACGTCGGGCGTCTGAACGACGACGCAGGAGACAGTTTTGTCGATGCAGGCCAGCATGTCTTCGCCCGCCAGCACGTCGGGCGCCATGGTCATCACGTCGTCGCCAGCCATGCGCGAGAGCGTGCGCACCACTTCCGCGTAATGGGGGTGAAGGCCGCCCGACAGCACGGCCTTCTTGCGGCGCGTGATGCGGTGGGCCATCAGCACGGCTTCCGCGCAGCCGGTGGAGCCGTCATACATGGAGGAATTGGCCACCTCCATGCCGGTGAGGTTGGCGACCTGCGTTTGAAATTCAAACAGCATTTGCAGCGTGCCCTGCGCGATTTCGGGCTGGTAGGGCGTGTAGCTGGTCAGAAATTCCGAACGCTGGATCAGGTGATCGACGCTGGCGGGAACGTGATGGCGATAGGCGCCGGCGCCGACAAAAAACGGAACTGAGCCCGCCGCCACATTGCGCGCGGCGATGGCCGACAGGATGCGCTCCACCTCCAGCTCGCCCTTGCGGCGCGGCAGGTCCGGCAATTCTTGCAGCAGTTTATCGGCTGGAACGTCGGCGAACAGCGCGTTGATATCGGGCGCGCCGATACGGCGCAGCATGCTGGTGCGATCTTCTGGAGTCAGCGGCAAATAGCGCATGATGTGACCTTTGCGGCGGAAAAATTAATCGAGCGTCTTGAGGAAATCGCGATAGGCGGCCTCGTCCATCAGGGAGTCGAGTTCCCCCTTGTCCGCCAGCTTGATCTTCAGGAACCAGCCCTGCCCAAGCGGATCTTCGTTGACGGAGGCGGGCGCGCCTTCAAGGTCTGAATTCACCTCGACGACGTCGCCGCTGACGGGCGCATAGACTTCGCTGGCGGCTTTCACGCTTTCAACGACGGCGGCCTGATCGCCCTTGCCGAAACTGGCGCCGACCTGCGGCAGTTCAACGAACACAACGTCGCCCAATTGCTTTTGCGCGTAATCGCTGATGCCGATCTGTCCAATGTCTCCATTAATGCGGATGTATTCGTGGTCTTTGGTGTAGCGAACGTCAGTCATGGAAAGGCTCCGGTCAGCGGATGTAATTGTGGGGAACGAAAGGCATGGGGACGATGCGCGCAGGCAAAGCCTTGCCGCGCACGATGATATGAAGCTGCGTATCGTCGCCCGCATGAGGGAGCGCGACATAGCCCATGGCGATGCAGCGCTCCAGCGAGGGCGCAAAGCTGCCCGAGGTGACGACGCCGACGATCTCGCCATCGGTCGTTGTGATCTGCGCGCCCTCGCGTGCGGGCTGGCGACCCTCCAGCAGCAGGCCGATGCGCTTGCGGGCGGGGCCGTCGCGCAATTCGCGCTGAATGCGTTCTGCACCCGCAAACCCGCCCCCAATGCGGCGGCGCTTGCCGATGGACCATGCAAGGCCCGCTTCAACCGGCGATGTGCTCTCGTCGATGTCGTGGCCATAGAGGCAGAGGCCGGCTTCCAGCCGCAGCGAATCGCGGGCGCCGAGGCCTGCAAGCTTGACGCGCTCGTCGTCGAGCAAATCGTTGGCGAAGGCGTCGATTTGACTGGCGGGCAGGGAGATTTCATACCCGTCTTCGCCGGTATAGCCCGAGCGGGTAATCAGGGCGGCGCCAATCGTCATGAAGCTCATGAACGCCATGGCCTCGATTCCAGGCAGGCGGTCCTTCAGCGCCTCAACCGCGCGCGGGCCTTGCAGCGCGATCAGCGCGCGTTCGTTCAGAACCTGCATGTCGATGCCTGACCCTTGGAGGCTTTGGGCCAGATGGGCGACGTCGACTGCTTTGCGGCCTGCATTGACCACGAGAAACAGACGCTCGATCCCCGCAGCGGCGGGCAGTCGCGTGACCATCAGATCGTCGATGATGCCGCCGTCATTGTTGAGAAATTGCGCGTAGCGGGTGCGGTTTTCGGCAAGGTCGGCAATGTCGGCGGCCACCAGACGCTCAAGGGCGGCGATGGCGCCGGCGCCCTCCAGTATGATCTGGCCCATGTGCGACACGTCGAACAGGCCCGCGTTCTGTCGTGTCCATTTATGCTCGGCGATGAGGCCGTCAGCATATTGGATCGGCATGTCCCAACCGGCAAAGCCAGCCATGCGCGCGTGCAGGCGCACATGCAAAGCATGCAATGGAGTGACGTTGAGGACAGGCGGGGAAAGCGATTCGCTTTGCGACATTGGGCACCGGAATTCGAGACGCTGAAGCACATCCAGCTCGCGCCGGATTTGCAATTCGCGCCCCCTCTGTCCCGTGACCTGAGAGATTTCCCGTCCAAGCGCAGCAAGCTGCTGCTCAGAGGTTACGCCCTTCGGTGTGCGAACGCTTTGCAGCGAACGCAGCTTTCCAGAGTGTCATCCTGTCGCGGTCCATTTGCCTGAGCGTTTCCGGGGCGGTTGCGCCTTCGGCGCCGACGGGCGAACCCGCCGGACTCTTCCGCGACAGATCTTTAACTGACGGTTGGAAACTAACGGCGGGCGCCTGCAAGTCAAGCCCGCACTCGTCCTTAACTACAGATAGTGCGATTGGCAGATCAGCGCCGCGCGCCGCCGTCTATGCTGACGACGATGTCGTAATCCTCGTTCGCAGCTTCATTGATATACGGTACGGAGATTTCCTCCGTCACCACTGCAAAGCTGTTTTGCGATTGGCCCGCCGGTATCGAGGCGGGAGCCTTGTAGCTGCGTGAGGCCACCGGCTTGTCGACGCCGTCTTTCTTGATGGCGACGGTGATCGGCACGGTGAAGGACGAGGGGGCGCCGGCGGGCCCAAGCAATACCTTGCCTTCGACTCCGACTTTCAGAATCAGCTGATTTCCCACCACGCGGCATTCGCGGGCGAGTTCGCCGAGCGAGAACTGGTAGCGCACGTTGCGGCTGTCCTGCCCGCCCGCATAGACGCGCTGGGCGGCGCCGCCTTCCTTCACTTCGATGCCGGGGCAGACGAGGTTTTGCGGCGGCTCGATGGCGCCCGGCTGCACGGGCGGCGGCGCTGTGGTGGAGTTGAACGCGAGCAGATTTCCAAACGTGCCGCCAATGCCTGCGTTCTCGGGTCCGCCCGAACAGGCGGCGAGCAGAGACAGGGTCATGGTCGCGAGCAGGATGCGCGGGCCAAACGACAAATCTTGCAAACGCATGTCAAACTCCAAACCGGGGGCCGCCGCACGCAGAAGCAGAAAGAATACGGCCCGAATGCAGGAAAAATACACCAGCCAGACCGGACGCGCCAGCCAAAGGCAAATCCGCTTACGGCAAGCGCTCAAAGCCTTCCCTGAAGCCGTTCAGGCTCATCGGAATGCCGGTGCCCTGTTCGGGCGTCTCAAACACGATGAACACCGCGTTCTTGCCGGTGCGAAGGTCGTCCAGCAATTTGTCGTCCATCACCACTTCGGCGACGCAGCCCGTAGGCAGGCAACGCACGAAACCGGCGCGGCCCTTGTCGGCGGCGTCAATATTGAGACCAAGGCCAGCAGGCAGCAAAACGCCCAGCGGCGCGATGACGCGCAACAGCCGCGACTTGCCGTCGGCCGTCTTCAGCACGATGACGACAAGGTTCATATTGGGCTTGTCTTCAGCCGCAACAGATTGAATCAACGCGCATTGCTCGCGCGCGGCGCCCGGCGGCGTCTCGCAGCGCATCTCCCAATCGCCATGCTTGCCGCGCACCGCCGATTGCGCGGCGGCGGGGCTGGCGAGAGCCGCGCTCAGGACAGCGCCGACAAGGGCGCCCGCGGCGCCGATCCGCAACGCGGTGAAATTGATCCCCTGAAACCGGCCCATAGACGCTCCTGATAGCCGCACGCTCGATTCGCGGCGCGGCGATTATGGCGGGAGGGACGCGCCCCGACAACGTGCAGTCTCGCTGGAGACGACGATCATTTGCCCTTGGCTTCCGCCATACCTCGATCTCCTGCCTCACGATGATCAAAGACTTTGGAGGAGGTTCTGATTCGTGCCGCATGGGCGCATTCTCTCCCCGTGCGCTTTCCGACGGGGAACATGCGCAGGTTAGGCCTCGCGTCGAATCAGGCGATCTCCATGGCGGGGTTGCGCCAAGGCGCTCGCAGCGCAAGTCGATGTCATTCAGGTAGGTGTCACGCAGCCCGTTGCTGGCGGCGAGGGGATTGTCCGCAGCTCTATAAAAAGGGCGACGCCCTGAATATCGCCCTCGGCTTCAGGGCGCAGGCGACACGTTATTGCGCCGTCAGCCTGGCGTTCAGCTTCTCGCGGATGCGCTCAAAAGCCTGCGCTGCGTCAACGGCCTGCCCGCTGGCAAGGCCTTCATCCCACTGGCGGCCAAGCTTTTCTATGGCCCGCGTGCGCTGCTCGCGGCGCTGGACGACTGCGACGCTCATTTTCTCAACATTGGCCATAGGCGTGTGCTCCATTTGTTCCAGGGTGAGCAAGATCGCCGCCTCTGGCAAGGAGTGAAAAAGAAGGAGCGTCGCCGCCCTGACCATGCTCCCGAAAAAGTGCTGGGCGGGCGGGGGTTTTTCCCTCGCGCGCCTTTATGCCGCATCGGGCGCGCTGAAACGCCGTGTTGCGCTGGCGCGGAGTTTATGGTTGGAACAGGGGCAGCAAATTTATGCGATTATCCGTTGGTCCGGGCGTGTCACGCCCTGATCGGAAAGCCGAGCGGGAGCGACAATTCTCATGATGTTTCAAGTGAAGGGCTGCAAAGCTGTTCAAAGCCTGGCCGTCGCGGCGGGCGCAGCCCTCTCGGGCGCCTTCCTTTCCGCCAGCGCCGCGTTCGCGCAGGGGGCCGATTTTCTTCTGGGCGCGCCGCGCGCAGGTCAGATGACGCTGCCGGTTCCTGTAACGCCGATCGCACGCGAGATGAACTTTTTCCACGACGCGATCCTGTTGCCGATCATCACCGTGATCTGCCTGTTCGTGCTGGCGCTTCTGGTGATCGTCGTCGCCAAGTTCAATGAGAAGGCGAACCCGACGCCCTCGCGCACCACCCATCACACCGGCCTTGAAATCGCCTGGACGATTATTCCGGTGCTGATTCTGATTGTTATCGCTGTTCCCTCGTTTCGCTTGCTGAACCATCAGCTCACGATGCCGAATGCGGACATGACGCTGAAGGTGACAGGCAATTCCTCATGGGCGTGGACCTGGACCTATCCCAAGGATGAGGGCGGCGGCTTTGAGTTTCAGGCTCGCCTGCTCGATCAGGACAAGCTGCCCGCAGGCAAGCTGAAGCTGCTCGACGTTGACAATGAGGCCGTCGTGCCGGTTAACAAGACTGTGCGCTTGCAGGTGACGGCGGACGTGGTCGGCATCATCCACGGCTTCGTGATCCCCTCCTTTGGCGTGCGTATCGACGCGGTTCCCGGACGTCTCAACGAGACATGGTTCAAGGCCGAGAAGGAAGGCGTCTATTACGGGCAGTGCTCTAAAATCTGCGGCAAGGACCACGCCTATATGCCGGTCGTCATTCGCGTCGTCAGCGAAGAGGCCTACAAGGTGTGGCTCGAAAAAGCCCGCAAGGAATATGCGCAAATCGAAAGCCCCGTTCGCGTCGCCGACGCGTCCGCTGCGCGCTGAACTTTCGCGCACACTGAAAATTTTTGATCGAGGATAGACAGATGGCAAGTCATTCTGAGGCCCATCACGAGGATCATGCGCATGGCACGCCGACAGGCTGGCGCCGGTACATGTATTCGACCAACCACAAGGACATCGGCACGCTCTATCTGATCTTCGCCATTGGCGCGGGTTTGATCGGCGCGGCGATGTCGGTTGCGATGCGCATGGAGCTGGCGGGAACCGGCCTTGGCGTGTTCCCCTGGATCTCGCAGATCATGGCGGGAGACGGCTCTATCGACGCCGCCAAGCACATGTACAACGTGTTCATCACCGGGCACGGCGTCATCATGATCTTCTTCATGGTCATGCCGGCGCTGATCGGGGGCTTTGGAAACTGGTTCGTCCCGCTGATGATCGGCGCGCCGGACATGGCCTTCCCGCGCATGAACAACATCTCTTTCTGGTTGTTGCCGGCCTCGTTCCTGCTGCTCGTCACATCGATGTTCGTCGAGGGCGCGCCTGGCATGCACGGTTTTGGCGGCGGCTGGGTCATGTATCCGCCGCTCTCGTCCAACGCCGGCCATCCCGGCCCGTCGATGGACTTCGTGATCCTGTCGCTGCATCTGGCCGGCGCCTCGTCGATCCTCGGTGCGATCAATTTCATCACCACGATCTTCAACATGCGCGCGCCGGGCATGACCCTGCATCGCATGCCGTTGTTTGCGTGGTCGGTGCTCATCACCGCCTTCCTGCTCGTGCTGTCGCTGCCGGTTCTGGCGGGCGCCATCACGATGTTGTTGACGGACCGCAATTTCGGCACGGCGTTCTTTGACCCGGCCGGGGGCGGCGATCCGATCCTGTTCCAGCATTTGTTCTGGTTCTTTGGTCATCCGGAAGTCTACATTCTCATTCTTCCCGGTTTTGGCCTGATCAGCCACATCATCTCGACTTTCTCGCGCAAGCCCATCTTCGGTTATCTGGGCATGGCTTACGCGATGGTGGCGATTGGCGCGGTTGGCTTCGTCGTGTGGGCTCACCACATGTACACGGTCGGACTGTCGCTCAACACGCAGCGCTATTTCGTGTTCGCCACGATGGTGATTGCGGTCCCGACCGGCGTGAAGATCTTCTCATGGATTGCGACGATGTGGGGCGGGTCGATCTCGTTCCGTACGCCGATGCTGTGGGCGGTCGGCTTCATCTTCCTGTTCACGGTGGGCGGCGTCACCGGCGTCGTGCTTGCGAACGCGGGCATCGATCGTCAGTTGCACGAAACCTATTACGTGGTCGCCCACTTCCATTACGTGCTGTCTCTGGGCGCCGTGTTCGCGTTATTTGCGGGCTTCTACTACTGGTTCCCGAAAATGTCGGGCTACATGTACAACGAGACGCTCGGCAAGATTCACTTCTGGATGATGTTTGTGGGCGTGAACGTCACGTTCTTCCCGCAGCATTTCCTGGGTCTGGCCGGTATGCCGCGTCGTTACGTGGATTACCCGGAAGTGTTCCTGCTCTGGAACCAGATCTCGTCGTATGGCTCGTATCTGTCCGGCGCAGGCGCTCTCTTCTTCCTCTTCATCGTGTGGGAAGCGTTCGCGAAGAAGCGTCTGGCTGGCGACAATCCGTGGGGCGTTGGCGCCACGACGCTGGAATGGACGTTGCCCTCGCCGCCGCCGTTCCATCAATACGAGACGCTGCCGCGCATCACCGGCTCGGATCACTAAGCATTCTCCGGCGGCCCTTTGGTCGCCGGAGCCTTCCCTAGAGCGGCGCGAAGAGTGCGCCGTTCCAGAGAGGGCTCCGCAACAGGACGTTTCCACCCGTTGCAACCTTGTTGAGCGTCTCGACTGCAAACACAGGTCGGTTGAATGAGCTTCGTCACGCAAAATGATGGATTGTCAGACAGCATGCGCATCGACATGCGCGTGTCTTGCGCGCGTCCGTCAGATTATCTGGCGCTTCTGAAGCCGCGCGTGATGTCGCTGGTCGTGCTCACCGCGCTGGCGGGCATGCTGATTGCTCCGCAGCCGCCCCACCCGGTGATCGGGTTTGCCGCGCTGCTCGCGATCGCCGTTGGCGCCGGCGCCTCGGGCGCGCTCAATATGTGGTATGATGCGGACATTGACGCCCTGATGGCGCGCACTGCGACGCGCCCCGTCCCGTCTGGCCGCGTGACTCCCGGAGAGGCGCTCGCCTTCGGTCTGGTGCTGTCCGCATTGTCAGTTTTCACGCTTTGCGTGGTGTCGAACTGGCTGGCGGCGGGCTTGCTCGCTTTTACGATCTTCTTTTACGCCGTGATTTATACGATGTGGCTGAAGCGCTCGACGCCGCAGAACATTGTGATTGGCGGGGCGGCAGGAGCCTTTCCGCCCATCGTCGGCTTTGCTGCGGCGACTGGTTCGGTCTCGATTGAATCGGCGGTGCTGTTTGCGATCATCTTCATCTGGACGCCGCCGCATTTCTGGGCGCTGGCGCTCGTGAAGGCCGACGATTATGGCCGCGCCGGCGTGCCGATGATGCCCAACGCTTTGGGGCCGGACCGCACAAGACTTGAGATCTTGATCTATTCCATCGTCCTGGCGCCAGTTGGAGTGCTGCCCGCGCTGATGGGCTTCGCCTCGCTCGTTTATGGAGCGATCGCGACGCTCGGCGGGATCGCGATGCTGGTTTACGCATGGCGCGTTTATCGCCAGCGCGAAGGCGAGGCCGCCCGCAAGGCCTGCATGTCGTTGTTTGGCGTGTCGATCCTGTATCTGTTCGCATTGTTTTTGGTGATCGTCATCGAGAATGGCCCTGCTGCACTGGTCGTGCGCGCCTTCAACGCAGCGTTTGCCTGATGCGCGCACAGGAGAGGCGTCATGACTGAGCCCCACGATCCTGGATTTCAGGACAGTCGCTACCGTCTCACTCCCGAGCAGGCCAGGAGCCGGCGCTCGCGCAATATCGCCATCGCTTTGTCGGTGTCGTTTATGGTTGTTCTCTTCTACGTCGTGACCGTTGCAAAGCTCGGTCTTGGCGTTTTGAACAAGGGCTGGTGATGTCGCCATGACGCAGGATCGCGAACCTTTACAACAAAGCGAAGCCTCGAAGCGCAGCGATGCGCGGATCGCTTTTTCGGTTGCAGGCGTTGCGTTTCTCATGCTCGGCCTGTCGTTTGCCGCGGTGCCGCTTTACGACATGTTCTGCCGCGTCACCGGCTTTGGCGGGACGCCCCGGGTCGCGCTGACCGCGCCGGACCATCTTGGCGAGCGCACGCTCACAGTGCGTTTTGATTCAAACGTCGGCCCTGGCCTCAACTGGAGCTTTGAGCCGGAAGTCGCTTCGATGCGGCTGCGCACCGGGCAAACCGCGACGGTTTTCTACAAGGTCACCAACCGCTCCGATAGGGAGACCCTCGGGATTGCGACCTACAACGTCGCGCCTGACGCTTTCGGGCCATGGTTCAACAAGATTTCCTGCTTCTGCTTCACCGAGCAGACGCTGGGGCCGGGCGAGAGCATGGACATGCCGGTTGTGTTCTTCCTCGATCCCGAGCTTGAGAAAGCCGAGACCATGCGGCGGATGGAGAGCGTGACGCTGTCCTATACGTTCATGGCCGTTAAAACGAAGACGGCGCAGCTGCCGGCGCCTGCGGTTAAGGCGAATATCCCGCCTCTTTGAGGGGTGAAAAACATGAGCCGTCTTGACTTCGGGACGGCGAATGGCCAAACGCCCATATCGGGCAAGTTACAGGTGGCCGCTCCTTGATGGGCGGCTTGAGGACGACGAGGACATCACCATGGCTGAAGGCCACGCGAAACCGAATCACGATTACCACCTTGTCGATCCCAGCCCATGGCCTTTGCTGGGTTCGGTATCCGCCTTCGTGGCGGCGGTTGGCGCCGTCGCCTGGATGAAGAGCATGCCGATCTTCGGCATCCAGATGGCCGCCTATGTGTTTGGCGCGGGCATGCTGGGCGTGCTCTACACGATGGCCGGCTGGTGGATCGACGTGGTGCGCGAGGCCGAGAGCGGCTTCCACACCCGCGTGGTGCAGATTCATCACCGCTATGGCATGATTTTGTTCATCGCCTCGGAAATCATGTTCTTCGTCGCCTGGTTCTGGGCGTTCTTTGACGCCAGCCTGTTCTACAACGAAGTCGGGCAATACGCCCGCGTTGAGGCCACCGGTGGAATCTGGCCCCCCAAGGGTCTTGAAGTGTTTGATCCGTGGCATCTGCCGCTGCTCAACACGATCATC
Source organism: Beijerinckiaceae bacterium (assembly GCA_947476075.1). Lineage (GTDB taxonomy): Bacteria > Pseudomonadota > Alphaproteobacteria > Rhizobiales > Beijerinckiaceae > Terripilifer. The sequence continues at coordinate 41,022 of CANJPM010000001.1, forward strand.
CTGCTGACCTCTGGCACCACGGTAACCTGGGCGCATCATGCGCTGCTGACCGGCGACCGCGAGGGCGTGAAGAAGGGGCTGATCTTCACAATCATCCTTGGCGCACTGTTCTCCTTCGTGCAGGTCTATGAATACATGCACGCGCCGTTCGCGTTCAAGAATTCGATCTATGGCGCGACCTTCTTCATGGCGACCGGTTTCCATGGCTTCCACGTGTTCGTGGGAACCATCTTCCTGGGCGTCTGCCTGTTGCGCGTCTACAAGGGCCAGTTCACGCCCAAGCAGCATCTGGGCTTCGAATTTGCCGCCTGGTACTGGCATTTCGTGGACGTGGTGTGGCTGTTCCTGTTCGTGGCGATTTACGTCTGGGGCAATTGGGGCGCACCCATCGCCGTCCATTGATCGTTTGACAGATTTCCATTCGGGCGGCCTTCGGGCCGCCCTTTTGCGTTATAAGGATGCTGACGTCGCCCGTGCGGCGCCCAACGGGATGCGCACATGAACCAGCATGATTATCCGCCGCAATCGCCCTATGCGACTGGCCTGTCGGGTCGCTGTCCGCGTTGCGGGGAGGGGCGCCTCTTCTCCGGGTTCCTCAGCATCGCCCCGCGGTGCGAGGTTTGCGAGCTGGACTTGAAATTTGCGCAGGAAACGGGCGACGGTCCGGCTGTATTCGTCACGCTCTTTGGAGGCTTCTTCGTGCTTGGCTGCGCGTTGTGGCTGGAACTGTCCTACGAGCCGCCTTTCTGGCTCTATTTACTGATCTTCGCGCCGCTCACGCCCATCGTGTGCCTTGGCATCTTGCGACCCCTGAAGGGTTTGCTGGTGGCGCTGCAATATTCCAACAAGGCCGAACAGGGGCGCCGTCAAGGATGAGCGTCGCGCCAGTACGTCACCGCCGCCACGCGTTGCGCAGCCTGATCGCGCCGGGGCTGGTTGCAGCCCTCGCGCTGGCCGCTTTAGTCTCTCTTGGCAATTGGCAAATGGCGCGGCTGGACTGGAAGGAGGCGATCGTATCGCGGATGGCGGCGCGCATTCATTCTGCGCCCCAGCCGCTTCCGCCGGTCGGCGAGTGGGCGTCTCTGGCCCCGCTGGATTACGAATATCGGCGTGTTGCACTCGTTGGAGCCTTCGATCACGCCAAAGAGGCGCGCGTGTTTCACGCCGCTGGCGGACTCATGCGCGAGCCGGGCTGGCTGGTGCTGACGCCATTGCAGCTCGCGTCAGGCGGGCAGGTGATCGTCAATCGCGGTTTTGTGCCGCTGGCGCTGGCTGATCAAGCGACGCGGCTTGGGGGGCAGGTCGCGGGCGAAGTTCGGTTAAGCGGATTGATGCGGGCGCCAGAACCGCGCAATCCCTTCACGCCCGCAGACCAGCCGCAGAAGCGCGAATGGCATGTGCGCGATCCCATCGCTATCGCCGCCTATTTTGAGCTCAGGGACGCGGCGCCTTTTACAATCGATGCGGACGAGGCGACTTTCCCCGGTGGCTGGCCTAAAGGCGGCTCCACGAACCTGAAGATCGCCAATAACCATTTCTCTTATGCGATGACATGGTACGGGCTGGCGCTGACGCTGCTTGGCGTTTTTGCCGTGTTTGCCTGGCGGCGGCTGCGGAGCGACGCCCGCTGATCCCTTAGGTTCCTTGTTCTTGCAGGTTACTTGGTCTTCCAGGTCACTTGGTCTTCCAGGTCACCATCGCCACAGCCGCGACCACAAGCGCCATGCCGACGATTGAGAGCGGGGCCAGCGTTTCGCCGAACATGAACCATGCGAGCACGGCGGTGGTCGGCGGCACGAGGAAGAACAGGCTCGCCACTTCGGCCGCCGCTCCGCGCCGGATCAGCACGAACAGAACCGAGATCGTGCCCACTGACAGAACAAGGCAGAGCCACGCCATCGAGGCGATGAACGAGGGCGTCCAGTCGACGCGAAAGTCTTCCCAAAAGGCCAGCGGCAGCACAATGAGCGCCGAGGCCACAAATTGCACGACCGAGCCGGTGCGCAGATCCATGGCGCCGCCAAAACGTTTTTGCCATAGCGTTCCCGCAGTCATGCTGACGACGGACATGAAGGCGAAGAACATGCCCAGCGGCGTGCCAAGGCCCAATCCCAGCTTGTTCCATACGACAAGCGTCACGCCGACAAACCCGAGGCACAGCCCCGCCCATTGGCGTCGCGTGACGGCCTCTCCCAGAAACGGCGCGGCAAAGACCGCGGTCAGAACCGGCTGCATGCCAGCCATAAGCGAGGATACGCCCGCCTCGACGCCGACATGCATTGCGCCGAATGTGGCGCTGAGATAGCCCGCATGCACCAGCACGCCGCCAATGGCGAGCGCTGGCAAGGCCCGCAGCGGCGGCCATGGCGCGCGCGCAGCCAGGGCCAGAAGCGTCAGCACCGCAGCCACTATCAGAAATCGGTAGAGCAGGAAGGTGAAGGGCGCAGCGTCCTGCAAGCCCTGTTTGCCTGCAATGAAGCCGGTGGACCAGAAGAAGACGAAGACAGCCGGCAGGGACGCGTAGGCAAGAGCCTTGTTGCGCGCTTCGGGTTTGCTTTCGGTATCCATTGCGCGTCCGGTTCAGAGGAAGTTATTGGGCCAGATAATGCTGCGCCACATATGCGCCGACGGGCTCGTATCAAAGCCCAAACCTTCTTCGGGCTGACGGAAACAGCGGCCGATCACGTCTTCGAATTCGCGCACGTCGACAATTGCGTTGGGGTCAAACGCGTAGAGATCGTTGGCCGTGACCAGGCGCGCCGCCATGTAGAATTTGTGGCTGCGGGCGTAATCGGCAGCCTGTGCGATATAGGGCGGGGGCGTGTAGTTTTCGCCAAACGCGCGCAGGTAGAGATCGGGATATTCATAGCCCGTGTCGGGATCGGGGTAGAAGCGCAGCGCCTGATGATAGCGCACGGCGAACGCCACTTCTTCGTCCACGTAAGGCTCAATCAACTGCGCTCCGTAATAGCCGTGGTCGGAGCGCACATGGCAGACGACGGCTATGTCGTGAAGCAGGCAGGCGAGCACGATTTTGTCGGGCAGGCCGCCGCGCATGGCAAGCGCCGCGCTCTGCAACAAATGCGTGCCGCCGCGCCGGTTGAGGAGAATGCGGCGCTCGAAATAATCGAGCAATGTCGGCCTGGCGGGCATGGCCGGCAGGCGCGGCTCCTCGTGCATCAGGTAGAGCCCCTCGGGAGGGCTGAAGCCGCCGGCCGCCGTCAGCCCCACTTTGGCGAAATAGGGTGTCATGGCCTTGCGGTCGATGAGCGAGAGCATGGCCTTCTCGATCAGCTCGTCCTTGTCCTCGACGCTCATGCCGGGAACCGCCTGACCGCGGGCTATGGCCAGAGCCTGCGTTACAAGTTCTTCCTGAGTCATGGCGTTTCTCCGCAGGACAGCTGCGCGTGACAGTCGCGCGTTACGATTGATCCAGCTATACAGCGACAGCGGATGCGCAGGCCAGTCTATTGAAGGCGGCGCCAAAGGCGGAGCGACTTATGCCTGATCTGGTGCAGCTGGGCGAAGACCTGCGGAAGATTGATCGGCTGATCATGGATCTGGTCAAGCGGCGGATGGACGTCGCCCATCTCGTCGCGCAGGAAAAGCAGCGCACCGGCGGGGTGATGTATCGCCCCGACATCGAGGACCAGCGCATCGCCCAAATCGGGCAGCACGCGCAGCGGATCGGGCTTAATCCGCATATGGCGCGGGCGCTTTTGTATTTTCTCATCGCCGAATCCTGCAAGGAGCAGACGATCCTGCTCGAATCGCAGGCCGGCGCAGCCACAACGCCCGAGGCCGAACGGCTGAAGGACAATCTCCTGATCCTGACGCAAACGGTCGCCAGCTCCTATGACGAGCGCGATGAAGGGACGAAATTGGCCAGCCAGGCCTTCGCCGCCTATGAGCTCGATCTGATTCGCACCGAAGCCGCAGCGCTCCCCATGCGTGGGCTCGCGCTCGATCTGGGCTGCGCGACCGGGCGAATTGCGCTTGAGCTGGGAGCCTCGTTCGCGCAAGCGGCGGGCTATGATTTAAGCCCCCACATGGTCGAGGCCGCCCGCGCCAACGCCCGCACGCTTGGCGCCACCAACATCGCCTTCGCGCAGCTCGATCTTGACATGCAGGCGCTGCCCCATGCCGATTCCAGCGCGTCGTTTGTCGTGATGAATCTGGGCACGGCCAGCGACGTCAGCAATTTGCCGAAGGTGTTAGCAGAGATCGCCCGCGTGCTGGCGCCGGGCGGACGCTTTCTGCTGACGTTCTACAATGCCGACGCTCTGCTTTATAAGATGGGCTTCCTGCCATGGGTGGCGAGCCTGGAGGCGGTGGTCAACCCATACACGAATTGTCTCGACGTAAAGATTGGCGGCACGCCGATGCCGGTGCATGCCCAGCTCTATTCAGAGGCGCAGGCCCGCGCTTTGATGCCGGAAGCTCTGTGCGTGGACAATGTGACCAGCTTCCCGCAGATCGCAGCCATCATGCCAGACGAAGTGCTGGGCGACGTCAAAGTGCGCGCCACCATCGACAGGCTGGATCGCGAATTGGCCAAAGGCGCGGATGGTTCGCACGCCGGCGCCTATCTGGTGGTGCGCGGCGCGAAGCAATAGCGCCTCTTTCTTTCCCTCTCCCGTCTCGACGCGAAAGGGTGAACCCGCAAAGCGGGGTCGGGTGAGGGCGCTCTTAAAATCGCACGACCAACGCTATTCCGCCGCTTCCACCAATTGTTCCGCAGCGCCCAGATCGACGCTCACCAGCTGCGAGACGCCGCGCTCCGCCATGGTTACGCCGAACAGGCGGTCCATGCGGGCCATGGTGATCGGGTTGTGGGTGATGGTGACAAAGCGCGTGTCGGTCTTTTTCGCCATCTCGTCGAGCAAATTGCAGAAGCGCTCCACGTTGGCGTCGTCGAGCGGCGCGTCCACTTCGTCGAGCACGCAGATCGGGGAAGGATTGGTGAGGAACACCGCGAAGATCAGCGACATTGCGGTCAGCGCCTGTTCCCCGCCTGACAGCAGCGTCATCGTCTGCGGCTTTTTGCCGGGCGGGCGGGCGAGAATTTCGAGCCCGGCCTCCAGCGGATCGTCAGATTCCACCAGCTGCAATTCAGCCGCGCCGCCGCCAAATAAAGTGGTGAACAGCTCTTTGAAATGCCCGTTCACAACATCGAACGCCGCCGTCAGGCGCTCGCGGCCTTCCTTGTTGAGGTTCTGGATCGCCATCCGCAGCTTGCGGATCGCTTCCACCAGATCGTCGCGTTCGGCCACCATTTTGTCGCGGCGGGTCTCTATCTCGATGAGCTCGTCGTCGGCGCGCAAATTGACGGCGCCAAGGCGTTCACGGTCGCCCTTCAGCTCCTCCAGCTTGCGCGTGATAGCGTCCAGCTCGGGCAGCTTTTCGCCGGGCGAGATCCCCGCCATGGCTGGCAAGCCTTCGGGCGCGCATTCGAGATCGTTGGCGATGGTGCGCACCACGTCTTCGTGGCGCTGGTGCAGACCTTCGACGCGCGATTCGGAGCGGGCGCGCTCTTCGCGCACATGGGCCATGGAATCGAGCGCCAGGCGGGCGATGCGGTCGGATTCGGCCAATTGCGTTTCGGCCTGCGCGCGATTGTCGGAAGCGAGCTTGCGGCCTTCCTCGGCCTGGTCGATTTCGTTGATAAGCGCGCGGCGCCGCTCCAGAAACAGCTCCGGGGCTTCCGCCAATTCCATCTGCTCCTCGCGAGCTTCCGCGATGCGCTCCTCGAAATCGGCGATCTGCTTGTTGGCTCCGCTGCGGCGCCCGTCCCAGGATTGACGCTCGGTTGCAATGGCCTGACGGCGCTGGGCGCGAATTTGCGCCTCTCGGGCCAGCCCCTGCACGGCTGCGCGGGCCTCGGACGTTTCGGCGCGCGCATGGGCTGCGGACGCGCGGGCCTTTTCGAGTTTGGACTGCAAGGCCTGCGTGGCGGCCAGAGTCTGCAAGGCTTCTTCAGCCTCCATGCGGGCGGCTGCGGCCTCGTCGCGGCTTTGTGACAGGCGGCTGGAGCCTTCCTCCAAAGCCGACATGCGGGCGGCGACCTGACCGCGCTTGCGCTCGACGGCGGCGGAGGCCTCGCGCGCTTCGGCCAGCGCCTTCTGGCGATCACGCACGTCGGCGCGGGCCTGCGCTTCGGTCTGTCCCGCCAGCCTCAAGGCGTCCTGCGCGGCGATATGTCTGGCCTTGAGGGTCTCTGCCTCAACGCGGGCGGCTTCAGCCTGTACAATCAACTCGCCAAGGCGGTTCTTCTCCACGAGGCGGCGCGCGGCGGGCGTGGGGGCCTCGGCGGCGGCCACAAAGCCGTCCCAGCGCCACAGATCGCCCTCTTTGGAGACAAGGCGCTGGCCGGGCTTCAGCAGACGCTGAAACTGGGCGCCGTCGGCGCGCACAACGACGCCGATCTGGTTGAGGCGGCGCGCCAGCTGGGCGGGCGCCTGAACGAGGCTCGACAAGGGCGCCACGCCGGGCGGCAAAGCGGGATCGTCGGCGGGCGGAGACTGGCCCCAATGGGCGGGTGCAGAGGCGTTTGTGGAGGCGTCGAGATCGTCCCCCAGAGCGGCGCCAAGCGCAGCCTCATAGCCTTTCTCGACCTTGATTTCATCGACGACGGGCGGCCAGAGGTCGCTCTCGGCGGTCGCCAGCAATTTGGAGAGGGTGCGGGTTTCCGTCTCAAGGCGCTGTGCCTTGCGCTCGGCGTCGCTGAAGGGCTCGCGCGCGGCGGCCTCCTGCTCGCGGGCCTGCCCATGCGCATCCTCGGCGGCCATGGCTGCTTCTTCGGCCATGTCGAGGCCAGCCTGCGCTGATTCCAGACGCTCGGCGGCGGCCTCAAAATCTTCCGCGCTGCCGCCCTGTTCGCGCAAGGCTTCGAGCTCGCGCACGACATTGGCGAGTTCGCCCTCAAAGCGGCGCAGGCGCTGGTCTTCGGCGGCGAGCGCCTGCTCCAGCGCGCTGCGGCGGGCGTTCAAATCAGCCAGGGCTGCTTGCGCCTGCGCCAAAGCGGCCTCGCAATCGCTCAGGCGTCCCTCGGCGTCGGCGAGTTTTTCCTTGGCCTCCCAGTCAGTCTCTTCGGAGGCCTCTGCTGCTGCCTGTAAATCTTCTTCTTCGGCGTCGAGGCGCGCGAGCACGCTGGCGGCGTCCTCGATCAGCGCGCGTTCGCGCGCAAGGTCGCGGTCCAGCTGCACAAGGCGGCGCTCGATCTCCAGCCCGCGCTGTTTGGCGCGTTCTTCCTCTCCCTCCAGCTGTTCACGCGCCAGAACAAGGCGCTGCAGGGTCGCCCCGGCCTTGGCCTCGGCGTCGCGCAGGGGCGGCAATTGATAGGCGGCGATGGCTTGCAGCTTGGCCGCTTCCGCCTGTTGCAGCGTGCGGTCTTCAACCTCGCGCACGTCGGCGACAAGCTTTGCCTCCGCCTCGGCGAGCTGCTGGCCGATCTCGCGGTGCGATAGATAGAGCACTAGCGCTTCGTTCCGGCGGATGTCGGTCGCCAGATTCTTGTAGCGCCCTGCCTGACGAGCCTGCCGCTTCAGGCTCTCGCATTGCGAATCGAGCTGCTTGATAACGTCTTCAAGCCGGTTGAGGTTGTCCTCGGCGCCCTTCAGGCGCAATTCGGCCTCGTGGCGGCGCGAGTGCAGACCGGCCACGCCTGCCGCCTCTTCCAGAATGCGGCGGCGCTGCTGCGGCTTGGCGGAAATGATCTCGCCGATCATGCCCTGACGCACCATGGCCGGGGAGCGCGCGCCGGTGGACGCGTCGGCGAACAGCAATTGCACGTCGCGGGCGCGCACTTCCTTGCCGTTGATGCGATAGACCGAGCCCTGTTCGCGCTCGATGCGCCGCGTCACGTCCAGTACGTCGGAATCGTTGAAAGCGGCAGGCGCGGTGCGGTCGGAATTGTCGAGCTGCAAGCCAACTTCCGCGATATTGCGCGAGGGACGGTTGCCCGAGCCCGAAAAGATCACGTCGTCCATGCCCGAGGCGCGCATCGACTTGTAGGAATTCTCGCCCATCACCCAGCGCATGGCTTCGACAAGGTTCGATTTTCCGCAGCCGTTCGGACCCACCACGCCGGTGAGGCCGGGCTCGATCTGGAAATCTGTCGCCTCGCAGAAGCTTTTAAAGCCAACGAGCCGCAAGCGGTTGAACTTCATGCCTAATTCCCTAACGCCATCAACGCGTCGAGCCAGCGCGGACCAAAGGCCGCTGCGCCGACGTCACCTTGAACGAGGCTTTTGAGCGCTTGTGCTCTCAATGCAGCAGAGCCGCCTGGGCGGCCGGCTGAACAATATAAACCCCGTGGTTTCTCGCCCCTCTAAGCCGTCATAAACGTGAGCGGGAAGCAAGCCGGGCCGCGCAGAATCCTGTGCGAAACGGCATCAGCCCTTCAGGAAGGGCAGGATCGCCTTTTCCATTTCTTCAATCGACAGCGATCCAACCTGACGCTGGCCGTTGATAAAGAACGTCGGCGTCGAGTTTACGGCAAATTTGTCCGTCGCCAGATCCCTCGCCTTGGTCATCTTGTCGTAGAGCTCTGAATCCTTGAGGCAGGCTTCGAACTTCTCCTGCGACAGGCCGGTCTGACGCAGCAGGCTTGAGAGGCTGGCGACAGGCGTGTCGTTCATCCACGCCTTTTGTTGGGCAAACAACAGGTCGACCACAGGATAGCGTTTGTCGTCGCCCGAGCAGCGGGCGAGCATATAGGCTGCAAGATCGACGTTGTTGAGCGGGAATTCCCGCAAGACAAAGCGCACCTTGCCGGTGTCTATATACTTTGTTTTCAGCTCTTTGAACGTCGTGTTGTGGAAGTTGGCGCAATGCGAGCAGGTGGTGGAGGCGTATTCGACGATGGTGACGGGGGCGGCCTTGTCGCCAAGCCACAGGTCCGGCAGCGGGCCTTCCAGCAACAGCGCTTCCGGCGAGACGTTGGCCCCCTGCGCTAGGGCGTTCAGCGGCGCCAATGCAGCAAGGGCGATTGCGGAGCCGGCCAGTTCCAGAGCGCGGCGCCGGGTGGGCAGGAAATTCGTCGCCATCAATCAATCCGATCTGCTGGGCGCCCGGTCGGGCGCCGTTGAAATGAACATCCACAATGTGGCGAGTCGAGGGACAGGCGCAAGGGGCTGTTTGGAACGCGGCCCTGAACCGCGCGCCAGCGGGACGATGGCCCGCAGCTAAAGCTGTTTCTTGTCCGACAACGCGGCTGCGCCAAGGCGGGTCAGCGCGGCCCGCAAGGCGTCGTCCTCAATCGGGGCGGCTGCAGCTTGCGCCAGCTCCATAGATTTCTGGTCAATCGCCAGCAGCGCACGGCGAGGGCGCGCCTGCCCAATTGGCCCCTGTCGCAGGCCGATTCGGCCCACGCAGCGCCAGCCGAGCCGGGCGTTGACGCGATCGATGACAATAGGAGCAAGGTGCTGAAATTCGAGTGCAAACGCACTCTCCACCCGCACCAGCAGGGTGGACGGCTCAATCGGCGCGTCCGGCGGACGTTGCGGCGCGCGGGGAACCCATTGCAGGCGCAGGGGCTCGCTGGCGGCCGCCAGCCGGGCGCCGACGATGTCGGGCCAGTGCAGGATGATGTCGCTCTCCCCAAACCCCTGCTTGGCCGCGACCGGCCCCATGGCCTTGCCCACGAAGTCAGCCAGCGGCTTGGCCCAGAATTTTTTGCGGGGGGGCGAGGCCATAAGCTTTTTAGAACCCCTCCGGCCGGCCCGCCGCCGCCACCAGCAGCGACTTGCCGTCGAACAGGCGCTTGGCGATGCTTTTGACGTCGGTCATGGTCACAGTCGCCACCATGCCGTTGCGGGCGTCCAGAAACTCCACCGGATAGCCGTCCGTTTGCATGGCCACCAGATGTCCGGCGATCTTGGTTGAGGTGTCAAAGCGCAGCGCATAGGAGCCGATGAGATATTTCTTGGCCTTCTCCAGCTCGTCCTCGCTGGGGCCGTCGGTCAGCAGCTTGTCGATTTCTTCCTGGATCACGGCAAGCGATTCGGCGGCGCGTTCGTTTTTGGTTGAGGTGCCGCCGGTGAATTGCGCGCAATGGTCGCGATTCATCAATTGCGAATGCACCGAATAGGCGAGGCCCCGCTTCTCGCGCACTTCCTTGAACAGGCGCGCCGAGAAGGAGCCGCCGCCCAGAATGTGGTTCAACACCACGCCCGCCATGTAATCGGGATCGTGGCGGGGAATACCCGGCAGGCCGAAGCGGATCGTGGTCTGCGGCACGTCGACGTCTATGATCCGGGGCTTGCCGCCAAAGTTGGGCGTGATCTCGGTGGCGTCGACCACGACTGATTTTGCGGGCAAAGCCCCGAATGTTTTGTCGATGAGCGCGGCCAGACGGGCGGCGTCGATTGCGCCGACAGCCGCGATCTTCAGATTGTCGCGCGCGAGCGCGGCGCGATGGAAGTTCACCAAATCGTCGCGCGTGATTGCGGGAATGGAATCAAGATCGCCCTTGGTGGGGCGCCCATAAGGATGATCGCCGAAGGCTGCGATGCGGAAGGCTTTCGCCGCCAGAGAATTGGGATCCTGCGCATCATGCTTGTGGCCGGCGACGATCTGCGAGCGCACGCGCTCAATCGATTCGTCCTCAAGGCGCGGTTCGCAAATCGACACGCGGGCCAGCTCAAACGCCGCATCCATATGGCGCGAAAGCGTCTTCATTTGGCCTGAAAAATTATCGTGGCTCTCGTGAAAGGAAATCTCCACCGCCTTGTCGTCGAGCGCGCGATGGAAAGCGTCTGAATCATAAGGCCCGGCGCCTTCGTCCAGCAGGCCCGACAACATGTGCGCCACGCCAGCCTTGCCCTTGGGATCCTGACTCGCGCCGCCCTTGAAAGCAAAATCAAACGCCAGCATCGGCACCGCGTAATCTTCCACCAGCCAGGCCTCAAGGCCCAATGGCGTGATGATTTTTTGCACGCGCGCTGCGTAAGCTGAGGCAGGTTGAGCTGGTGCTTTCGTGTTTGTGTCTTGCAGAGCGGTCATGAATGCGTCCGGATTGCGCGTGCGCAAGACGCGCAGGCGGGAGGTGCAGGCAAGTTGCGCAGTTTCGTGAGGCGGCGTCAGCCCGCCTCAACCGGCGCCCCGTTCTCTTCGGGCATCAGATAAGCGGTGACGCAACGCTTGCGCGTCAGCCATTTTGCGCTCGTCGCGCGCACGTCTTCAGCCGTTACTGCATCGATACGATCAGGCCAGGTCTGCACCGCCTCCACCGTTTCGCCGGTGGTGAGCGCCGCGCCATACCAGCGCGCCAGCATGGATTGATTGTCCTGTGCGTAGACGGCATCGGCGATCAGGCGCGTCTTGGCGCGGGCGAGATCTTCCTGCGCCACAGGCTCGCGCGACATTTGGCCGATCAGGGCTTCAACCGCCGCATCCAATTGCTCCAGAGTCGTCCCGGGGGATGGTACTGTCCAGACGTAGAAGCCTGAATCGTCGAGCGCGGTGCCGTAATAGTAAGAGCCGGCGGACACTGCGACCCGATCCTCCATCACCAGCTTGCGATAGAGCAGGCTGGTGGGGCCGCCGCCGATGAGATGGGCGGCGATCTCCATCGCCTCGGCATCGCCGGCGCTCGCCGTGCGATAGGAGGGAACGAGATAAACGCGCTGATGCGTGGGCTGCTCGACCTTTGCATCGCTCAACGTCACCGTGCGATGGGCCAGCGGGGCCGGCTCGCGCGGACGCGAACGCTCCGGCGCTTTGCCGCGTGCGGGCAGTTTGCCATACGTGGCTTTGGCCAGGCTCATCACCTCTTGAGCGTCTACGTCGCCGGCGACGATCAGGATCGCGTTTTCGGGCGTGTAGAAACGCTCGTAATAGGCGAGCGCGTCCTCGCGGTTCAGCGATTCAATCTCGTGCCGCCAGCCGATGATCGGCTTGCCATAGGGGTGGTGCGTGTAAAGCGCGGCGTGCATGGCCTCGCCCAATTGCGCGCCCGGATCGCCGTCGGTGCGCATGCGGCGCTCTTCCAGCACCACGTCGCGCTCTGGCGCCACGATCTCGTCGGTGAGGACGAGATTGGTCATGCGATCCGATTCAAAATCCATCAGCACGCGCAGGTGCTCTTTGGGCACGCGCTGGAAATAGGCGGTGTAATCGTTCGAGGTGAAGGCGTTCTCCTGGCCGCCGAGCTCGGCCACCACTTCGGAGAATTCGCCCACCGGATGGGTCTTTGTGCCCTTGAACATCAGATGTTCAAGAAAATGCGCGATGCCTGATTTACCCAATGGGTCGTCTGCCGAGCCGTTCCGGTACCAGACCATATGCGTGACCACGGGGGCGCGATGGTCGGGGATGACCACGACTTCCATTCCGTTATCGAGCCGGAAATTGCCGATTTTGGGACCAGCGGCGGGAGTCGCAGCGCCGCTTTGGGCGCCTGCGATCAGCGAGGCGGATGAGGAAGAAGAGCCGAGACTGGAACCGGGACTATGCATCAGGGGCGAACCTCCGAACCTGGACGCGCCCTGCAGCGCGCCTCGCCCCTATATAAGCACGAAGTGCGCCCGCGTCAGGCGCCGCTTTTGCGCCTGACGTTATAATGATCAAAAAAACTAATCGATATTGTCGCCGCGCTGGGCGGCGTCGCGACGGCGCGCCTCTTCACGCTGCTGGGCGCGCGGGTCCATCGGATCTACCTCGCGACGCGCGTCGAAGGTGTATTTCACGGCTGTCGTCGGCTTGCGCAGACCGGCGGGCGGCTCGGTGAGGTTGCGTCGCGCCGGCTCCTGACCAGCCACCAGATCCTTTGAGGTGTCGGCGGTGGCGCGAACGGATTTCAGCTTGCCCCAGAAGTCGCCGGGGTTGCACAGGCGCTCAAGGCCGCCCTCATCGCAATTTTCCGCGCCCGGATTACGCTGCTGGCCGCCAGCGATGCGGCCCTTGCGCATTTCCTCGACCGACATCGGTTTGTCGGCGTCGTCGCGCGACCGGCGGATGCGCTCCTGCGCCTGCTTCTGGCTGCGGGTCTTGTCAAAGTCCTGCGGCCACGCCTGATTGCGCTCCCCAACCTGAGCGGAGGGCGGGGGTAATTGCGACAGGTTGGGCGGCAGCACCAGAGGCGGGCGCTCGCGATACTGGATCACCGGCTTGTCGTCCGGCTTGTCGATGGAGAACAGGCCAAACCCGATTACATTGGTCAGCGTGTTGAAAATGTTTTCGTCGCCATCGTCGAGCGCAATGGCGCTCTGGCTCGGGCCAAAGCCAAGCAACAGGGCGGCGCAGGCGGCCGCCAGAGCGGAGCGGCGCAAGCGCGGGCTCAAGAGATTCGGGCTCAAAAGGGAAGGACGAAGCGGCATGTAAACATCCCCTGATCGCGACTGGATCCTGAGCGCCCAAATGTCCGCTATTCGCGGCTATTTGGAGGCGTTCAGGCCTTGGCCTTGTTCGGCCCGGCTATTTCCTCGCTTTTGTCGCGAGACGGTAGCACGCTTTCATACAGGAGAAGGGCCACACCGGCAACGATGGCTACGTCAGCGATGTTGAAAACATACCAGGAAAGACGTCCAAACCGTTCAGTATCAAGGAAAAAATAGAAGAAATCGGCGACTGCGCCATAAGCGTAGCGATCATAGGCGTTGCCAAGTGCGCCGCCGACGATCAGCCCCAGCGCGCTCGCGCTCAGCCTGTCGGGGGCGCGCCACAGCCAGACGGCCAGCGCGCTGGTGGCCAGCAAAGTGAAACCCAGCAGCGTCCAGCGCCCGGTTTCGGTCTCCGCTGCAAACAGTGAATAGGAAATGCCGGGGTTCCACGCCATCACGAGGTCGAGGAACGGCGCCACACGCACCGGCTGGCGCGCAGCGATGTCGTAGACGTTGAGCATCCAGAGCTTGTGCGCCTGATCGGCGATCAGGCAAACGGCGGCAATGGATAACCCCAGAGCACGCGGCGAGGGGGAGCCGGCGGTCAAGCTGACTTCGCCTTCAGTTCCCGCAAAGCCCTGGCGTCGCGCGGGCTCACTTCGGGGAATTCAGGGTCCGCAAATGCGGGGTCAAAATAGCGCCACGAGCGGGCGCATTTGACGCCGCTTGCACGGACCGGCGCAACGCTGATCCCCGGCGCCTCGGCATCGCGGAAAGCGTCCTCGGGTCCCTCGCCCGCTTCAAGGGTGAGACCCGACGTGATGCAGACTTCGGAAAAATCGACGCTGGCGAGAATGGCCCGCGTGGAATCGTCAGCCACGTAAACGACGGGCGCGGCCTCAAGCGAGGAGCCGATGCGCTTGCTGGCGCGCTCGATCTCCAGTGCGCCGGTGACGATGCGGCGGGCATTGCGGATGACGCGCCATTTGGCGGCCAGTTCGTCATTGCGCCATTCCGCCGGGGTGGCGGGAAATGTTTGCAGATGCACGGAAGAATCCGCGCTGCCTGTGCGGGCGATGAACGCTTCCTCGCAGGTGAAGGCCAGAATTGGCGCAAACCATGTCGAGACGCGCTGGAAAATCTCGTCGATCACGGTGAGCGCAGCCTGCCGCACAAGGCTTGAAGGGGGATCGCAATAGAGCGAATCCTTGCGTACGTCGAAGTAAAACGCCGACAGGTCGCTGGTCATGAACGCCGACAATGCAGCGATCACGCGCTTGTAGTCGAAGGTCAGATAAGCCTCGCGCACAAGGCTGTCCAGCTCTACCAGCCGGTGCAGCATCAGGCGCTCAAGTTCGGGCATGTCATTGAAAGCGACGCGTTCGCTTGCGTTGAAATGCGCCAGCGAGCCAAGCATCCAACGCATGGTGTTGCGCAATTTGCGATAGGTCTCGATAAACGTCTTCAAGATTTCCGGCCCGATGCGCAGGTCGTCGGAATAATCGGACGCAGCCACCCACAGGCGCAGAATGTCGGCGCCCGAATCCTTGATGACCGTTTGCGGCGCGACGACATTGCCTACCGATTTCGACATCTTCTGGCCCTTCTCGTCCAGAACGAAGCCGTGCGTCAGCACAACGTCATAGGGCGCGCGTCCACGCGTGCCGCAGCTTTCCAGCAAGGATGAATGGAACCAGCCGCGATGCTGGTCCGAGCCTTCCAGATACATGATCTCGTCGGCGCCGCCGTCGCGCACGCGCTGGATGCCGGCAAGCCCGGGGAAGTGCTCGTCGTCCTCCAGCGTGAAGGCATGCGTGCAGCCGGAATCAAACCAGACGTCGAGCACGTCGTCGATCTTTTCGTAATCGTCGGGATCGTATTCGGGCGCCAGGAAGCGCTGCGCCGCGCCGTCTGCAAACCAGGCGTCGGCGCCCTCTTGTTCGAACGCCTGCGCAATGCGCGCGTTGACGATCTCGTCGATCAGAATCTCATGGCCGCCCTTCTTCACGAACACGGCGATGGGCACGCCCCAGGCGCGCTGGCGCGAGACCACCCAATCGGGACGATTGGCGATCATGCCGTTGATGCGGTTTTCGCCAAAGGCCGGCGCCCAGCGCGTTTCCTTGATCGCCTTCAACGCCAGATCGCGCAGCGATTCATTGCGCGTCTGCGGCAGCGGCTTGTCCATCGCGATGAACCATTGCGGCGTATTGCGGAAGATGACCGGCTTCTTCGAGCGCCACGAATGGGGATATTGATGCTTCAGCTTGCCGCGCGCGATCAGATTTCCTGCTGCCAGCAATTCTGCGATCACCGCGTCGTTGGCGTCGCCCTTTTTGCCTTTGTCGTCGATCACGCGCTTGCCCGCAAAGCCTGGCGCCTCGGCGGTATAATAGCCGTCGGCGTCCACGGTGTAGGGGATATTCGTGTCGATGCCGCGCGCGATCAATTCGCGCTGGTTGCTCATCCAAACGTCAAAGTCGTCGCGGCCGTGGCTGGGCGCGGTGTGGACAAAGCCGGTTCCGGTGTCGTCGGTTACATGGTCGCCGTCAAACAGCGGCACGTCGAATTCATAACCAGCTGCGCGATGGTTGAGCGGATGCGAACAGGCAAGAATGTCGCGCGGATCGATGGCCCGCACGCGCTCGAAATTCTCGACGCGCGCTGACTTGAACACGTCGGACGCCAGACGATCGGCGAGAATGTAAAGCCCGCCGACCTTCGCCCAATTGTCTGCGGCGGCCTCCGTCACGCGATAGAGGCTGTAGGCGATCTTGCGCGAATAGGAGATCGCGCGATTGGCCGGAATGGTCCATGGCGTCGTCGTCCAGATGACGACGGACGCCGCGTTGATCTCGGCGAACAATTCGTCGACGCCCTCAATGTCGAGCGCGCCCTCGCCGCTTTTCTCCATCGCCGCGCGCGTGGAATCCATGCTGCGCTCGCGCAATGTGCGCACGGGGAAGGCGGTCCAGATGGTGTCGCTGACATGGTCTTCGTATTCGACTTCTGCCTCCGCCAGAGCGGTTTTCTCAACCACGCTCCACATCACGGGCTTTGAGCCGCGATAGAGGAGGCCGTTGGCGGCAAATTTCATGATCTCGCGCGCAATCTGCGCTTCGGCGGGAAACGCCATCGTGGCGTAGGGATTTGCCCAATCTCCGGTGACGCCAAGGCGCACGAATTCCTCGCGCTGCACGCCAAGCCAATGTGTCGCATAGGCGCGGCATTCCTGCCGGAATGCGATCATCGCGGCGGGATTGGTGAAATCGGGCTTTGGCTTGCCCTTCGAGCGGTAATTGTCCTCCTCGATCTTCCATTCGATCGGCAGGCCGTGACAATCCCAGCCCGGAACGTAATTGGAATCCTTGCCCAGCATTTGCTGGCTGCGGGTCACGATGTCCTTGAGGATCTTGTTGAGCGCGTGCCCGATGTGGATGTTGCCGTTGGCGTAGGGAGGCCCGTCGTGCAGCACGAATTTGGGCCGCCCGGCCGAGGTCGAGCGCAGCTTGCCGTAGAGGTCAATCGCCTTCCAGCGCGCCAGAATCTCCGGCTCCTTCTGGGGCAGGCCGCCGCGCATCGGGAAATCGGTCACCGGCAGATAAAGGGTGGGAGCGTAATCAGGGCCTTTGGCGGGCGAGTCTGCGGGCTTGTCGTTCATGGCGTGCCAATTTCCAGTCGAGGGGCGGCGCAGGGCGCAGCATGTGGCGTCAGTGATTACGGGATTTAGGCTCCAGCGCCAACATGGGCGAAGGGGGAGGGGGCGATTTGGTTGACGCAGGTACGGGATGCCCGTATAAATGGGGCATTGAAGAACCTATTTTTATATTCGCCGGTTGGATAGCCATTGACGGCAAAATTCGATTTTGAATGGGACGACGCGAAGGCTGAGAGCAATTTGCGCAAGCATGGGATCAGTTTTCAGGCGGCGACGTTAGCGTTTGAAGACAGCCACGTTGCAGAAGTCGATGCAAGCCGGGCGTCAGACGGTGAAATTCGCACCAAGGCCATCGCCTTGATCGATGGTTATTTTGTGTGCGTTGTCTTTACGCTTCGTGGCCGCACGGTAAGGCTGATCTCGGCGCGGCGCGCAAACCCAAAGGAGGAGAAGCTTTATGGCGATCGTACGCTATCAATTTGACCCAGCGAACCCTCCCAAAATGACGGAGGCCGAGCGGCAGTTTCTGGATAACCTCACGCCAGAGCAGATCGAGCAAAATGCGCTTGATGATCCAGATAACCCGCCCTTCACGGACGAGGAACTGGAACGGCTGAGCATTGCCGCGCCCATTCAGCGCGCCCGGCGCGGGATGGGCCTCACCCAAGTCCAATTCTCCGAGCGCTTCCACATCAATCTCGCGCGCCTGCGCGACTGGGAGCAAGGCCGCTACAAGCCGGATTCCGCGTTGCTCGCCTATTTGAAAATCATCGCCGCCGAGCCTGATCTGGTGAGGCAGATTCTGGAGCGGGGAGCAGCGGGTGAGAAAGCGGCTGCGGCTGAGTGATTGCGAGGATTTGCGCGGTCCGCATTGAAAGCGTAATCCTTGCGACGTCTGCGATCCACGACAGGCCACGCGTGCGTCGGCGCTTATGCTAACCCCCCGCCAAAATCTCCTGCGCCCTCGCGCAATCCTTCTCGATCTGCTCCGTCAGCGCCTCCAGCCCGTCGAACTGCAGCTCCGGCCTGATCCATTCCACGAACGCCACTTCGACGGTCTTGCCGTAAAGGTCGCCGGAAAAATCGAAGACATAGACCTCCAGCAGCGGTGCGCCGTTGTCGACGGTGGGCCGCCGGCCCCAGCTGGCCACCGCGTCCCATGTGCGGCCATCGACGCTCATCCGTACGGCGTAGATGCCGTGGGCTAAAGCGCAGGATTCGTGCAGGCGCAGATTGGCGGTGGGGAAGCCGATGGTGCGGCCGAGCTTGGCGCCGTGGATGATTTCTCCGCTGACGAAATAATCGCGCCCAAGCAGCTGGCGGGCATAAGCTGCGTCGCCGCGCTCCAGCGCATCGCGCACGCCGCTGGAATGGACGGCGTCGAGGCTGCCGCGTGCGTCGAAGGCGATTTTCTCCACTACTTCAACTGCAAAGCCCAGTCGTTCGCCAGATTCCCTCAGGAAGTCGGGCGAGCCCTTGCGACCTTTGCCGAAGTGGAAATCATAGCCCACCACCACGCCGCAGACGCCAAGGCGACGAACCAGAATGTCCTCCACGAACGCGCTCGCCTCAACGGCTGCCAGCTGCGCGTCGAAACTCAGCACGACCAGCCCGTCGAGCCCGAGGCGGGCAAGCGTTTGCGCTTTTGCCGCCTCTGGCGTCAGGCGATGGACGACGGAGCGGCCGGCGAAGAAATCAGCCGGGTGGGGCTCGAACGTCAGCACGGCGCAGGGCTTGCCAAGCTTTTGGGCAAGCGTGAGCGCGCGTTCGATCACGGCCTGATGGCCTCTGTGCACGCCGTCAAAATTGCCGATCGCCACAATGGCGCCTTCCAGCCCCATGGGCGGGCTCGGCGGGTCGCGGGCGATGATGAAGCCTTTGGCGAGGGTGGACAAATTCAGGCTCTTTGAGCGGGAGATTGAGCAAGGGTGAGCCCTTTACGGGCGCGCCGCCAGCCCAAGCGGCTGCGCCGCGGCAAACTGCATGGGGCGCCCGCCAGCGTCAAGTCGCGCAAGGTCCCAAGCCTTAAGTGTGATCGTCTTTCGCGCTCAGGCGACGCCTCTGTGCGCAGGGTTGGCGCGCGCTAGATTCAGGCCATGAATACGAAATCAGGCTGCAATGTTGCAACGGCCAGGCGCCGGTACGCCGCTGGGGTCGTCGGCCCCGACGCATCGCTGCGGCTGGCGGCCGCTTTTGCGCATGTCAGACGCGAGCGGTTTTTGCCGCCGCCGCCGTGGACGATCTATCGCGGCGGCGACACGCTTGTAACGTCCGATCCCGAGAGCCTGTATCAGGACGCGCTGATCGCAATCAGTATTGATAAGGGCGTCAATAACGGCCAGCCATCGCTGCATGCGCAATGGCTTTCGGCCATCGAGCCGCAGCCGGGCGAGCGGGTGCTGCACGTGGGCTGCGGCGGCGGCTATTACACCGCGATTCTCGCCGCGCTGGTGGGTCCGCGCGGGCGCGTAATGGCTTATGAGATCGAGCCTGACGTGGCGGCGCTCGCCAAAAGCGGACTTGCCGGCCTGGCCAATGTCGAAGTCCATGGCGGCAGCGGCGCGGCAGGGCCATTTCCGCCCGTCGACGTCATCTACGTCAACGCAGCCGCCCGCGCTCCGGAGCGCGCATGGGTGGGGGCGCTTGCGCCCGGCGGCAGGCTGATTTTCCCGTGGCGCTATGGCGGCGGGGGCGAAGTGGCGACGCTGATCGCCCGCTCGCAGGATCCGCAACGTCTGCGCTTTGCGGCGCTGACGATGGGCGGGGTGAATTTTATTTCCATGCGCGACGATTCGGAGCCAAAGGCGCCCGCCAGCGATTACGCCCGAGCCCTGCGGGTGCGCGAGCTGGTGTTGCGCCAGGACAGAGCGCCCGATGCTTTGTGCATCGCGGATTTTGACTGGGCGTGGTTTTCCGCCTGACCTTTAACGAGGCTGTAAGCGGCAAGGATTAAAGTGCGACGATATTGAATGTGGATTTTATCATGTCTTTTCCAGTCGCCACGCCGATTCTCATCGTCGAGGATTTCAAGACGATGCTGCGCATCATGCGCAATCTTCTCAAGCAATTGGGTTATGAGGACGTTGACGACGCGAGCGACGGCGCGGCTGCGCTTGCGCGCATGGAGACCCGCGATTACGGGCTCGTGATCAGCGATTGGAACATGGCGCCGATGACCGGCTTTGAATTGCTGAAGCGGGTGCGCGCAAGCGCCCATTGTTCCGCTACGCCATTTCTGATGGTCACCGCCGAATCAGGCTCCGGCAGCATCGTTGCTGCGGGCGCTGCGGGCGTCAGCGCCTATTTGCTGAAACCGTATAATGCGCAGAGCCTGAAGGCCAAGATGGATGAAGTTTACGCGCAAACGCGCGGCGCGTGATTGCGCGCTACGCGCTCGAAGTCGGCCGCGGATGGCCGCCTTCGCGACCATGACGCGTTTGTGAGATAGTGGAACCGGCGGGGGCGTTGCTGATGCAACGCCCTGCACTCACCAAACCAGGGCAGGCATTGCGGCAATCGGCGTCAATCCTGATTCCGCGACAAGCGCATCCAGCGCCGCCGCGTCCAGTACGCCGCCGGGGTGGATCTCGTCGCGGTGGATGCCTTTGGTTACGAACACGCAATCGAGCCCGCGATCGCAGGCGCCCTTCACGTCGGTGCGCAGAGCGTCGCCAATGGCGAGCACGCGCTTGAGATCGACAGGCGCGCCGCGATGGCGCTCCGCCAGCATCAGCGCCCGATCATAGATCGGCGCGAACGGCTTGCCCGCCTGCAACACGCGCCCGCCTTCCTCTTCATAGCGCTGCGCAATAGCGCCTGCGCAATAGAGCATCGTCTCCCCGACATGGACGACGAGATCGGGATTGGCGGAAATGAAATCGAGCTTGCGCGCGCGCATAACAGACAGCGCCTGCGCGTAATCATCTGGCGTGTGCGCATCGTCGAACAGGCCGGTGCAGAGCACGTAATCTGCCTCTTCCAGCGAGGTCAGCGGCGGACGAAGGCCGCTCTGGTCCTCCAGAATGTCAAAGAACGTCAGATCCCGCGGAGGGCCGATGTGATGCAGCGGCGCCATGCCGCGCTCAATGAGGAAGCCAAGCGTCACGTCGCCTGACGTCACCACTGCGTCAAAGGCCGAACGCGGCGCGCCCAATCCCTCAAGCTGTTCCAGGATCGGCGGGAACGGCCGGGGCGCGTTGGTCACGAGGATCACCGTGCCGCCCCGCGCGCGAAACCGCGTCAACGCGGCGCAGGCTTCGGGAAAGGCCTCGCGGCCGTTGTGGACCACGCCCCAGATGTCGGACAGGACGACGTCGTAGGAATCGGCGATCTCGCCAAGTCCGGCGAGGATGGGCAGGCGGGCGAATGTGTGCGGAATTGATTGCATGGGCTGGCGCTAAGCTGGCGGGGGGAGGGTGTCAAGCGAGCAGGCGCCCGCATCTGGCGTGCGCGCCCTGAACCGGCTAACCTGCCGCTACAAAATGACCGGGAGGAAGAAATGTTTCAAGCTCAATCCCCAGCTCTGTCTGCGCTTGGCGCGATATGGGCGGGCGTGCTGATGGTTGCGCCTGCGAGCGCGCAAAACGCCAATGCCGACGTCGCCGCCTTCTACAAGGGCAAACAGGTCACGATCATCGTCGGCTCCTCGGCCGGCGGCGGTTACGACACTTACGCCCGGATGATGTCGCGTCACATGGGCAAGCACATTCCCGGCAATCCCACGATCATCGTGCAGAACATGCCTGGCGCGGGCAGCAATGTTGCGGCTAATTATATATACAATGTTGCGCCCAAGGACGGCAGCGTGATCGGGGCGTTCCAGTCGGGCGTGGTGCTGGAGCCGCTGCTGGGCAAGACGCCGATCAAGCATGATCCCTCGAAGTCGATCTATCTGGGCAGCGCCAACGACGACATCTACATCTGTCTCGCGCGGGCGGATTCGCCGGTCGCCAAGTTTTCGGACGTGTTCACGAAAGAGCTCGTGATGGCGGCCAGCCAGTCCAGTTCCACCAGCGACTACCCTGCGGTCATCAATGCCGTGCTGGGCACAAAATTCAAGGTCGTCACCGGCTATCCAGGCAGCCGCGAAATCTCGCTGGCGGTGGAGCGTGGCGAGGCGCAGGGCGCTTGCGGGCTGGCTTGGCCTTCGATCTCGGTGACGCAACCGGGCTGGTTCACCACCGGAAACGTCAAGGTGATTGTGCAAACGCATGAGAAGGGACATCCGGATCTCAACAAGCAGGGCGTGCCGCTCGCGCATACGTTCGCCAAGAGCGACGACGAGCGGGCGATGCTGGACCTGTTCTTCAGCCAGTCGCGCTTTGGCCGTCCTTATGTTGTGGCGCCCGAAACGCCCAGGGATCGCGTGAGCGCGCTGCGTCAGGCCTTTGACTCCACCATCAAAGATCCCGAATTGCGCGCTGAAGCCACCCGCGCCCGGCTCGATGTGGACGCCGTGAGCGGCGAAGAGCTGCAAACCCTGGTCGCCAAGGTCTACGCTTCGCCCCCTGACATTATAGCGCGCACCAAGAAGGCTCTGCACGGGGAATAGGCTCTTTCTTCTCTTCTCCCGCGCAAGGTAGAGGGAAGGTTGGCGCTCTTCCTTCTCCCGCAGGCGGGAGAAGGTGGCGAGCGAAGCGCGACGGATGAGGGGTCTTTGAGGTTGAAGCTCAAGCCCTCATCTTAGCTTTTGCTGACGCAAAACCCACCTTCTCCCGCGCGCGGGAGAAGGATAAGCGCCCTTCTTTTCTTCCATTTGAGTTATGATTGCGGTTCAGTTCAGGAGTCCCCCATGCCCGTGTTCATCAATCCGCCTGAGCTTCCCAAGCCCTCGTCCAATTATGCGCAAGGGGTTTTAGTCAGCGCCGGCGCGCGCCGCCTGATCCTGTCGGGCCAGGTGGGCATGGGCGCCGACGGCGTCTTGCGTGAAGGGCTGGAGGCGCAGACCGAGCAGGTGTTCGATAACATTCTTGCGCTGCTCAAGGCCGCCGACATGGAGCTGAAGGATCTGGTCAAGATCGTCACCTATTGCACGCGGCCCGACGAACTCGCCATTGTGCGGCAGGTGCGCGCGCGCAAGCTGGGGATCCATACGCCCGCCAGCACGTTTCTGATCGTGCCTGCGCTGGCCAATCCCGGTTTTCTGATAGAGATCGAGGGCGAGGCGGTTCGCGACAATTGAGGATCAATAATGACTGAGCAAAAGACGATCGTCCTCGACGTCAAGTGTATGACCTGCCAGGGCTGCGTGAACGCCGTCACGCGCATCCTCAAGCGCAAGGACCCCGACGCGCTGGTCAGCGTCGATATGGGCGGCGGTCTTGTCACCGCTGAAACCTGCGCGCAAGCCATTGAGCTGGCGGAAGCGCTGACGGCGGGCGGGTATGAGACGAAAGTAGCTGGCGCGCAGCTTTAACTGCGCGCTGCTGGCGCTATTCGACAAACTCGTCGCGCGCATAACCTTGCATGAACAAAAGCGCGCTGAGATCGCTGTGGTCGATGCGCGCATGTGCGGCTTCCGCCACCGCCGGCTTGGCGTGGAAGGCCACGCCCAGGCCGGCTTCCTCCAGCATCGCCAGATCATTGGCGCCGTCGCCGACCGCCATCGTTTCATTGGATGTCAAGCTATGGCGATCGCGCAATTCGATCAGCGCGGCGAGTTTGGCCTCGCGGCCCAGAATCGGCTCCTGCACGAGGCCCGCAAACTTGCCGTCCTCGACGATCAGCACATTGGCGCGGTTCTCGTGAAAGCCGATCATTGCTGCAATCTCGGTCGTGAACAGCGTGAACCCGCCAGATACGAGCGCAGTGTGGGCGCCGTTTGCGCGCATGGTCTGGATCAGCGCCCGCCCGCCCGGCGTCAGCGTGATGCGCTCGGAAATCACGCGGGCGACGATCTCTTCTTCAAGCCCAGCAAGGAGCGCCACGCGCTCGCGCAAAGCCGGCTCGAAGGCGATCTCGCCGCGCATGGCGCGCTCGGTGATCTCGGAAACGTGAGCTTTCTTGCCGACGAAATCGGCCAGCTCGTCGATGCATTCCTGCCCGATCATGGTTGAATCCATATCGGCCAGGAGCAGTTTCTTGCGGCGCCCTTGCGCAGGTTGCGCCACCACGTCGATGGGCAGTCCGCTGAGGGCTGCGCGTAAATTCTTCTCAAGCTCACGGGCGGCTTGCGCGCTGGGCAGCGTCAGCCAAAGATCAAGCGCCTCAAGGGGAGCGAGCCAGCGCTCCTGCGGGGGCGAGGGCATAAGAGCGCGGACCTTGCCGAGGGCTGCCGCGTCGATGGCGCGGCTGCCGGGAGCCGCGATAAGGGTTGCGATGGTATCCTGCACGTGCGACCCGCTGGCTGGCGCCGGCGCGTGGCCGACGATGGAGGGGATTCTGGTTCAGGCGCTTCTCATTGCAGGACCGACCGCAAGCGGCAAGTCCGCTCTTGCGATTGAGCTTGCGCGCCGCTTGGGCGGCGCTGTGATCAACGCTGATTCGATGCAGGTCTATGCCGACATGCGGGTGCTGAGCGCGCGCCCCTGCCCGCAGGAAGAGGCTTTGGCGCCCCATCTGCTGTTTGGCCATGTGGATGCGAGCGAAAACTATTCCGTCGGCAAATGGCTGCTGGATGCGCAAGGGGCGCTGGAGCATTGCCGGGCGCTGAGCATGGCGCCGATCTTTGTCGGCGGCACCGGTATGTATTTCAAGGCGCTGACGCAGGGGCTTTCCGACATTCCCGCCGTGCCTGACGAGGTGCGGGCGGATGTTCGCGCCCGGATGGCGGGCGTGAGCGCGCCGGACATGCACGCGCTGCTGGTCGCGCGCGATCCGCAAACGGCGGCGCGGCTGCGCCCCAGCGATCCACAACGCATTTTGCGGGCGCTGGAGATTTTCGAGGCCACCGGCCAGCCGCTGGCCTCGTTTCAGGGCGCCCGTTCGGCGCCTGTGCTGGCGCCGGGGAGCTGGCGCGGGTTTTTTCTCGACGCCCCGCGCGACTGGCTCTACCCGCGCATCGACGCGCGCTTTGAGGCGATGATGGAGCAGGGGGCGGTGGAGGAGGCGCAGGCGCTGATGGCGCGCGGCCTCGATCCGATGCTGCCGTCGATGCGCGCCCACGGAATCCCCGGCCTGATCGACTGGCTGTGCGGGCGGATCAGCCGGGAGGAGGCGATTGCGCGCGGCCAGGCCGACACGCGCCATTACGCCCGGCGTCAATTCACGTTCGCACGCCGCCAATTGCCGGGTTTTTGCTGGATCTCGCCGCAGGGGGGCCTTGAGGCTGCGCTGGAGACGCCGGGCAATTCCAGCGATCCTTGATTCATGTCACAATCGCCGTAAACGTCGGGCATTGTCGCAGCCCGTTGCATTTGTGATACTCATTCGTAACAACAACATTCGGGACGATCAGGAGGAGCGCGATCATGGAGAAGCCCAAAAAGGAATACGACGATATTCCGGGCACGACGATTTTCGACGCCGACCAGTCACGCAAGGGCTACGGCATCAACATGTTCTGCATGTCGCTGCTAAAGGCGGAAAATCGCGCGGCCTTCAAGGCCAACGAGGTCGAATATCTCAAACCCTATAAACTAACGCCCGAACAGACGGAATCCGTACTGAAGCGGCAGTGGATCCGCATGCTGGAGCTGGGCGGTAATATCTATTTCACATCCAAGCTCGGCGCCACCGACGGACTGTCCTTCCAGCAGGTCGCCGCGATGATGACCGGCGCGACCCAGCAGGAATACGCCGACATGATGCTCGCAGGCGGGCGTTCTGTTGAGGGCAATCGCAGAAAATCGGAATGGGAACACAAGAATGGCTAAGATTGTCGCAGGCGTTTTCACGTCCCATGTTCCCGCTATCGGCGCCGCGCTCGACAACGGCAAGACCGCCGAGCCGTATTGGCAGCGGGTTTTTGGCGGTTACGAGAAATCGAAGGAATGGATCGCGAAGGTGAAGCCCGACGTGTGCATCGTCGTCTTCAACGATCACGCCACCGCATTCTCCGTCGACATCGTGCCAACCTTCGCTCTTGGTTGCGCAGAAGAATTCATTCCCGCAGATGAAGGCTGGGGGCCGCGCCCCGTGCCTGTGGTCAAGGGCCATCCCGAGCTTGCCGCCCATATCGCGCAATCGGTGATCCTCGACGAGTTCGACCTTACAATCGTCAACAAGATGGAAGTCGACCACGGACTCACGGTGCCGTTGAGCCTGATGTTTGGCCAGCCGGACGAATGGCCGTGCAAGATTATTCCGCTGGCCGTTAATGTGGTGCTGTTTCCGCCGCCCACCGGCAATCGTTGCTACAATCTGGGCAAGGCTATCCGCAAGGCTGTCGAATCCTACCCGGAAGATCTGCGCGTCGCGATCTTTGGCACGGGCGGGATGTCGCACCAGATTTCGGGCCAGCGCGCCGGCCTCATCAACAGCGAGTTCGACAAGGCGTTCCTTGACGCGCTCGCCACTGATCCCGGTAAGGCGGTTGGCATCAAACATGTGGAATACATGCGCGAAGCTGGCGCCGAGGGTATTGAAATGGTGATGTGGCTGGTGGCCCGCGGCGCTCTGGATGAAGAGGTGAATGAAGTTTATCGCTTCTACACCGTGCCTGCCTCCAACACCGCCGTCGGCCATTTGATCCTGGAAAACAAGGTCGCCTGAGCGGTTTTGGTTTGCTGCAATTTATCAACGGCCGGGAAAAACCCGGCCGTTTCTGTTTGAGGCTCCATTTTGGCGGCGCGTGCTCCTATGCGGGCTTACGTGCGCTTGATGGCGAAGCTGGAAACGTATTCCTCCGGCTTTGCCGGATCGAACGCCTTGCCCATCACAACGATCTTTTTGGTCGCAGCGGGTGCGGCAAGCCCTGCCTCCTTCATCGCCTTTTCGGCGTCGGTGGCGCGGAACACGTCCTTGGCGATTTTGGCGTAATCCACATCGCCCTTGATCTGGCCCCAGCGCTTCATCTGCGTGAGGATCCAGACCGCAAAACTCTCATACGGGAAGGGATCGAAGGTCACGCGGTCGGGATCGCGTTTGACGCCGCCGAGTCCGTCCGCGTAAACGCCAGTCAGCACCTGTTCCAGCACGGGCAGAGGCGCATTGAGGTAATTGGCGGGTGCTATGGCTTCTGCGATCTGCTTGCGATTTTCGGCTTTGGAGGCGAAGGCCGCAGCCTCGACGATGGCGCGCAACAAGGCGGAGTACGAGTTCGGCGTCTGCTCGATAAAGTCGCGGCTGGCGGCGAAGGCGCAGCAGGGATGGCCGTCCCAGATCTCTTTTGACAGCAGATGAATGAAGCCGACGCCGTCATACACCGCGCGCTGTACGATGTTGTCGGGCGCAAGAAAGCCGTCAATGTTGTCGGCGCGCAGATTGGCCACCATTTCCGGCGGGGGAACCGAGCGCAATTGTACGTCCCGGTCGGGATCGATTCCGTTCTCGGCCAGATAATAGCGCAGCAGATAAGCATGGTTTGAATACTCAAACGGTATGCCGAGCTTCATGCCTTTCCAGTTTTTGGGATCACGATTGTCCTTGTGCTTCATCGACAAACAAATAGCCTGTCCATTGACGTTTTCGATTGCCGCCACCGCAAATGGCAGCGCGGTTGAGCCGACTCCCATCGAGATCGCCAGCGGCATCGGCGCCAGCATGTGGGCGGCGTCAAATTCCTTGTTAATCGTTTTGTCGCGAACGATAGCCCAACCAGCCGCCTTCACCACTTCGACGTCAATGTTCTGCTTGGCGTAGAAGCCCATCGGCGCGGCCATGATGATCGGGGTGGCGCAGGTGATGGGAATGAATCCAACCTTCAGGCTCTTCTTTTCGGGTGCGCCGCCTTGCGCGAAAGCATCCGTGGCTGTGGCGAGCGGAAACAGCGCAGCGATGGCGGCTGCCGCCGTGCTGGCGCCCACCGCTTGCAGAAAAGCCCGTCGCTGTAGCGGGTTTGGCGCAATCGCGCGCAGGATCGCGCGCTCGACATAGCCGCCGAATAACTTTTCGTCATCGGCGGCGCTGACGGAAATTGCGGTGAATGCGCGCTCGTGCTCGGCTTGCGAGGAATGTGCGCCGCAGGCGCAGCCGGATTTGAGCGTGTAGGGTGAGGGGGGCTTCTTGTCCGACATGCTGGTCTCCTGATAAATATTGCGCCTGCGGCTGAGGAGTTTTTAGGCAGCGCTTGCGAACGGCGCGCCGCTTTCTATGGGCAGAAATGGATCGCGGGACCATTCGTTCCACGAGCCAAAATACATCCGCACATCCTTCACGCCCGCATTCTTCAAGGCTAGATATGTGTTGGAGGCACGCGCGCCCTTGAAGCAATAGAGATAGACTGGCGTGTCTGGCGACACCCCGATTGTGGCGCATTCGGCGAGAATCTCATCTTTACCTTTGAAGCGGGGTCCCTCGCCGGTGGGCTTCATCATGCGATACCATTCCAGCCAGCGCGCTCCGGGAATGCGACCCTTGCGCGGGCAGAAGTCTCTGCCGTACGGAGACGAACTGTCTCCGATCCATTCGTCGACGTCGCGCACGTCAAGAATGGCGATCTCAGGCTTGTCGAGCGCAGCCAGCATATCGGCGGCGTCGAGCAGCAGATGACTTCCCGCAGGATCGATGGGGAATATGGCGGGCGTGGGCGCCGGGGCGTCCGTCGTCACAGGCAGACCTGCCGCCGTCCAGGATTCAAATCCACCATGCAGAACATGGGCTTTTGGATAGCCCAATACGCTGAGCAGGTAATAGCCGCGGCACGATTGGCCAAAGCCCGAATTCATCGATTGCTCGTAGATGACCGCCGTCTCTTTACCCGAGAGCCCGGCTTTGCCAAACGAATCCGCGAATTTTGCTTTCAGTTCGGCAATGCCTTCGGGCGTCGAGGTGGCCAGAAAAGTGAATATCTCATGCAGGTTCACGGCGCCGGGAATATGCCCCGCCGCATAGGCGTCGGGATTGCGCGTGTCGATGATGACGACATCGCCGCTGCTCATGGCCTCAAGATCTTTGGCTGAAATCAGAACGTCGCTCATGACTGGCTCCTCAAGTGAAAAGACGAGACGTCTTGCGCAAACCTCAAGCTGACCGTTGTGTGTTCATGTCAGCCAGCATTTTGCGCAATTGCTTTGTGGCCGGCGTTACAATCCCGACGAAATAGGCTTCACGCATGCGTCGCTGCGCGCTATGGCTCTTGTGATAGCCGCGTGCGCCGGTGTGCAGCATTGCGGCATGGGCGGCTGCCATCGTTAAATCGCCCGCTTCAAGGCGGGCTTCGACAACGGCCTGAAAATATTGATCGCTGGTGTCATAGGGCGTGGCGGCGAGGTCGCGAACGCGCGTCTCCAGCGCCTCAAGTTGAGCGCTGAAATCTTCCGGCTGATGTCCCACCAGATATTTGTTCACATGGCCCAGCGAGCTTTTCGTCTTCTCCATGATTGCGATGCAATCGCGGATCAGCCCAATCGCCATACCAGATTGCAATAATATAAAGCCGCCGCGTATTTTCTTCACGAA
>CANJPM010000002.1 GCA_947476075.1 Beijerinckiaceae bacterium
ATCATAAACCCGGAAAGCGTGCTGAAAATACCCAAGCGTTCCGTCCGTTAATCGATGGTCTCGCAGGGTCGAGCCGCCGGCGGCTATCGCTTCAGTGAGAACCTCGCGAATAGCATCATGCAGAACCCGGGCGCGCTCCGTGGGAGCCCCTGACTGTTTTGCAAGCGTGCTTGCGGACCGCGTCGGCGACAAGCTAGCGCGATGAAGAGCTTCGCACACGTAGATGTTGCCTAGGCCGGCGACAACACGCTGATCCAGCAAAGCCGCTTTCAAATTCGTCCGCTTACCCGCGCAGGCCTGCGCTAGTTTTTCGGGCCCGAAAGCATTCCCTAAGGGCTCGGCTCCAAGGCCTTTGAAGGAGGAATGCTGTTCAAGCTCGAGTCTGGAGGTCACGTCCATGAACCCAAATCGCCGCGGGTCATTGTAGACAACCCTGACCCCATTTGAGAGATGAAACACGACATGATCATGGGTGCGGTCGTTTGATCGCGCGTAATGGAAGCCTCCCGGAACTTCGACTGTCTCTGCCTCGACGCGAAATGAACCGCTCATGCCCAAATGCATGATCAGTACACATCCGTCGTCCAAATCCACTAGCAAATATTTTGCACGACGCCCAAGAGCTGCGATCGTACGGCCTTCAAGACGCTGCGTAAAATTCTCGGGAAACGGGAAGCGCAATCCATCCCTTCGGCACTCAACGCTCAAGATGCTAGCGCCACGCATGGAAGGCTCCAAGCCGCGACGGACCGTTTCAACTTCGGGAAGTTCGGGCATGGGTTACCTGAGCGCTCGGGATTTGAGGAGCTACATAGCCATCGACAGCGCTAGGCGCTATGGTTGTCGGCGTTCGGAGACGACCATGGCACATATTTCTTCAACCCCGTCAGACCAACCACAGATTGACTTCGGCTTCACCAAAGTGCCGCTGCAGGAAAAGCAAGGAAGAGTGAACGACGTGTTCCGGTCGGTGGCGGCCCGTTACGACGTCATGAACGATGCAATGTCCGTGGGCATGCACAGGGTTTGGAAAGATGTCCTTGTTGGCATGGTCGCCCCACCCAAGTCTCGCCCTTTTCGTCACCTCGACGTTGCGGGAGGCACAGGAGACGTCGCTTTTCGCATTGCTGGCGCTGGTGGTTACGACACGGCCGTGACCGTAGCTGACATCAACGGATCGATGCTGGAAGTTGGCCGGGAGCGCGCAGCGAAATTGGGCCTCGACCAGACGGTCGATTTTGTAGAAGCCAATGCAGAAGCGCTGCCATTTTCGGATCAGACCTTCGACGCCTATACGATCGCGTTTGGAATTCGCAACGTGCCTCGGCGTGAGCTTGCGCTCCGCGAAGCCTGGCGCGTCCTCAAGAGAGGCGGCCGCTTTCTCTGTCTTGAATTCTCCGATGTTGATGTGCCGTTCATTGACACGATTTATCGGTCCTATTCGTTCAACGCGATACCGGCCATTGGGAAGCTTGTAGCCGGAGACAGCGAATCCTACCGTTACCTCGTCGAATCGATAGCGCAGTTCCCGTCGACTGAAACGTTCAAGGAAAAGGTAGCCGCAGCTGGCTTCTCTCGTTCCATGTACACAAAGCTGACGGGCGGCGTCGTCGCTATTCATTCCGGCTGGAAGCTCTGAGGCTTGATTTTGTTAAACGCATTCGGCCATTTTATACGACTGACACACGCAGGCTGGGTCTTGGCGCGAGAGGGCGTTTTCGCCGACGTTGATCCTTCCAATTTGCCCCCGGCCGCGAGCTTGCCATTGCAGGCGGCTCGCCTTCTGGAGAGGAGGAATTCAAGCAAAACGTCCAACAGGCTTGCCAAAGCAGTGGCAAAGTTAGGACCATCTTACATCAAGCTGGGTCAGTTTCTGGCGACGCGCCCTGACTTGGTCGGCGCCAAGGCGGCGCTTGAATTGGAAGAGCTACAGGACCGGCTGGCGCCATTCTCGAAGGCGCTTGCTATCGAGTCCATAGAGTCCGCTCTGGGCCGCAGCATTGGCGAAATTTTCGAGGAGTTCGGTGATCCCGTCGCGGCGGCCTCGATCGCTCAGGTTCACAAGGCTAAAATAAGAGATGGTCACAGCTTGCGCGATGTCGCTGTGAAGGTACTTCGTCCAGGCGTAGAGAGGCGCTTCAAGCGAGACCTGGGCGATATGTTCTTCGCAGCAAAAATTGCGGAACGTTATTCATCTGAAGCAAGACGCCTTCGACTTTACGACGTCGTCGACACATTGGCGCGCGGCGTAAAGATGGAGATGGATTTCCGTTTGGAGGCGGCTGCGGCGTCGGAGTTTGCTGAAAACACACTCGCTGATCCAGACTTTCAGGTGCCTGGCGTCAACTGGGAGCGGACGGCAAAGAACGTTCTCGTCATTGAATGGATAGATGGAACCAGCCTGTCGGACTTGGTCTCCCTCAAGAACCATGGGTACGATCTTCCCCAGCTTGGCAAAATCGTTATCCAATCATTCTTGCGACACGCCGTCCGGGATGGTTTTTTTCACGCGGACATGCATCAGGGAAACCTATTCATTGACCGCGAAGGTCGTCTCGCTCCAGTTGATTTCGGTATTATGGGCCGACTTGGCGCCAAGGAGCGGCGCTTTCTTGCCGAGATTCTTTTCGGTTTCATCACGCGAGATTATCGCCGCGTGGCAGAAGTCCATTTTGAGGCCGGTTATGTCCCGGCAACTTATCGCGTCGAAGATTTCGCCCAAGCTATTCGAGCGATTGGAGAGCCTATTCACTCACGCACAGCAGACCAGATTTCAATGGCCAAATTACTGGGGCTGTTGTTCGAAATCACGGCGCTGTTCGATATGAAGACAAGAACGGAGCTCGTGCTTCTTCAAAAGACGATGGTCGTTGTCGAGGGGGTTGCGCGCTCGCTCGATCCCAAGCTCGATCTCTGGTCAACGTCGGAGCCTGTCGTGGCTGGCTGGATTCGAGAAAAACTCGGACCTGCAGGGATCATGCAAGATCTTGGGCAAAGCGTCTCGGTTCTGAGCCGTTTGGCGCAGAAACTGCCCGACCTGATCGAGCAGAGCGGAATTCTCGTGCAGAATATGAATCTTGACGAGCGTAGCTCCATGCGTTCCTCCCAAGACAGGCTGGAATTGATGTGCCAGACACAGGTGCGCCAGAGCCGGTCGATCGGCTTGGCGCTTTGGACGATCGCGGGAATCTTGGCGTTCGCGCTTTTTGCGCGCTAGCGTAAAAAGCATTTGCGACAGCAGGCTGAAGCAGGGTGTCATGCTACAAGAACGTAAAATCTTGTTGATTATTGGTGGGGGAATCGCCGCCTATAAGAGCTTGGAGCTGCTCAGACTGCTTCGCAGCGCCGGCGCCAAAGTTCGTGTGGTTTTGACGAGCGCTGGTTGTGAGTTCGTAACGCCTTTATCCGCTTCCAGCCTTTCTGGCGATAAAGTCTACACGGATCTTTTCTCGCTGACCGACGAAGCGGAGATTGGGCACATCCAGCTGTCGCGCGACGCCGATCTTGTCATTGTTGCTCCAACGACTGCGGATCTTCTCGCCAAGATCGCAACTGGACAGGCAGATGACCTTGCATCAACGCTGTTGCTAGCGACGAACAAGCCGATTTTGCTGGCGCCAGCCATGAATGTTCGCATGTGGCTTCATGCGGCGACGCGACGTAATGTAGAGCGCGCAAAGCTGGATGGGTGTTTTTTTATAGGCCCGGGCGAAGGATCAATGGCCTGCGGTGATTTCGGCCCCGGCCGGATGACAGAACCTTTAGACATACTGAACGCGGCCGCCAACTTGATGGATCGCGATCTCGACAAAGGTTCGGCTGCAAAGAGTCTTCCCCTTGAAGGAAAAAAAGTCATCGTTACCTCTGGCCCAACGCACGAACCGATCGATCCCGTCCGGTTTATCGCCAACCGGTCATCGGGAAGACAGGGACATGCGATTGCGCGAGCAGCAGCGCAAGCTGGAGCAGACGTTGTTTTGGTGAGCGGGCCTGTTTCTATCCCCCCCCCTGTCGGGGTGCAATTGATCTGCGTCGAGACGGCCAAGGAAATGCTTGCCGCCGTCCAACAGTCCCTTCCAGCTGATGTCTTTATCGCGGCTGCGGCGGTGGCGGACTGGCGGGTCGAGCGGATTGAAGCGAGTAAGATCAAGAAGGACAAGAATGGGCTACCTGTCCTCAAATTCATAGAAAACCCTGACATCCTTGCAGAAGTTGCGGCCAGCGGCGAAGCGCGACCGCCAGTCGTCGTAGGCTTTGCAGCCGAGACGGACGGATTATTGGCTAACGCGCAAGCGAAATTGACCAAAAAAGCGTGTGACTTGATCGTCGCCAATGATGTTGGCGTTGGGTCTGACGTCATGGGAGGCTTGGATAATATCGTTCATATTATCTCTCGAGACAAAGTGGAATCGTGGCCCAGACTAAGCAAGGATCTAGTGGCGGAAAAGCTTGTGCGGCATATCTCGCTTCTTCTTTCCAATGGTGACAAATGATCCACGTGCTCGTCACCCTTGTGAATCAAGGAAAGGGCCTTGAGATCCCACGACGTCACTCCGCTGGAGCGGCTGGAATGGATCTCCTAGCTGCGGTTGCTCCAGACACCACCCTGACAATCGCACCGCGAGAACGAATCCTCGTGCCAACTGGCTTGGCAATAAGTTTACCAGAAGGGTTCGAAGCCCAGATCCGACCTCGCTCTGGTTTGGCGCTAACGCACGGTGTAACTGTACTGAACGCGCCTGGGACCATTGACTGTGACTACAGGGGAGAGATCGGAGTCATTCTCGTGAATCATGGGTCCGCGCCCTTCGAGATCAGCAGGGGCGACCGGATAGCGCAACTGGTTATCGCACCCGTGGTCGCGGCCGAACTCGTTGAAGTTGAAAGCCTTGAAGTAAGCGCAAGAGGCTCGCGCGGGTTCGGGTCCACCGGCAAAATCTCGGGGAGCCACAGCCGATGATCCTGTTATCAAAAAGAGCTTTGTTGGGCGTGGCTGCGGTGGTGGATATTGCAATCCATGCGCGACCTGTCCCGGTTGCAGCCAAAGCACTCGCGGCTCGACACAATCTGCCACCACGTCATCTCGAAACGTTGCTTCAGGCTCTCGTTCGCGCAAGCATTCTAAAAGGCGTTAGAGGCCCGAGGGGCGGCTACGAATTAGCGCGAGAGCGTCGCCGAATAACGGTCGGCGAAGTTGTGCGGGTCGCCATAGCGTCGGATGAAGACGGAGCATATGAACTTCAAACGAGCTCCCGCCTTGTCTCAGAAATCGTCGCCCCAATCGTTTCAGAGGCCAGCAAGGAGCTAATCTCCGTTCTTGACCAGACAACAATCGAAGATTTGGTTCGTAGGGCGGAAGGGTTGGGTGTTTTTGACGCTGGATCTAGTCTAGTCGATTTTACAATATAAGTTTGTTTTTTAAGAAATTACGCCTCTGTGATATGTGTTGTGAAACGAGAGGAGTTCTACGATGACCGATGCAAAGGCAGGCCGCGGGAAAATCTACGATTCCATTACACAAACAATCGGCAATACGCCGTTGGTGCGTTTGAACAGACTGGCTGAATCTCGAGGTATCAAGGCTAACTTATTGGCAAAGCTTGAGTTTTTCAACCCCCTTGCCAGCGTTAAAGATCGTATTGGCGTCAATATGATTGATAGCCTTGAGGCTGCAGGGCGCATTCATCCGGGAAGCACACTGCTGGTCGAACCGACGTCCGGCAACACGGGTATCGCACTCGCTTTCGTCGCGGCGGCGCGGGGATACCGTCTTATGCTGGTGATGCCTGAATCGATGTCTATTGAGCGACGGAAAATGCTGGCGCTGTTGGGGGCGGAGCTCATTCTGACGCCCGCCGCCCAAGGTATGAAGGGCGCCATAGCAAAGGCGCAAGAAATCGTCGCCGCCGAACCTAACGCTGTCATACCTCAGCAATTTGAGAATGAGGCAAATCCTGAAATCCACCGACGTACGACAGCTGAGGAAATCTGGAACGACACCGCTGGGGCCGTTGACGCGTTGATATCTGGAGTAGGGACCGGCGGTACTATCACTGGCGTTGGGCAGGTCCTGAAAGATCGGAACAGCAAAATACGGATTATAGCGGTTGAGCCCGAAGACTCGCCTGTTTTATCGGGAGGTTCCCCCGGTCCACATAAGATCCAGGGAATTGGCGCCGGCTTCGTCCCCTCCATCCTAAATAAATCCATCATCGACGAAGTGATGACAGTCGGCAACCAGACGTCTTTTGATACAGCAAGGCTCGTCGCCCGGCTGGAAGGAATTCCGGTTGGCGTCTCCTCGGGAGCGGCAATCGCAGCTGCGCTGGAAGTTGGCGCAAGAGACGAGATGGCCAGCAAAAACATTGTGATCATTATTCCGTCGTTTGCGGAACGCTATCTTTCAACAGCGCTCTTCGAGGGTCTGTAAGACGGCGCCCGTTGACGAAACCGCATATCGGCGACTATAAGACAAAATACCTCGACCACGAGTGGGGTGAGGAATGTTTTTTAGCGCGCCGACTGTCCGGTACGCCTTTTGAGGTCCACTATGGCGAATACTTCATCGGCCAAGAAGGCCGTACGCAAAATCGACCGCCGCACTGCGGTTAACCGCTCACGTCGCAGCCAGATGCGCACCTACATCCGTAAGGTTGAAGAAGCGCTTGAAAGTGGCGATGCTTCGGCTGCCAAGACCGCTCTCGCGACTGCTGAGCCCATCATGATGCGCGCTGCCCAAAAAGGTATTGTTCATAAGAATACTGCTTCGCGCCGCATTTCCCGGTTGACGAAGCGGGTCAAGTCGCTCGCTAGCTGATCGTTTGAAAAATGATGCCAAGGCCCGGAGTTTTCTCCGGGCCTTTTTTTATTCTTCGCGGACGTTTCGAAACAGGAAAGCGAACAGATAAGTCGACTGTGATTCAGCAACTTGTCGACCAAGAGCAGATAGCGCCACCAAAAGGAGCATATCCTTTTTTGCCTCCGCAACTTGCATCGAAACACGAGCGCCTAACTCGACTTTCTTCAAAATAGACTTTTCAGAGATAGGCTACTCCGGAATCAGTCGCTTATGTGCGTCAACATATAAGTGCTTATTAATTGTGGCCAACCTGCGAAAACGACATCGACCAAGCGTGTTGCGCATGCATGTTGGGCATGTAATCTGATTTCGAGATTGTCTCGATCTTGCTGCGTAAGAAGGCGTGTCCGCAGGGGTATCTTTCGCTCCGGCAACAAAGCGCGCGATACGTTTTAGGGCCGTGGTGATTGGGGGCCAGCGTTTGGCGGTTGTCAGGCGCTACTGGTTTTTCATTATGGGTTAAGCGGAGCCGCGAATAGTGTTCGCGGAAGGGGGTACTATGTTCTTTAATGCTAAGCTAAATAATGGCGATACAATAGGTCGTTCATTTTTTTCGTTCGCTGCTGTTTATCAGCGTCACCTTTCCATAGTCGCTCCATTTTTGCGCGGGAGCCCAATTCATCAGTTGTCCTAGATAGGAGCGGGCGCAGCGCTTAGCTGCGCAGATCTCTTGCTCCTGCTGTTAGCAGCGCTGTTGCGTCAAATAAAAATACTTGGAACCGAGATATGACCTTTGCGCGGGAAAAAAACGTTCCCAATAATAATGTCGATATGGACCATGACGAGGCGCGCAGAACTGCAGCTTGGTCGCGCATCTCTCAGAGACTCAATGCCGAATTCGGAGAAGATGTTTATACGTCTTGGTTCGCTCGTCTTGAGCTAGATGCTCTTCGAGCTGGTTTAGCTTATTGTTCGGTGCCAACAAAATTTCTGAAAAGCTGGATCCAGTCGCATTATCAGGAACGCATCCTTGTCATTATAGCTTCAGAGCTACCGGAGGCACATGGGCTGATCATTGAGGTCAGGAGCGGCACCCGTAAGCAAAACACCAATCTAGATACGGCAGCTCTGCCTGAAGTTGCAGCATTCGGCGACAATGCTTTGCAACGGCGGAGCAAGGAACAATTTCTTCCAAGCGCTCAACGTCTCGCACCGCACGTATTTGGCAGCGGCGATCAATCTGGTGGGGATGCAGCGATCATCGGGGCGCCCCTTGATCGTCGCTTCACGTTCGATAGCTTTTTGGTCGGAGAATCAAACAGGCTAGCTCATGCTGCGGCAATGCGGATAGCAAGCGCCGGCGCAAATGAGTCCGCTTTATATAATCCGCTGTATCTGCATGCTGCCGTTGGGTTGGGGAAAACACATCTAATACAAGCAATTGCGAATGCAGCAGCGCTGAACGGTCAGCGGTCTCTCTATCTGACCGCTGAAAAATTCATGTACGGCTTCGTGTCCGCTCTACGTGCCCATACCGCAGTCGCATACAAGGAACGCTTGCGCTCAATCGACAAGCTGATCATTGACGATGTGCAATTCCTAAGGGGGAAATCTATCCCTCAGGAGTTTTGTCACACGCTTAATGCGTTGATAGATGCCGGGAAGCAGGTCGTTATTGCCGCCGACAGGCCGCCATCTGAGCTTGATAGCCTTGACGACAGAGTCCGTTCGAGATTGTCAGGCGGACTTTGCGTTGAGATGAGACCATTTGACGAAGCGCTCCGAGTGAGCGTCATCGAGGCGAGAATTGAAGCTGCGAGAGCGACCCAGCCAGGTTTCGAAGTACCGGCAGCAGTTGTTCGCTACGTTGCAACCGTGATCCAGACAAACGGGCGCGATCTTGATGGAGCGGTCAACAGATTGCTAGCTCACGCGACTCTGGCCAGCACGCCATTGACTATCGAGCTGGCGGAAGTGGCGATCCGAGATCTTGTGAGGTTGCGGGAGCCCAAGCGCGTTAAGATCGAGGACATTCAGAAGCTGGTTGCAAACCATTACAGCGTTTCTCGCCCTGATATTCTTTCGTCAAGACGGACAGCTACGGTGGTGAGGCCACGGCAGATCGCAATGTATCTCGCCAAAGTGCTTACCCTTCGTTCACTACCTGAGATTGGACGACGCTTCGGCGGCAGAGACCATACAACGGTCCTTCATGCTGTGCGAAAGATCGAAACGCTTGCCAAAACTGATGGGGTTCTTTCGGAAGAGCTCGAGCTCCTCAAGAGAATGCTGACAGACCAATAGAATTCTGAGAGCGGCGGACATTATCTGCCGCTCTTAACTCTCGTCCATTCTCTTGTCACAACCTTCTGCAGAGCCTGCTCTAGCGGCAGCGCGGTAAAAAAACGCTTCATCGTTTCAGCATCCGGATACACGGCTTTGTTAGCGACAATTTCTGGCGGCAGCGTTTGCTTTGACAAGGCAAGCCCGTTAGCGAAATTCGTCGTCTTCGTATTTTGCTCGGCGCTTTCGGGACGCAACAGGTGGTCTATCAACGCATAGGCTTCCGATATATTTTTTGCGCCCACTGGAACAGCCAATGCGTCCAATGACATGATTGTCCCTTCTTTTGGCACTATGTAATTTATATCTATATTATTACTGGATTCGCGAGCCCGGCTTCGCGCCTGGAAACTATCTCCTGCCCAGCCAATCGCGACACAAATGTCACCTGCTGCGAGTGCACCTATATACTCAGACGAATGAAATTTCTTGATGAACGGCCTCAATTTTTGCAGCGCAGTAGAAACACGAAGATAATCAGCCGGGTTTTTGGAGCTCGTATTGAGGCCTAAATATCGAAGGCCTACAGAAAAAATATCCTCGGGGCTGTCGAGGAAATACACGCCGCAGTCTGAGAGCTTGCGCAGATTGTCTGGGTTAAAAACCACGTCCCAAGAATCGATAGCACGTTCCCCAAACCGAGCCTTAATCTTCTCAACATTGTAAGCGATCCCAGTCGAAAACCACATATACGCTATTGAGTGTCGAAGTCCTGGATCGTAGCTGGCGAGGAACGCGTCAACCTCCGGGGATATATTTGAAGCATTGGCAAGCTTGGTGCGATCAAGTGGCTGATAAAGTCCGGCCTTTATCTGGCGCTGGAGAAAAGAGCCCGATGGGACCACGATGTCATATCCAGAATGACCCGCCAGCAATTTCGCCTCAAGCGTCTCATTTGAATCATACGTATCATAGACAACTCGAATGCCTGTTTCGCGCGTAAAATCATCAAGCAATTTAGGCGCAATATAATCAGACCAATTATAAACATACACTTGTCGGTCAGCAGCTATGGCTGCGAACGAAAACATGAGAATGGACACGCACAACAAGAGACGCTTCATCTTTATATCCTCATTGTCCGAGCCGCAGTTCTCAACCGATCAAGCCCCGCGTCTAGCGTTTCACGCTTCTTTGCAAAACAGAATCGAACGGTATCGCAATTAGGGCTATTTCCAGAATAAAACGCTGAAATCGGGATAGCGGCGACACCAAACTCCCGCACCAGCCGCTGGGTAAAGGCGGTATCAGAAATGTTGAAGTCAGATATATCGACGTTAACAAAGTAGGTGGCTTGACTGTGCCGTACATTAAAGCCGCAGTCGCGCAATCCATTTGAAAAATAATCTCGCCTTTCGGCAAAGCGCGCCCGCATCTCCACAAAGTAATTCAGGTCCTTATTCAATCCGAAAGCGACAGCTGATTGCAGGTTCGGTGCAGTGGTAAATGCAAGAAATTGATGAGCCTTGGCGACGATAGCGAGCAGTAGCGGCGACGCAACGACAAAGCCCACCTTCCAACCCGTCAGAGAAAAAATCTTACCGGCTGATCCTATCTTGATGGTACGATCT
Source organism: Beijerinckiaceae bacterium (assembly GCA_947476075.1). Taxonomy (GTDB): domain Bacteria; phylum Pseudomonadota; class Alphaproteobacteria; order Rhizobiales; family Beijerinckiaceae; genus Terripilifer. Next base: position 10,714 of record CANJPM010000002.1, read on the forward strand.
CGCATGCCTTCGATCGAGATCATCGTGGTATGTTCCACGCCGTCGAACACGATATGCTCCCAAACCTCATCGCATATTGCGACAGCATCAAACCTCTTGCAAAATTCCGCCAGAAGGATGTGCTGAGAACGTGAGAATATCGTAGCGCACGGATTAAGTGGGCTATTGAACAACACCACTTTGGTACGGTCGCTGAATGCGCGCTCGAGATCTTCGCGGTCAAACGTCCAGTTTGGCGGCTTCAGATTGACGAAGCGCGGAACGCCGCCTGCTCGAAGAACAAGCGGCAAGTAAGCGTCATATGTTGGCTGGAACAAGACAACTTCGTCGCCTGGATTTACGGTCGCCAATAAAGCAGCGGCCAGAGCTTCTGTTGCGCCTGACGTCACCATCGTTTCAGTATTGGCGTCGATCAAAATATTTTGATGCTGAGCGTAATGTACAGCAATGGCCTCCCGTAGTTCAGGAAGCCCCATCATAGGCGGATACTGGTTCCACCCAGACATGATCTCGTCTGCGGCCTTTTTACGAACATCATCCGGACCGGGATCATCTGGGAACCCCTGTCCGAGGTTTACCGCGCCTAACTCCCGCGACAAGTTTGACATGCTGTCGAATATTGTGGTCGACAGTCCAGAAAAAACGCTGTTCATTAAATGTGCTCACGCATTCGGGACCGAATTGGGACCAAGTTTCTTTCAGGCTATTTCAAGATCACTTTCTCTTCAATCTGTCGCCGGATCTGGTCAATCAAGGTGGGGGTCGACGGTCCGGGGCAAATAAAAAAGACATCAGGTACTATCAGTCTTTTGCCCGCTGGATAGAGGCGCCTCATAGTCGGATGAAGAAATATTGCCTGTCCTTGATCTTCAGCGACCGTAAGAGCATCAGAGACAACAAGATAGTCGGGTCTTGCGGCTATAAGTTTCTCGATCGGCACAAAAGCTCCACCAATTGTTAAAGCGAATTGGTCGGATGCATCGCGCAATCCCACATGCTCCAGCACCTCGGCGGTAACGCCTTCTCTTTGAGCGTAACCTCTTCTTTGCAGAAGGAGGAAAGAGAGATCAGCCACCATACGCGCTAGCAAATTCCGCAAATTGGCCAGCGATCGATCAATGTCGGCGACGAGCTCGGAGCCACTGGTTCCATGCCCCATTGAGGCGGCCGCCTCAATCACTCCCATCTTGGTTTCTGCAAGAGTATTCCACTGCGGCAATACCTGTATTCTCATGCCGGCGTTGGATGGAATGGTGATGGTGTATCTCGCATCGTGCGCCCCCACCAAAACTAGGTCAGGCGCAAAACGAAGAATTGTTTCAGTGGCAGACCGCATGGCCGGGACTGAACCCTCCAGTTTTGAGTGATAGGAGAGCGCCGGGTTCCTAGACATTGAACTGAGACCAAGAACCTGACCGTTATTGCCAAACTCAAGCGCGCGCTGGTCTTTGGAAAGATTAAATGAAACTAGTCTGATAGGGTTGGCAACAGCGACATTTTGATGGGAAGCGACCAAGTATGCGCATACGCTTGATCATTGTCCTTAGCATTATTCTAGCGACGCTTTGCGTCGTCCGGCTGTCAATTGGCGCTGCGTCATTGAGCGCCCAGGAAGTGCTCGTAGGTTTGTTTGATCCAGATTCGCAGTCCGCTTTGATCGTTCGTGACCTTTGGCTGCCTCGGCTCATATAGGCTATGACGTGTGGCGCAAGGCTGGGCCTTTGCGGAACCGCTTCGCAAGCGCTCACAAAAACCTTCTTCCCGACCTTGGGCTTTTGGCGCTCCACAGGCTGCAGCTTTTGAAGTTGTGCTTATGCTGTCAGGAAGCGTCCCTGATGTCCTATCGTTTTACCTACCTGTTGCGGCGATCAGTTTTTCCATTCTATCGATGGCGTTGATCATAATTTTTTGGCTAGTAATAAGAATATAGTTTCTATCTTGCTTGTCGGCATGGCGCATGGAAGTCTTTTTGGCGCGGGCACATCGCTCTTACTAGCATTTCGGCAAACCCGTTTACCGTAACTGAATTTTTTTGCTTCTTGGCTCCTTTGCTGATCGTTCGATTATACATGTGACACTCAGTGTTCTATTCATATTCTTGGGATGCTTGTTGCTCTTTCGCTGCTGGTCTGCTCATCGAGCTTTAGCGCTGGGAGAAAATACAGCGCGGTCCCTTGGATATAAGGTAGAGCTTACAACAACGACTACCATTTTGGGGATTGCGTTGACGATTGGAGCCGGCACGGCTGTGGTTGCCGCCACAGGATTCGTTGGGCTAATTGCGCCTCACCTTGTACGATCAAGTTGCGGCGGCGACCCTTCCTTGACGCGGTTGCCGTCCTGCCTCGCGGACGCATGCATTACAACGACGGCAGATATTGTGGTGCGTAGCCTTCCCTCAAGCGGTGAGGTACATATCGGAGTGGTAACAGCTCTTATTGGAGCCCCGTTCCTTCTATATATTGCGATGAAGAAGCAGAGTTCTTTTGGGGGAGCTCGCGCGTGATGTCTTCAGATTCTTTGGAGCCTCGTGACGGAAGCGCCCTTATGAGTTGGCGCGACGTGTACGTTATCCATGACAACAAGTATTTGTTGCAGAACGTTTGTTTTGATCTCTTCAAAAATGATCTGATAGCAATCGTTGGGCCCAATGGCGCCGGTAAATCGACGCTGTTGCGCACGGCTGCAGGTCTGATTCGTCCTGAGGGGTACGCTACAATCCTGCGAAGGCAAGCATGCGGACTTAACGGTCGTGAACGGTCAAAGTTGATTTCATATTTGCCGCAGCAGCGCGATTTGGCTTGGCCTATGTCGGCTAGAGACTTGGTCCGCTTGGGAATTGGTGCGTTTGCAAATCAGTCATCAGCAGACGCGGCCAAGATAGACAATAGCCTTCGAGAGCTCGGCGTCCTTCATCTTGCCGACACGTCGGTGAACAATTTATCTGGAGGCGAGCGGGCTAGCATTTCTCTAGCGCGAGCTTTGGTCAGCTCATCGCCAATCCTGATTGCGGACGAGCCTCTGAATTCACTCGATCCGGCGGCGCAATTGCTTGCCATGGAAGTGTTGGCGCATCGAGCGGAATCAGGCAGACCGGTGATCGCAGCCTTTCACGAAATCAGCTTGGCTTTGCGCTACGCCACAAAAATTTTGGTTGTCCATAAGGGCCGCATGTTAGCCTGCGCCCCACCAGACATCATCATGGAATCCAGAGCGCTTAGTCATGCTTTTGGCGTTGAATTTAGGTTCTATTCAACGCCTCACGGATATGACGCGACGTTTGATCACTCACCTGCGGACTAACAACTCATCGTTATTTCGGCGCTCGCTTCGCCAGAATTCTTTGCAAAGTTCTCCGATGCATGTTGAGCCGCCTCGCTGTTTCAGAAACATTGCGTCCGCAAAGTTCATAAATTCGTTGAATGTGCTCCCAACGAACCCGATCGGCGGACATCGGATTTGAAGGAAGCTCGGCCTTGTTCCCTGAAGTAACCAGTGCCTGATAGATTTCGTCGGCGTCCGCTGGCTTAGCTATGTAGTCAAAAGCGCCGAGCTTCACCGCCGTCACGGCGGTCGCTATGTTTCCGTAGCCCGTCAATATAACGCCACGCGCTTCGGGGCGCGTCGCTTTCAGCTTCAGGATGACGTCGAGCCCGCTACCGTCGCCCAGCCTTAGATCAATGATTGCATAGGCTGGCGCGCTTCTTTCGATACTTTCCAGACCATCTGCGACGGTCCTGGCAGTCGCAACCTCAAACCCTCTTTGCTCCATTGCTCGCGAAAGCCGTTGAAGGAAAGGCTGATCGTCATCGACGATGAGAAGGGTCTTTTCGGTCTCCGCTATGGTGAGCTGGTCCATTTTCCGCTTCGCGAGTTCAGACAGCGCAAATCAGCGCAAAGCTTCAACTAGGCGAGTCGTGTCGATTTGCAACCGTCTGCGCGAAGGTTCCCTCAAAAAGATCCCGGCTCCAGAGGACCGTTACGCGCGCGCCGCCGCTTGAGGGTATATTTTCCATCCTCACCGTGGCTCCAGTTCGTTCAAGCAGCGTCTTGGCGATAAACAGGCCCAGTCCCAAGCCGCCCTCGTCCATTTTGGCGCTCCGTCGAGCGCTGCGACTGGTCACATATGGCTCACCGAGCCTCGCCAAGATTTCCAACGGGAACCCCGGTCCATTATCTTCAATGATGATATGGACTTGCTCATGAGACCATCCGCCGCTCACGGTCACAAGAGACCTTGCGAAATCAACTGCATTCTCAATAATATTGCTGAGACCATACAAAATTGCGGGATTTCTGGTGAGAGATGGTTCGGACTGATCGCCTGACAGCTGCGTATCGAGCTGGACACCGAAGTTGCGTACGGGCGCGATGATCTCTTCGATCATCTGACTAAGGCTCAACGCTCCCCAGATTCTATCTCCATCACTACCCAGAGATGTTAGTTTCCCCAATATTGCGCGACATCGCGTCACTTCCTGTTCGAGAAGCAAAACGTCATCGGTAAGCGCGCCCAATTCAGGACCTAGTTTCCGCATTTCCCTGACCACAAGCGTGATCGTAGCAAGCGGCGTCCCTAATTCGTGCGCGGCGGCCGCAGCTAGACCATCAAGTTGCGTTAAATGCTGCTCACGCGCCAGCACCAGCTCAGTTGCGCCCAGAGCGTCCGTCAACCTTCGAGCTTCGTCCGCGACCCTGAATGCGTAAGCTGCGATAAATGTAGATCCCAGTACGAGGGCGATCCATATTCCCCCGATATAGAGAAGCGGAAGGGTAAGCTCCGTATCGGCGCGCCACGGCAATCGATAGTGGTGAAACGCCAAAAAGCTAGCGGCTACTATCATCACAAGAACAAGGATAAGCGTCCGCTTTAGAGACAGCGACACCGCAGAGATCAGAATCGGCGCCAGAAAGAGGATCGCGAACGGGTTCTGAAGCCCGCCGGTAAAAAACAGTAAGCTTGCGAGTTGAACGATATCAAAGGCGAGCAGGACACTAGCCGGGTTCTCGCCAAGTCTATGGTTCACGCCGTAGCGAAGCCGGAGCCCTATATTCAGCCAGATCGAAACAGCCACCGATACGAGGCAGAGGACCAAGGGAAGATCGAAACCCAAGATAAAATAAGTGACCAACAAGGCAGAGATTTGACCCCCCACCGCAAGCCAGCGGAGCTTAACGAGGGTGTCCACGCGCAGCGAACGGGCCCTGCTGCCAAAGTCTATGCATCGATCCAAGTTCATAGCGGTAATTTATACTGGAAAATCAATAAACTCTAGCGGTACAATGCTCCATTAGTTCTTGATATCCAGCGTGCTGGCGATTGCAAGAGGCGGACACGCGATGAACCGGTTTTCGTACCAGATCTATGAAATGGCTCACCTCGCCGTCGCCCCGGCGCGTGCGGTGTCGGACGCAACTCGGCTTCTGTTCAAGAGTCCGCTGAATCCTTGGGCACATACGCTCTTGGGGCGAAATCTTGCCGCTTCCGCCGAATTGTTCGAGCGGGTCACCCGGCGTTATGGAAAGCCCGTCTTTGACTACGGTTCCACCATTATAAGAGGTCGAAGCGTTGCCATAGACGAGACCCTAGTATGGGAGAGGCCTTTCTGTCGTCTTCTCAAATTTGCGCAACAATGTATCCGGCCAGCGCCTAGATCCAGGCTTTTGATCGTGGCTCCCATGTCCGGTCATTATGCGACGTTGTTGCGGGGCACGGTTGAGGCCTTCCTTCCGCACTATGACGTCTACATTACGGATTGGTCCGACGCTCGAATGGTCCCGCTTACAGCGGGGAGCTTCAATCTCGATGATTACGTCGATTATCTCATTTCTATTTTTGAGTTTCTCAATGAAGCCGAGGATGCGTCTCCTCTTCATACGCTTGGAGTGTGTCAGCCATCAGTTCCGCTTATCTCCGCCATCGCCTTAATGGAGGCTGATGGTAATGCAAAAGCGCCTGATTCTATGGTTCTTATGGGCGGGCCTATCGACACGCGGAAGTGCCCCACTGCAGTTAACCTGTTGGCGCAGGAGCGAGGGACGGAATGGTTTCGACGAAACTGCATTGTATCAGTACCGTTTCCCTACCCAGGCGTCAGTAGAGAGGTCTATCCTGGATTTCTTCAACTTTCAGGATTTATGGCGATGAACCTTGATCGGCACGTGAACGCTCACCTTGAAATGTTCAACCATCTTATCGAGGGCGACGGCGATTCGGCAGAAAAGCATCGAGACTTTTATGATGAATATCTGGCCGTGATGGATCTGGACGCTGCATATTATCTCCAAACGATTGAGGAGGTGTTTGTGCGTCACTCGCTTCCTAAAGGGGAGATGATGCATCGCGGCAATAAGATTGACTTGCATGCGATTGAGCGTACCGCGCTAATGACCGTTGAAGGAGAGAAGGACGACATATCAGGAGTCGGGCAAACTGCCGCCGCTCATGATCTTTGCATCAGGATTCCTGACAACAGGAAAGAGCATTATTTGCAAGCTGGAGTAGGACATTACGGCGTTTTCAACGGATCGCGTTTCAACCGAGAAATAGCGCCGCGCATATGCGCGTTCTTTGAGCGCAGCGAGCAAAAGTAGACGCACTTCATCAAGGGCTGTTCCTGACATTGGAGCTCAGAGGCAGGGTAAGTCAGCATGGCCATTGATGATTTGACGGTAGCGCACAACGGGCATACATACCAAATTGCTGTTCGCCGTCATGCAAAAGCAACTCGTTTCACACTTCGCATAAGAGCCGCCACGCGCGATGCGGTTTTGACGGCACCTATGAGAAGCCGTCTGTCGGAGGCTTGTAAGTTTGCGTCGGAACACGCTGAATGGATTCACTCAAAGCTTTTAAAGGTCCCCGACACAATTCCATTTCAGCACGGATCGGTGATTCCTATTAGAGGCGTAGAGCATCAGATCGTACACGTTGCGACGGAGAGAGGTCTGGTGTCTCTTGGCCAAGCGGCGCGCGACGGCGCCAACGTCAACCAGCCTCTCTTCCTTTATGTGTCAGGGCATGAAGAACATATAGAGCGTCGCACACGCGACTTTTTAAGGGGTCTGACGACGGGCGATATCCGTTCGGCTGTTAAAAAGCATAGCGATAAGCTGAACATCAAACCTCCGCAGGCGACGATCCGGGATACGGTCAGCAGATGGGGCTCATGTTCATCTTCAGGAGCTCTCAACTTTTCCTGGCGGCTCATCTTCGCGCCGGCTTTTGTCCTCGATTATTTAGCTGCGCACGAGGTGTCGCACATACTTGAGATGAACCATTCAAAACGCTTTTGGGCGATTGTAGAAAACTTGTGCCCAGAAACTGCAATGGCGGAAAAGTGGTTGGATATCCATGGCGCAAGTCTCCACCGCTATGGTGCGAAACGCACGGGAGTGCGAGCTCTAAAGCCTACAAAAAGTTAGATAAACCGGGTTCCGCCCCTCGCGGAACGCTTTGTCTTCAAATCGCGTTCCGGGCCAATTGCGCCATGGTTTCTCCCAATCGGATAGAGAGACTGGATTCCAGAGAAAATGCGGCGATTCCAGAATTCGCGAAAGTGTCCATCCGGCATAATCATCGATATCTGTTGCAAACCGTAACTCTGACCCTGGCTTCATGACGCGCGCCAAGTTGGCCAGAAACTCGGTAGAGATCAGACGTCTTTTTTTGTGACGCGTCTTAGGCCATGGATCCGGATACAGAATCGAGACTTGCTCTATTGAATCATCGGGCAAGTTTGCGATCAGGTCGGCGACCTCTTCATCATGAACTCGAATATTTGTAATGCCTTGCTGCTCTATCAAGCCTAATAATTTTGCAACGCCGTTTACGAAGGGCTCACAGCCAATAAAGCATATTTCCGGATGCAGCTTGGCTTCGGACGCTAAATGCTCGCCGCCGCCAAATCCTATTTCCAACCATACGGGATTGGCTTTCTCGAAACCAAGAGAAGCCATCATCTCAGATCTGAGGGTCGACAGCTCTACCCGGACATTCGGAAGCATCGACTGCTGCAACGATGCCTGCCGTGCGCGAAGGGACTTACCCTTTCGCCGACCATAGAATGAGGTTTTACGATAATCTGTTGTTGTCATTGAAAAAGGGCGACACACTGTGTCGCCCTCTCCGATTTAGCTAAAATAAGTTTTGAGTTTGTCGACAAGATCGGTCTTTTCCCAAGAAAAGCCGCCGTCGGCATCGGGCTGCCGGCCAAAGTGTCCATACGCGGACGTACGAGCATAAACTGGCTTATTGAGCTGCAAATGCTCGCGAATTCCACGCGGGGACAAGTTCATGGCGTCCATCAGAACGCTTTCGAGTTTGCCCTCATCGACAACGCCAGTACCATGCAGATCCGCATAGATAGACAGCGGCTTAGCAACGCCGATCGCGTAGGCCAATTGAAGCGTGCAACGATCAGCCAAGCCGGCCGCGACAACATTCTTTGCCAGATAGCGCGCTGCATATGCCGCCGAGCGATCAACCTTGGTCGGATCCTTACCCGAGAACGCGCCACCACCGTGAGGCGCCGCTCCGCCGTAGGTATCGACGATAATCTTCCTTCCGGTAAGGCCACAATCGCCATCCGGTCCACCGATATAGAACTTACCGGTCGGGTTAATGTGCCAAACCGTATTTTTATCGATCCAGCCCTCAGGGAGAGCCGAGCGCACGTAAGGCTCAATCATTTCGCGGATCTGCGAAGACGTGAGGTCCTCGACTGTATGCTGATGAGAGACCACGATCTGCGTTACACCAACCGGCTTTCCATTCTCGTAACGAATGGTGACCTGGCTCTTTGAATCAGGACCCAAGCCCTTCTCGATTCCGTTATGACGAGCTTCCGAGATGAGCCGCAGAACTTTATGGGCGTAATGGATAGGAGCCGGCATCAGCTCTGGCGTCTCGCGACAGGCATAGCCAAACATAATGCCTTGATCGCCGGCGCCTTCATCCTTGTTACCTGACGCATCAACGCCCTGCGCAATGTCAGCAGACTGGGCATGCAGCAGAACTTCAATCTTTGCATGCTCCCAGTGGAAGCCTTCCTGTTCGTAGCCGATGTCACGAATGGCTTGTCGCGCGACATGAATGATGGTGTCTTCGGAAAGCTTGGGTCCGCGGACCTCACCTGCGATGACAACACGATTGGTTGTAGCAAGCGTCTCGCATGCGACGCGAATCTGATACGGGTCAAGGCCAGCTTTAGCCCCTTCTCGAAAGAACAGATCAACAATTTCATCCGAGATCCTGTCGCAGACCTTGTCCGGATGACCTTCAGATACGGATTCGCTTGTGAATAAATAATTTTGACGGGCCACGTACCTGTCTCCGGTGCTGGGCTGGGAAGCCAAGTTATTTCCACCCTAAAGCCGACAATGCGGCTTTCGGCCGATTTAGCGATGATTTCATGGCAGCGCTCGTTCGTTTGGTCAAGCGATTGCGACGATAGCGTTCTATAAATCGAACGTTTAATGCGGCTCAGGTCTCAGGAGGCCCAGCCAGTGCGGTCACGAGCTCTACGATGCGTTTTCGGACCCGACGGTCTTTGATGCGAATGAATGACCGATGAAGCTGCAAGCCTTCAGCAGTGGCCACAAAGTCAAATTCAACCGGGCGAGGCTTTGTTTCCGAAAAACCTGCGCTGTCTTGTGTTTGGGGCAGTCCATCGAAAAAATATGAGGTCTCTGCTGTAAGCGTTTTGGCAATCGCCTGCAAACGGCTGGCGCCAATTCGATTTGTGCCTTTTTCATATTTCTGGATCTGCTGAAACGTGACGCCAACGGCGTCTCCTAATCGTTCCTGGGTCAGCCCAAGCATCATTCTTCGCAGCCGCACGCGGCTGCCGATGTACTTGTCGATACTGCTTGGCGTCCGCTTCACGACGAAAGCACCCTACAAGGAAACACCTCGGGCGCCGGCCGAGGTCACGCTTATGTAATACTCTCTAATATCGGACCTTGCAATCGCATGCTATCCGCTATCAGCGGTCCCTTGGTAATCGCCAGAGGGCTGTCAAAAAAACCAACAGCCAGATCAAAAACGGCGACAGGAGAGGATAACGGGAAAAAACGGTGGCTGTTATTTTAGTGGGGAGCGGTCCATCCAGGACGCCCTCCTCCCCGAGAGGAAGAGCTCCAACTGTTCTGCCATAGGGATCAATGATAGCGGAGATTCCAGAATTGGCCGCCCTGAGAAGGGGCAGTCCCTCCTCAATCGCACGTAGTCTAGCCTGTGCAAGATGTTGATAGGGCCCGGGCGTGACGCCGAACCAGCCGTCATTTGTGACGTTCAGCAATAAGCTGGGGCGATCGCCAGACGATGGCGTCACTTCACCGGGGAAGATAGCTTCATAGCAAATAAGAGGAGCCACCAGCGGCAAACCGGGAACTCTCAGCGGAGCCCTCCGCTCGCCCGGCGTAAAGCCGCCGGGAACCTGCACAAATTGCCTTAAACGCAAATATTCCAACGCGGACTGAAGGGGTAAGTATTCTCCAAACGGCACAAGGTGGACTTTGTCATAGGAGGCGACCAAGGCTCCCTTGTGATTGATCACATGAACAGAGTTCATATAGAGCGGTCTGCGCATGGCTGCGGTCTTCATTGATCTGATCGCGCCGGTGACAAGGACAGCCCCTTCTGGGAGGAAGCCCGCTATTTTTTTCATCGATCCAGTATCATTGGTCAGGACAACGGGAAACGGCGATTCAGGCCAGATCAGGTGTGTGACGTCTGAAATTCCCGAATAGCGCGGCGACGTAGCTCTATCTGAGAGCGAGAGGTATTTAGTAAGTATCTCGCCCATAGCCTCGGGCTGAAATTTTTTGTCTTGCGTCAGGTTCGGCTGCATAATCCGAATGCGGACGCCGGGCTCAATCGGCGTCGCCTGCTGACCTATTCGGAGAAGCCCACCTGCAACAAGGCAGGCAAACGCAGCGCATGCAAACAATGTCGGCCTGATCGATAGAGCCGGGCGTTCGCGGTCTATCAATGTTGCTGGAGCGGCAGCTATCAAAATAGCGATGACGGTTAGTCCATGAAGGCCGACGAACGCGGCTCCCTGAGCTGTGGACGGCACAGCGCCTAGAGACATTCCAACGATGTTCCACGGAAAGCCTGTAAATAGGACGGATCTCAACCATTCAGCTAACGCCAGACCAGCGGCGAGCGCACACACACGTTGCGCGCCGGTAGACCACATGAGACGAGCTGCAACAAAACCAAGTGCAAAGAATAGAGATAGAACAGCCGGTAGCCCAATGACGCCTAAGGGTATAGCCCATGCGAACCGGTCCGCCTCTACGAGGAATGCAGCCCCTAGCCACCAAAGCCCCGCAATAAAAAATCCGAGGCCGAGCCAATATCCGTCCTTGGCCGCCTCAAATGCCGTCGACAATCGAGCCTTTATTCCAACAGCGTGACGTATAGATACGCTGCCGTCAATCAACCATACTGCGGCGGTCATCGTGATAATTAACGCGGGGAAAAACTCGAAGGGCGGCAGAGAAAGCGCCCCGATAGCTCCGGCTGTAAATGCAATTCCTCTACGCCTCCAACCAGACGAGAGCGTGAATGCATGGACAAGGGATTTAATTAAATTCTTTTTCAATTTGACCTTCAGAATAGACAATTTGACAAACGTGCAATGCTTAAATCGCGCCCGTCTCTGTCGAACCGTCTTTACGTTTGACAATCTCAAGCACACGGAGCGTCAATTTCTTAATTCGGCGGGGATCAGCATCCACAACCTCAAATTCAAACCTCTGGCTGAGAGTTACGCTCTCACCTTTAGCCAGAACGCGTCCAGCTGCGATTGTGACGAGGCCACCTATTGTTTCAACCGACTCGGATCCAGGCAGGTCTCCAAATTGGAGATAAGCGACCTTTGTCAATTCGTCGAGTTGAGCGCGAGCGTCCACCAGATAAAGGCCTTCCTCGACGCAAGAGACCAAAGGACCCTCAGATCGATCATGTTCGTCTTCGATGTCACCGACGATCAGTTCGACAATATCCTCAATCGAAGCCAGTCCATCAGTCCCACCGTACTCGTCGATCACAAGAGCCATATGCGTTCTGGCCGCCTGCATCTTTATGAGGAGGTCAAGCGCTGGCATTGAGGGCGGAACGAAAAGAACGGACCGCAGGATATTGGTCGCGGAAAGCGTAAGATTCAAATCGCAGACTTTGAACTGGGTCTGGTGTGGATGTTCTTCACTAGCAGCCTGTTCCCCAGCGATGAAATTCAGAAAATCCCGAATATGAATCATTCCACGCGGATCATCTAGCGTATCGGCATACACAGGCAATCTGGAATGACCCGCAGACTTGAAGATCGACAGAACGTGATTCAAGTGGTCATCAAGACTTACGCCAACAATATCGCCACGTGGCACCATGACGTCACTGACATTAAGCTCATGGAGATTTAGTACATTCTTTAGCATCGCCCGTTCCTGAGGCGACACGTCGCCGGGCGCGGATTCATCTTGAAGGGCCTCTTCAATCTCGTCGCGCAACGAAGGCCCGCTCATTCCAAACAAAGCACGAAGTCGTTCAAGCATCTTAGGCCGATGCTGGTCTTTGAGATTACCGGACGAGTCGCTCATAAATCAGGACCTTGAGCTATCAATGGACACCCAGGGATCTGCAATGCCCATCGTGTGCAAAACACGTGTCTCCACTGATTCCATTCGATCTGCATCAATGTCATTCACATGATCGTAGCCAAAAAGGTGCAGGACGCCGTGGACGAGCATGTGAGCGGCATGTGAAGAAATTGTCTTGTCTTGCTCCAACGCCTCCTTCGATATTGTGTCGAAGGCTAGGATAACATCTCCAAGCAGAGTGACTGGTGTTTTGATTTTGTTAGGCGCTGCTGGAAAAGAAAGCACGTTTGTCGCATAATCTTTATCGTTCCAGATAGCGTTAAGGTCCCGGATCTTTTCATCGTCGCAAAACAGGAAGCTGATTTCCACTTCCCCAGTCCAGCTAGTCTCAATGTTAGATAGAACGGCCTTAACGGCTGCATTGGCGAGCGCGTACGAATCGCAGCAGCCCTCCCATCGCTGATCTTCAATAATCGTATCAATAATAGGGTTCATGAGCTTGAGCCGGGCAATGATCGAGCATGAGCATTCTCGTAGGCTGTAACGATTCGACGAACCAGATCGTGCCTTACGACGTCAGCATCACGAAACACAATGTGACCGATACCATCAAGATGTTCTGTCAAACTAATCGCCTCGGACAAACCAGACTTCTGCCCCGGCGGGAGATCTATCTGCGTTGGGTCGCCATTAACAATCATCCGCGACCCCTCACCAAGACGGGTGAGAAACATCTTCATCTGCATTGACGTGGTGTTCTGCGCTTCATCAAGCAGGACGCACGCGTTTGTAAGCGTTCTTCCACGCATGAATGCGAGAGGAGCAACTTCAATCATGCCTGTTTGCAGTCCGCGCTCGACATGACGACTGTCCATGAAGTCATTCAGAGCATCGAAGATTGGCCGCAAATATGGATCCACTTTTTCCCGCATGTCGCCTGGCAGAAACCCTAGGCGTTCTCCAGCTTCCACAGCGGGCCTAGAGAGGATAATTTTTTCCACCACGCCTTGCTCCAGAAGAGCCACTGCGTGCCCCACGGCAAGCCATGTTTTTCCGGTTCCAGCTGGCCCTTGAGCAAACACCAATTCGTTTTTCTTCAGCGCTCTGATATATTGGTCTTGCGCGGAGTTTCGCGCTCTCACTGGACCTTTTTTGCGTGTTCCAATCTGTTCGAATTGTCCTCGCGCCCGTTCGACGATGGCGGGAAAAAGAGTTCCTTGTAGGGCGCCTTCTTCGATGGCGCCGTCAACGTCACCCATTGAAATATGCTGCCCGGCCTTGGCGCGAGCATACAAATTTTCCAAAACCCGCTTCGCGCTTTCGCAAGCGTCTTGCGGCCCCTTCAACGTAATCCGGTTTCCGTTTGTGTTAGCTGAGATGTTCAACCGCCTCTCTATTCGGGCTATATTTTGATCGTAATGTCCCAGGACGATTGACCCGAATCGATTATCATCGAACGTCAAGGTCGTCTCGCCGAGTGCAGCTTCACTCATAAAAGAAGCCTCCAAAGAAACCGTCCGATCTATATCGGAGGATATTGGTCGATCAGACTCTCTCATCTGTTCACCTCACGTGGTTGACGACTGCCGCCAACCAGGGCCAGGCGGCCGTGCAGCGAATTCGACCCACATTTGATAATTTCCACATCTGCGATTACGCCGATCAGACTCAGCGACGCTTCAACATGTACGCTGTGCATGAAAGGAGATCGGCCTGTAATTTGATCTTCGTGGCGACCAGGCTTTTCAAACAAAACTTCGAATGTTTCGCCTAAAGCTGCGTCATTGAACTTCGCTTTTTTTGCTTCCAGCAAAGATTGCAATCTGGACAGGCGCTCTTTTTTTACGCTTTCGGGAACTGCATCGGCCAAGGCGGCGGCAGGGGTTCCTGGGCGGGGCGAATATATAAAACAAAACGCGTCGGAGTACTCGACAGTCTCTACAAGACTGAGCGTCTCAGCAAAATCATCCTCAGTTTCGCCAGGAAAGCCCACGATGAAATCAGATGTGAACGTTATATTGGGAATGACCCGCCGAATTTTTTTGATGGTCTCGAGGTAATCTGCGCGAGTGTGATTTCTGTTCATCGCGGCAAGAATACGATCTGATCCGGATTGAGCGGGCAAATGCAGGTTGGGCATCAACTTTTGAATGTCCCGATGAGCCTCAATCAAATCATCCTGCATGTCGCAAGGATGGCTGGTGGTATAGCGAATCCGTACTACCTCTTTTATGTTGGAAATAAGATTTATCAGTTCCGCCAAGCTTGCAAAACCGCCATTAACTTTTGCGCCGCTATATGCGTTGACGTTCTGGCCAGTAAGAACGATTTCTTTGACCCCAAAGGCCACTAGCGCTTCAATTTCCTGCAATATGCCTTGAACCGGGCGTGAAGCTTCAGCGCCGCGGGTATAAGGCACCACGCAAAATGTACAGAACTTGTCACAGCCTTCTTGCACCGTAACGAAAGCGCTCACGCCGCGCAAAGCTGCGCGCTGAGGTCCAGGTATCGGCAAGTGTTCAAATTTATCTTCGACAGGAAAGTCGTTATCTACGAGGCCTGGAAACAATTCCGCCCTCGACAACAGGTCTGGGAGCCGATGATAATTCTGCGACCCAATCACCAGGTCGACGGCTGGTTGCCTCCGAAGGATTTCTTTTCCTTCCGCTTGAGCAACGCAACCTGCAACAACAATCCTAAACCCTTGGCCAGCCATTTCACGCTGTTCCTTGAGGTCTCGGAGTCTGCCTAGCTCCGAGAAAACCTTCTCGGAAGCTTTTTCCCTGATATGGCAGGTGTTTAAAATTACGAGGTCAGCATCGGCGAGATGATCTGTCGCAACGTATCCGCTCACCGCCAAGGTGTCTCCGATACGATCAGCATCGTAGACGTTCATCTGGCAGCCGTAGGATTTTATGAAAACGCGCCCCGCCTCGCCTTGCTGAGGATAGAGATTTGAACTTGAGCCGTCTTGCTTCTGTCGCATCAGTTCCAGATCGAGAATGAGGGCACTCAGGCAGTTCTATTCGTTTTCGAGAGCCAAGAGAAGCGACCGAAGGGGCGATCCGAGTTTTCAGATCAAATCCTTCGCCAAGACAAGTGCGTTCGAATTGGCACCGTCAATGGTGCGGTAATAGCCATCGCGAACCCCCACCGCGGTAAATCCGAATTTTGAATATAGCCGTCTAGCTGGCAAATTAGCCTCGCTCACTTCTAAAAAGAGCCTGACAGCCCGCAAAGTCCTCAACCGCTGTAGATGATTATCAAGAAGCAAGGCGGCAATGCCATTACGGCGCGCGGATGCTAAAACAGCAACAGTCATCACCTCTGCTTCATCTGCAATGCAGCGCGTCAATATAAAGCCAAGCAGCTTTCGTGATGGCATCTGGATGGCGCCGTCCGCCACGAATGCAGAAGATGCAATCATCGCCTCCAAATCCTGCGAGCTCCATGGGTGAGCGAAGCAATCTTTGTGGATCTTGGCGCAGGGTTCGGCAAAGTCGCCGCCGATTGGCTCAATGACCGTCGCTGGCCGGGTAAAAAACGAGAGCAAGCTAAGCTCCGTGTTGGAATATGACCGGCAAACTACCTGATTAGTAGCTATTTTTCGTAACATAGCTGGGCCTTGGTGGAAAAACCAGAGAGGATGAGACAGCACCTAACCGCGCCACGTCCAAAACATCAGGAGCAAATGCTTGGCATATACAGGTAGCCGACACGTCCAGCTCCGCCGCCTCACGCTCCACTCGCAAAGCTGCGGTCCCAGCCAACCAGAAGGGCCCCGGCCCGATCTGTAAGAGCGCCTCCTGAACCGTCCCCAACGCGGGGCCAATCATTGTGGCACCGTTGGTAGTATAACCTTGAAAATAGATCTGGCCGTTTCTGGCTTCGATCACACTCGCAATAACGGGACTTTCCCTTCCGAAGAAGGGCGCAGCGAAGGCCGACAAGGTGGAGACGCCGACGACCTCGATCCCCGCCGCGAGCCCGATCGCGCGGGCAGCGGACAATCCGACCCGCACACCCGTGAATGAACCGGGACCAACAGAAACGGCAACCCTGCCAAGATCTCGAAACCTCAGACCTGCAAGCTTTATGACCTCGCTGATCAACGGAACGAGAGCTTCAGCATGCCCTCGCTCCAGTTCCAACACCCTGACCGCCATAGGCTCAAAATCGAGCGTGTTGAGGATACAAACGGAAACCGAGGCAAAGGCTGTGTCTATGCCAATGATAGGCTTCAGATCCTGATCAATGCTCACGTTAAATATCCACCAACGCGAATGTTACATTTGCTCGACGGACTGGATTTCCGGAACGTAATGCCGCAGCAGGTTCTCGATTCCGTGCTTTAGCGTTGCTGTCGAAGATGGGCATCCAGCGCAGGCGCCCTTCATTGCCAAATAAACGATACCAGCCTTATAGCCACGAAAGGTGATATCCCCGCCGTCGGCGGCGACCGTGGGGCGGATACGCGTTTCCAATAGCTCCTTGACCGTCATGACCAAAGCAGCGTCAGCGGGATCATAAAACTCCGCCTCAGCATCAGAGGCGGACGCCATTGCGCCGCTCAAAATCAGGGGCGCCCCTGACATGAAGTGCTCCATCAATGCGCCCAAAACAGCCGGCTTGATATATTGCCATTCTCCATCAGCCTTCGTCACGGCGACAAAATCTGATCCAAACATCACACCAGACACGCCATCAACTGCAAACAATGTCTGCGCCAGCGGCGATATCACCGTCTGATCCTTACTTTCGAAATTTACGCCGCCAACCTCAGATACGCTGCGGCCGGGCAGAAACTTCAATGTAGCCGGATTTGGCGTGGCTTCCGTCTGAATGAACATGCTATCTCCAATTTGTGGTTATCGACTGTTAGATGCGGGTGCGAATTCACAAACCAATACCGCAGACATCAAGTTATTGGATCAATTTCGTCATCGTCCATTTTCTCAGGAACTATGACGACTGGGATCGGAAAATTAACCGAGCTTTTCGCCACGAGATTGAGGATGAGCGGTCCCGGACCTTCAGCGCTGCTTGATGCGGCCAAAACGAGGAAGGCGATATCACGGTCCTCTTCGATCAGATGCAAAATCTGCTCAGATCTGGCTCCTAACCGGACAGAGGCCTCAGCGTCTATGCCTGATACGTCATGGGCCCGCTTTGCAGCGCGCTTCAATAATTCCCAGCAGGCGTCTTCAGCATCCTTGGCTATCAGTTCTCCGACGCCCAGCCAGTCATGAGATCTACCTGGATCCGCAACCGCTAGCAAAACAAGGGCTGCGCCGGTACGGACTGCTCTGCGGGCGCCAAAATAGATTGCGCGATCGCATTCAGGCGTATCGTCCACCACGACGAGAAACTTAGGTGTGTGACCGCTCTCGTATGAGGTCCGAGGTGCGCCCATTACAGCTGCTTTCCTGCTTCAAGAGAAACGTTTAGTCACCCTTAGCGTATGAACCCGATGATATCCTTGATCGCTGCCATGTTAGCTCCAGCGATAACACGAGCGCGGTCAGCGCCTTTCCTTAAAATATCGTCAATATAAGCAGGATTCGATTGGATTCGCTTCATTTCAGCGCCAATTGGCCCGAGCTTAGCCTCCGCAACTTCAACCAATGCGTTCTTGAATTGGGAAAAATTTGCGCCTCCGAACTCATTCAAGACGTCTTGCTTTGAAAAACCACGCAAGGCGGCGTAAATGCTGACCAAGTTGTCAGCCTCCAAACGACTGCCCAAGCATTCCACTTCAGAGGGAAGCGGCTCGGGATCCGTTTTGGCTCTGCGTATCTTTTGAGCGATTATGTCAGCAGTATCGGTCAGATTGATACGAGAATTGTCCGACGGGTCGCTTTTAGACATTTTTTTTGATCCGTCCCTCAGACTCATGACCCGCGTGGCTGGGCCTTGGATAAGGGGTTCCGGCATCGGGAAAAACGCCTCATTATGACCTAAAGACGCGATCGAGGCTGAAAAGTCCTTATTGAACTTTTGAGCAACGTCGCGAGCAAGCTCAAGGTGCTGCTTCTGATCCTCGCCGACGGGCACATGAGTGGCCCGGTAAATCAGGATGTCGGCCGCCATAAGGGTCGGGTAGGCGTACAAGCCCACAGAGGCGTTTTCTTTGTCCTTGCCAGCTTTTTCTTTGAACTGCGTCATCCGGCTAAGCCAGCCAATTCTGGCTACACAGTTGAAGATCCAAGCCAACTCGGAATGCTCTGGTACTTGGCTCTGGTTGAAGACAATGTGCCGGACAGGATCTATGCCGCAGGCCAGAAACGCGGCCGTCACCTCGCGGATGTTGGCTTTCAGAACTGCAGGATCTTGGAAGACCGTTATTGCATGGAGATCGACTACGCAGAAAATGCAGTCATGCGTATCCTGGAGAGACACGAACTTATGTATAGCACCCAGATAATTGCCAAGGTGAAGATTACCCGTTGGCTGAACGCCCGAAAACACCCGTTGCGGGAACTGAGCCATTTCGTAGCAACTCCGCCTGATTGATTGATCGCTTATCGCAGCCGCCGATGACGAGCGCAAGCGAACCTCCGCTCATCGGAGCGAAGCGTTACCGTTTACTATGAGCTGATACAGACAGAAACTCATCTTGAAGCTTCGGGTAGCCACGGGGGCGATCCCTTGCTAGATAACGCGCTCATTAGAGGGCCAAAAATGCGCCGCACCACCGTACAAAGATCCACACGCGAAACTGAAATCTCCGTAAGCGTGAACTTGGACGGATCAGGGATTTCATCAATCTCGACCGGCATTGGTTTCTTCGACCATATGCTCGATCAACTCGCGCGTCACAGCCTAATCGACACCGAGATAAAGGCCAAAGGAGATCTTCATATTGACGATCACCATACTGTCGAGGACGTAGGCATCGCGCTCGGCCAGGCAATCCGCAAGGCGCTGGGGGATCTGCGGGGCGTCACCCGGTATGCGGACGTATGCCTGCCAATGGACGAAGCGCTGACCCGAGTGGCCATCGACATATCAGGACGACCGTTTTTAATCTTCAAATCAGATCTCACGGCAGAAAAAATAGGCGGGTTTGATAGCCAATTGATTCGCGAATTTTTTCAGGCTTTTGCAATGAATGCGGGAATAACGCTTCACATAGAAACCCTATATGGCGAAAATGCTCATCACATAGCCGAATCGTGCTTCAAAGCTACAGCTAGAGCATTGAGGGAGGCAATTACAGTGGATCCGCGCCAACGAGGAACAGTGCCTTCCACAAAAGGCACGCTCTCGGTTTAACGGGCGCCAACGGCCGCAAAATGCGCTCTTTCACACGCGCGAACTGCCGACAATTAGGAGAAGCGAGAGTGCGGATCGTTATCGTCGACTACGGATCCGGTAACCTTCACTCAGCGCACAAGGCGCTTGAACGCGCCGCGCGGCAGCTGGATCGAGCCGAGATTTTCGTCACGTCCGAGCCTGAGGTCATTCGCTCGGCGGATCGGGTTGTTCTACCAGGGGTCGGGGCATTTGCTGATTGTAAGCTGGGCCTGAGTTCGGTTTCGGGCCTGACGTCAGCCTTGGAAGATGTCGTTATTCGAGCAGGACGACCGTTCCTGGGCATTTGCGTAGGCATGCAATTACTTGCGAGTGTTGGTTTGGAGCACAAAACGACGCTTGGTCTGGGCTGGATTGACGGCGCGGTCTTGCCAATTACCCCGAACGACCCGAGCTTGCGCATCCCGCACATGGGGTGGAATACGCTGAAGGTCCATCGGGAGCATGATTTGCTGCGCGGCATTCCTTTGGGGGATCACGGGCGGCATGCGTATTTCGTTCACTCTTTCCATTTCAAGCCTGATGCGGCTGAAGCCATCCTCGCCGGTACGGAATACGGGGGCGAGATAGCTGCGATAGTTGCGCAAGACAACATAGCTGGTAGTCAGTTCCACCCAGAAAAAAGCCAGCAACTGGGGTTGGCGTTTCTTGAAAACTTCCTGAGGTGGCGGCCTTGATATTGTACCCGGCGATTGATCTCAAAGACGGCCAATGCGTTCGTCTCTTGCACGGGGATATGGCGCAAGCGACAGTCTTTAACCTTGATCCGGCAGCTCAAGCAGCGGTCTTTGAGAAACAAGGGTTTAGCTATCTCCATGTCGTGGATCTTGACGGCGCCTTTGCCGGCAAGCCGATGAACGCACGCGCGGTTGAAGCGATACTTGGAGCGGTAAAAATGCCGATCCAGCTCGGCGGCGGCATCCGGGACATGCGGACAATCGAGAATTGGATCGCTAAAGGCGTCAGTCGCGTCATAATCGGGACGGCAGCCGTTCGAGACCCGGATCTCGTTCGTGAAGCGGCGCGGCTGATGCCGGGAAAAATCGCTGTCGGCATCGACGCTCGAGATGGTCAAGTGGCTGTCGAGGGGTGGGCCCGCACGTCCCAGGTGACAGCAGTGGAGCTGGGGCGACGGTTCGAAGACGCCGGTGTGAGCGCCTTGATCTATACTGACATTCTTCGTGATGGCGCGCTCAAGGGGCTGAACATAACATCGACGCTCGCTCTCGCCGATGCGCTTTCCATTCCCGTCATAGCTTCAGGGGGTCTGGCGTCACTTGATGATGTCAAAAGACTTCTGGAGCCTGATTGTGTAAAAATCGCGGGCGCAATCACAGGTCGCGCCCTATATGACGGACGTCTTGATCCGCAACTGGCCCTTGATCTGATACGGAGCAAGAAAGACAGCCCCTGTGCTTAAAGCCCGAGTCATACCTTGTCTCGACGTCAAAGACGGCCGGGTCGTCAAAGGCGTCAATTTTGTGGATCT
This sequence comes from Beijerinckiaceae bacterium, assembly GCA_947476075.1. Lineage (GTDB taxonomy): Bacteria > Pseudomonadota > Alphaproteobacteria > Rhizobiales > Beijerinckiaceae > Terripilifer. Next base: position 32,126 of record CANJPM010000002.1, read on the forward strand.
TCGCGATGCTGGAGACCCCGTCGATTGCGCAATGGTTTATGACAAGGCTGGGGCCGACGAGCTTTGTTTTCTGGATATCACGGCAAGCCATGAAGACCGCGGCATCCTGTTCGATGTTGTCAAAAGAACCGCTGAAGCTTGCTTCATGCCGCTCACGGTCGGTGGCGGCGTTCGATCGGTAGACGACATCCGAAAATTGCTATTAGCGGGCGCAGACAAAGTCTCAATCATGACAGCTGCTGTCGCAAATCGAGATTTTGTCAGGGAAGCCGCAGAAAAATTCGGCAGCCAATGTATCGTTGTCGCCATTGACGCAAAGCAGGTAAGCCCGGGCAAATGGGAAATCTTTACACATGGCGGGCGCAAAGAAACTGGCATTGACGCAGTCGCATATGCAAAGGAGGTGGCTGCATTGGGAGCCGGAGAGCTCCTGCTGACCTCGATGGATAGGGACGGGACGAAAACAGGCTTCGACATTTCGTTAGTGCGCGCCGTGGCTGACAGGGTGAAAATTCCGCTTATCGCCTCAGGTGGCGTTGGCTCATTAGACCATCTCGTTGAAGGGATACGAGACGGGCACGCAACCGCAGTCCTGGCGGCCTCGATTTTTCACTTTGGCGAATTTACTATCCGTGAAGCAAAAGAGTACATGGCTCGTGCTGGGCTCCCGATGCGGATGGACTAGGTTTGGAGGCAGATTTTGGCACGCTTTAGCTTGGAAGATCTCGAACAGATTATTGCTGATCGGGAAAAATCCACGTCTGAAACTTCATATACAAAGTCCCTCTTGCTGGCCGGAACAGAACGGATAGCCAAAAAATTTGGTGAAGAAGCGGTTGAGGCTGTTATTGCGGCAGTACAGGGCGACGTAGAAGGGCTAAGGCAGGAGGGTGCTGACGTTCTATTTCATTTTCTAGTTTTGGTGAAATCCCGGAACATATCATTAGAATCCATCCTGCTGGTCCTTGCCGCCAGGACGGCTCAATCTGGGATCGCAGAAAAGAAAAGTCGCAAAAAATAACCTTCGTTTACAACTTCTAAGCCGAGGATTTCGATGAACAGCTCAGAAAAAAATCAGGACGGGCTGTCGCCGTATCATCGTTTTACCAGAGAGCAATGGGCGGCGCTGCGCGCTGACACGCCATTAACTCTGACAGCCGACGAACTCGTTCAGCTGCGCTCAACCAATGATCCTATTTCCGTGGAGGAAGTGGAAGCGATCTACCTTCCGCTATCACGTCTCCTGGCGCTCTACGTCGCTTCGACACAAGGTTTGTTCAGAGCGACGCAGCGGTTCCTTGGAGCTGATGGCGGAAAAGTCCCCTACATAATTGGCGTTGCGGGCTCGGTAGCTGTTGGTAAATCAACCTCCTCAAGGATTCTGACCACGCTTCTATCGAGATGGTCAAACACACCCAAAGTGCAATTGATTACGACTGATGGATTCCTTCTGCCTAACGCAGCTTTGGAAGCGCAAGGGCTGATGGATCGCAAGGGCTTTCCCGAGAGTTACGACGGTGCCTCGCTCTTGAGGTTTCTCTCCCTCGTCAAAGCCGGCGAGCACAGCGTTTGTGCGCCGATCTATTCGCATCTGGTTTATGATGTAGTTCCGCATCAACACTTGGTCGTCGACAGGCCCGACATTTTGATCGTCGAGGGGTTAAACGTACTTCAACCCTCATCTCCCGGTCGGCATACGCCATTCGTATCTGATTTTTTCGACTTCTCAGTCTATCTCGACGCCGATCCTGCTTTGCTCGGAGACTGGTACGTTGATCGTTTCATGCGTCTTCGTGATACCGCCTTTAGAGATCCGCGATCCTATTTTAACAAATATGTAGAACTCACCGACGACGAGGCTCGGAAAACGGCGCTCGACATTTGGTGCCGCATAAATCTCAGGAACCTTGAAGACAACATCATTCCGACCAAAGAACGTGCAAGTTTGATTTTGACCAAGGGCGCAAACCATCAGGTCGAAAAGGTAGCGTTACGGAAGCTGTAAGAATGGGCTAAATAAGCCCATTCTGCTTCGCAAGATCGATCAAGCTGTGTTGCGGGCGAGCCCCCACATGCTGAATAACTTCTGCGGCAGCCAGGGCCCCAAGTCGCGCGCAAATGGCGTGATCGGCTGACCGGGCTAATCCAGCCAAGAAACCGGCCGCAAACAAATCTCCCGCGCCTGTCGTGTCGACCAAACGGTCGATAGGATGCGCCGGAAAAGCCAGCGTCTGATGTCGATCCACGACCAGTGAACCTTGCTCGGAACACGTCACGACGCCCAAGATATTTTCCTGACGAAGGGCCGCTAGAGCCGTATCCAAGTCTGCCGTTTCGTAAAGTGCTTTGAGTTCGTGTTGATTGGCAAACAAAATATCAACCGTTCCGTTCTGGATCAGATTGAGAAATTCAGCGCGATAGCGATCGACGCAGAACGAGTCTGAGAGGGTTAATACAACCTTGCGATCAGCCGCATGAGCGATGTCTGCAGCCTTGATAAACGCTTCTTTGGCGCCTGGTGGGTCCCAGAGATAACCCTCCAGATAGATTATTTTCGAGGAGCGAACCACGTCGGCGTCCACGTCCGCCGCAGCCAACCCTTGGCATGCCCCAAGAAAAGTATTCATGGTTCGCTCGCCGTCGGGTGTCACCAACACCAGGCAGCGCGCAGTGGCCGGACCATCTGTGGCAGGCGCGGTGCCAAAATGAACGCCTATTGCGCGAATATCGTGAGCGAAGGCCTTACCAAGTTCATCAGACTTAACTTTGCCGATGAACGCCGTACGCGACCCCAGAGAGGCGGCGCCAACAATGGTGTTTGCAGCCGAACCACCGGAAATGGTCGTAACAAGTCCCATCGTTTCAAAAAGATAATCAGCGCGCGGCTGATCAATGAGAGCCATGCTCCCCTTTGCAAGCTTCTCTCGCACGAGGAAGTCGTCATCCGCCTGGGCAATAACGTCGACGATGGCGTTGCCCAGTCCCAGAATATCATAGAGCGCTGACGACATAAGAATTCCTCCGTTCGTGGGAACGGTTTTGCATCCAGAGCTATTCGCGTCAAGTTCAACGGGGCGCTCAGCTCTTGGAGAGGAGCCGGATCAGGGAGACAGCGTCATCATCGCTCAATGTGGATATTACATGAGCAAAGCGGTTGGCAGCTTCTGTGACAACAGGACTCAATCCTCCCGCATCAATGGTGACCTTTGGCGATGACACTTTTGCCAAGCGCTCCAGCTCATCCGCCTCATCCCAGATGACATTGAAAAAAGAAATCACGCGCTGCACCAAATACCAAGTCGGCGCACCTCTGCGCCCATGCTCCAGCGCAGACAAATAAGCCGGAGAGACACCAATCTCGTGAGCCATCGCCTTCAGGGCGATGCCTCTCGTCGCTCGCAATTCTCTGACTTTGTGACCAAAGGGCGTCATGACATGAGTCTAGCGTGCAATGGAGCGCCGTAAACTGACAAACAATGCTCCCCCTCCGCCGTGTCTAGCCGACGCTTCCTCGAACCCAGACACCAAGGTGCTGAAAGAGCGTAACCATTCAGGCACCTGCCGGCGTAAAACGCCCCGACCCGTTTCGGGCAGATATGGATGAACGGGATCGCCGCGCCCTGTTATGATAAGTACCAATTGCACTTCATTTGCCTGGGCGCGGATTAAAAACGCCTTCAATCTCTCATAGGCTTCGCGTTGATTCATGCCATGGAGGTCGAGCGTCTGATCAAACTTCCGGGCGCCTCGCCGAAGTTGCCGCCGCATCTTCCGATCTATTGCCGCCCCAAGATTTTTTGCGTTGGGCTGCTGCTTGGCGATCGGCTCAGGGATGGATAGCGGCGGCTCTGAAGATCGTCCGAGATTTTCATCGAAGAGGGATGGCTGATATGGATGAGTCATTGCGCTTTTTGACCGAACGACCTGCTGCGTCACTTCCGCCCAAAGCAAGTGTTCTTGGGATGTCAACTCACGACGTGATTTTGCGCGTGTCTGTATCCGCCTGACCTTCATTCGGTCACCAATTGCGCTTTGGGCGCAAGGACAACAAACTCTATTTTATGTCTTACACGGCCCGCTATTGTGCCTGCTTGATCGCCACTGCCCACATACAAATCACCCCTGGCAGGGCCGATGATCGCCGACCCGGCGTCCTGAGCAATCAGTACCCGGCAAAATCCCTCCCATCCTGATGATGCGGCAGATAGGTCTCCGCTTAGCAACACGGGCGTGCCATAGGGCCAAATGTTGCGATCGACGGCGAGCGATACAAGTGGTTGTAGAGGAATTCCTTGGCCACCAATAGGTCCACTCGCGCCGGCTGGTTCAAGACGGAAAAATATGAAAGACGCGTTGCGCCACATGATGTCTCGGCCGAGCTGGCCGATATCTTGGCCAGCATCCCTGAACCAACGCTTTAAAACCTGCAGCGACATGTCTTTTTCATCAACGCACCCCTCATCGATCAGGATTCGTCCTATTGAGGTGTAGGGATGCCCATTGCGACCATCGTAGACCAGCTGCATCAGTCTACCATCTGCCATTCGCAGCCGAGCCGAGCCCTGAACTTGCACCATAAAAGCCTCGATCGGGTCTCGAACCCAAACCAAAGGTTCAGCATAGTCGCTTAATTTCTCAATTTCCGACCTGGGAAGCAGGTGCGCGGTCCCACGTGGCCCTAAATAATCCGGAAAAGCCAATATAGGAGCTTTAAATTTGTCCGATGGCGCAACATCGGCGTCTATGACCGGCTCATAATAGCCCGTAAGGAAGCCCGCCCCACTCGCTTCGCTGCATATGCGAACGGGCGTGAAATTGTCTTGAAAGAATTTCTTCGCTTGCGATGAGTTAGTGGGCGTCACAAGCGATTTAGAGCACAGTTCGAGCAGATCGGTGGTGGTGGGCGCGCCAGCTCTCAACTCGGAGCCGTTGAGAATGTGTGAGGATGATCGCTGAAAGGCGGCGAACACATCCAGCCATTGCACAGCTTCAAGACCAGCAAAGGTCCCGAATGTCAGCTCTCCGAAAGAAGCGCCCGCCGCCAGCGCGCGTTTTAGAATGGGCTGTTGAAAGCGGCCGCCGTTAGACACCGCTTTCGATCCTACGAAATGTCTTCGGTTGAGATAAGCCGCCAATTGGGATCATGCGAAGCGCCATCTCTGGAAAATGTCCAGACATCAGTCATATCGACAACCTTCTCCGAGCTTCCGTCAACCACCGCGCCGGACGGATCGCGAACAGCTGTGATGAGCTTAGAGCTGAATCCAACGACAATTTGAACGAAAGTGCCCTTTAAAATCAACTTCTTGATTTCAGCCCGGTCTATTGAAACCAGAACCGTCTCGGCGACGTGTCCTTTCGACTCGCGTTCGTTGATTGCCGACAAGAAGTTTTCCAGCACTTCTCTCGATAGGAGGCTCTGTAGAATTGCGCGATCTCCACTCGAAAAAGCCGTGAGGATGAGCTCATAGGCAGACTTGGCTCCCTCTAAAAAATCCCGAGGCGTGAAAGAGGGGTCAATCTTTGCTAGATGGTCCAGACTAGCCCAAACGTCAGATCCTGGAGCGGCGAATGGCGACCACCTCGTTTCCGATCCTAAATCAAACTGAGATACATTGTTGGAATCGTTAGCCGCGCTCTGCTGGGCCGACTTTAGCTTGAACTGGTTGTGATTATTCCTACCTGCTTGTGGTGGTTGCTCATGACCGGTCCGCGCGCCAAGAATCGAGCGCACTTTCCAGATCACAAAAACCGCAAGTAACGCGAAGATGATCGTCGTTAGATCGAAAGGCTCCTGCATGGTAGTCCTGCACCCGAAAATTTAATCCAAAAAGCTCGTTCAAGCATTATATGTGTCGGCAGGGATCGTCCATCCTGTTCTCCTGCCGCTCCATGCTCGTGTTTCATAGGGCCTCCATTCGGATTTTCCGCTTTTGTCTGCAAGCCCATCCATGATAATTCAGTATTGGAATTGATTGGCTACCTACAACTGTAGCGACAAAAGGGGACAATTGAATGACTGGCGAAAATAATGGTGTCGGCCCCTCTCCGCAGCTTAACGTTTTAGCTCAATACATTAAGGATCTTTCTTTCGAAAACCCTCATGCTCCCCAGTCTCTTGCGCCGCAGGAAAAATCGCCTAATATCAATATTCAAGTCAACGTAAGTGCGCGTCAGCTTAACGATAATGACTTTGAAGTCGGCCTGCAGATTGAGGGCAGCGCTGGAGAGGACGCAAACGTTTTATTCCAGTTTGAGCTGGACTACGCGGGCGTATTCAAACTTCAAAATGTTCCCCAGCCTGACATTCACCCCATCGTGATGATTGAATGTCCGCGTTTGCTGTTTCCCTTCGCCCGCCAAATCATTGCGGATGCGGTTCGCAACGGCGGCTTTCCACCTCTTTTGCTCGAACCCATTGACTTTGTTGCACTGTATCGGCAAAGGGCTGAAAGTGCTCAACAGGAGTCGCCTGTTTTATCCTGAAGTTTGGTCAGCATGAATTCATGCCAAAAAGCTTTTTCACCGATGTCGCTTATCAGCGTTGCGTGAAAATCGATTTCATCTCGGTCCACGACCAGATCAAGAACAAGTGGCCGTGATCCGACCTGGATTGCGGCCACTCTTGTTTCTATCTTCTGTTTCTTCGATTCTGTGAGCTCGAAGATCGTTTGGCGCCCACCCGTTAGTTCAACGTAAATATCCGCGAGAATTTCGGCGTCTAATAGGGCTCCGTGCTTGGTCCTCTTCGAATTGTCGACCTTGTAGCGCGTACAAAGTGCATCAAGGCTGTTTGAGGCGCCAGGGTGCTTGCGACGCGCTATGGCCAGCGTATCGACTACGCGGTCCATCATCAGTGGATCACGTCCGCATTTCGACAATTCAGCATTTAGGAATTTGATGTCAAATTCAGCATTGTGAATAATCAGAGTGGCCTGACCGATAAATTCTTGAAAAGCTTCAGAAATATCAGCAAATTTCGGCTTTCCGACTAGGAACGCTCGAGATAGCCCATGCACCCGAAACGCTTCTTGCGGTACATCGCGTTCTGGGTCTAGATAAACGTGGAAATTTTCGCCGGTCGCAACGGAATTCAAGAGCTCGACGCAGCCGATTTCTACAATTCGGTCTCCTGTTTTTGGATCCAGCCCGGTTGTTTCGGTGTCCAGAACAATCTCTCGAATGACCGTGGCGCTGCCCATCTAAATTGCCCTTTAATTCGCGAGCGTCCTGAGCAAGCCGCTAATTTCTGCTTGGACCCAGTCGAAACCATATGATGTATCGATCACATAATGGGAGCGAACGCGCTTTTCCAAATCAGGGCGTTGCCTCTCCATCAAGAGGGCGAACTTTGATTCCGTCATCCCGCTTCGTGCGAGAACTCGTTCTCTTTGAAGCGATTTTGGAGCTGTTATCGTGATAACGACATCGACGTTCGCATCCATTTCGGTTTCGAACAACAATGGGACGTCTAGCGCGACGATTTTGGCGCCGGCGCGGCGGTGGGTTGCGATGAAGTTGATCCTGTCTTTTGCAACCAAAGGATGGATGATCTGCTCGATTCTCAGGAGCGCCATTTTGTCGCTTTGTAGAATGTTTGCAAGCTGCTTGCGGTCTACACGACCTTCGCGAACTGCCGTCGGGAATAACTGCCCTATGGGGCCAACAGCGTCTCCTGCGTAGAGTTTATGCACAGCTTTATCAGAATCATGCACAGGCACGCCTACTGATCTAAATATTAATGCTGTTGCTGTTTTCCCCATTCCGATGGAGCCTGTGATCCCCAATAGCTTCAATTTTGCAGCTTCCTTGTTCCTATAACGGCGCGAGAGTTTAACTTTGAACATTGAATTGCAATCGGTGAGCCTTGAGCAAGTCGATAATGCCCGCTGCGGTCTCCTCGATCGACCGTCTTGTTACATCAATCATCGGCCACCCATTTTTTCGAAACAGAAGCCGGGACTCAGCTATTTCGTCAGCCACAGCGTGGCGATCTACATAATTTGTGTCTTGCTGGGCGTTCAGGCCCAACAACCTGTTCTGGCGAATCTGAACGATGCGTTCGGCTGAGGCTATCAATCCAACGATAAGTGGTTTCTGCAGCGAGAAAATATATTGCGGCGGGTCTACGCCGGGGATCAGCGGTATGTTAGCGGTCTTTACCCCACGGTTTGCAAGATAGATGCTGGTAGGCGTCTTGGACGTCCGGCTGACGCCAAGGAGCACTACATCAGCATTATCCAGATTGTCTGACGTTTGACCGTCGTCATGCATCATCGTGAAGTTCAAAGCGTCAATTCGCTTGAAGTATTCAGCATTTAACATGTGTTGAGCACCCGGACGCGATGTTGATGCTGTACCCAGATACGCTTGAAAAGAATCAAAGATGGGCTGAAGAACTGAAAGAAATGGGCTGCCTATCTCAACGCACGCTTGTTCCAAGGTCGTCGTCAGCTCCTTATCCACTAATGTGTAGAGCACTATTCCAGGAGACGCTGCTATTTCAACAATGGCCCGCTGTAATTGAGACTGGTTTCTCACGAGCGGAAAGACATGTTCGATCGCGGCGACCCCCTGGAACTGGGCCGTAACGGCACGACTAACTGCAATCAGGGTTTCTCCGGTAGCGTCTGAAACTAGATGGAGGTGAAAATAGCTTCTCTGCATCTGGGTTATTCCGAACCTGTGGGTAAACCAACGCGGAGAGCGCGCGATAGTGCAAAACTAAGGAAATTTCGAGGCGTCGTCTGCAGAATAACTCATAAACCCATCTACGCATCAACATGCGTTGGCCGGATTGATACGGTGAGTAGAGGGCAACGTCGACGTTTCCGCATGCTCATTCTTTTTTGCGATGCGTGTATGAACCATTAAGATTTTGTTAATCCTACTATTATGGGTTTATCCCATAAAAAGTTTTAACTTTTTGTTGATGAATCGGTTGTGGATGAATTGGGGATAGCTAACCAGTTTCGTGAACCCCCAGAAATCTTCTTCAAACAGAAAAAACATTCAAAGAAAACTCTTCAATTTTAAAAGATGCCGACAGGTCTCCTGAGGAGAATTCAGAGCGTAAAACGCTTAGTATAACCAAATGAGAGTTATAACTAATTGAATATAAAGAGTAAAATTAGACGGATCTTTATTTAGTGTAATTCTGAATTCATCATCCAATAGGAGCCTGGTTTTCTCAAAAGACAGCACCAGCTTGCGTCCTGACAAGAATCGATCTATCTCTCAAACCTCACCTGATGACAAGACCGCTCCATTCTCAGGCAGCGCTGGTTCTTGTGGCGGCTTTTAGGCGCCTTCTTCATTTATATCGCTCTTAGCTAGGCTGAGCTTCTTGGTCTCGGTTTTTTAAGGATGTTCCCATGCGGGAAATCAAACTTCACGAATTGAAACTAAAGTCGCCGACTGAACTCTTGTCCTTTGCAGAGGAACATGAGGTCGAGAATGCTTCTATTATGCGCAAACAAGAATTAATGTTCGCCATTCTAAAGCAACTTGCTAGTAAAGACATTGAAATCGTTGGTGTTGGTGTCGTTGAGGTGTTGCAGGACGGGTTTGGATTTCTGAGATCTGCCGATGCGAACTATCTCGCAGGGCCGGATGATATTTATATTTCGCCATCACAAATCCGCCGATTTGGTCTACGCACTGGCGATACTGTTGAAGGCCTTATCCGGAGCCCAAAAGAAGGGGAGCGTTATTTTGCTCTTCTGAAAGTTAATACAATCAATTTTGAGGATCCCGAAAAGGCTCGGCATAAGGTCCATTTCGATAATCTGACGCCGCTCTATCCTGATGAGCGTTTGAAGTTGGAAATCGAGGATCCGACACGGAAAGATTTTTCGTCCCGCGTAATTGATATCGTTGCGCCTATCGGCAAGGGGCAGAGAGCGCTTATCGTCGCGCCGCCTCGCACGGGCAAAACTGTTCTGCTTCAAAATATAGCGCAATCGATCACGACAAATCATCCTGAGTGCTATCTTATCGTCCTACTAATTGATGAACGGCCTGAGGAAGTCACCGACATGCAAAGGTCCGTGAAGGGTGAAGTCGTCTCCTCCACATTCGATGAGCCAGCTGTCCGCCACGTGCAGGTTGCGGAAATGGTTATTGAGAAAGCTAAACGCTTAGTTGAGCATGGCCGTGATGTAGTGATTCTTCTTGATTCAATTACGCGCCTTGGTCGTGCTTACAACACAGTTGTTCCGTCGTCGGGAAAAGTCTTGACTGGCGGTGTTGATGCAAATGCGTTGCAGCGTCCAAAGCGCTTTTTTGGTGCTGCGCGTAACATCGAAGAGGGCGGGTCGTTAACAATCATCGCCACAGCGCTGATTGATACTGGCTCTCGTATGGATGAAGTGATCTTCGAAGAATTTAAGGGGACCGGCAATAGCGAAATCATTCTTGATCGCAAGGTTGCTGATAAGCGCGTATTTCCCGCTATTGACATAACAAGATCTGGCACGCGCAAGGAAGAACTTCTGGTTCCCGCTGACATTCTGAAAAAGATGTACGTCTTGCGCAGAATTCTAAATCCTATGGGAACTGTGGATGCGATCGAATTTCTTCTGGGCAAACTGCGGGAAACCCCAAAGGGAAATATCACATTCTTCGACTCGATGAATACGTAGCAGCTCAAACAAAGAAAGCAGCTCGGCTTTTGATTCGGGGCCAGCTCATATGAATGATACCATATTCGCACTCTCAACCGGGGATGTGAAGGCTGCCGTAGCTATTATTCGCGTCAGTGGTCCAGAAGCGCGCAATATTGCTGCGACTTTTTGTAACAAGACGCTCAGCCCACGTCGCGCTGAACTCGTTTCTATACTTCATCATGAGACGTCGGAAGTCCTCGATATCGGTTTGGTTGTGTGGTTCCCCGCCCCTCACAGCTATACTGGCGAGGATATTGTCGAGTTCCAGTCTCATGGCGGATCAGCGGTTGTTGACGCTATCCTATCGGCATTAGCTAGCGCTCCTGGTTTGAGGTTGGCAGACCAGGGTGAATTTACCCGACGAGCTTTTCATAATGGTAAGATGGATCTAGATTCTATCGAGGGTCTAGCCGATTTGTTGGACGCCGATACTCAGTTTCAGCGCCGAGAAGCATTGCACCGATTGCAAGGCAAGTTAGGAAGCGCTGCTGATATGTGGCGCCAAGAGCTGCTTGGTGTAAGGGCGTTGATCGAAGCCAGCCTTGATTTCAGCAGCGAAGCGGACGTCCCTTTAGATATTTACAATGAAGTCGTCCAACGGATCGAAATTGTAACTGCCAAGGTTGCTGCCGCCATCGATCGGTCGCGCCGTCAAGAAGTCATTAGTGGCGGCTTTGTTGTCTTGATAGCTGGGCCTCCAAACGCTGGAAAATCCACGCTGCTTAATTGCCTTGTTCAGAAAGATGTAGCAATTACCTCAGAATTTGCAGGCACTACGCGTGATTTGATTGAAGTTGTGCTCCAATTGGGTGGGATGCGGATTGTGCTTGTTGATACTGCCGGGATCCGGGACACTGAAGATCCAGTTGAAAAAATGGGTTTGGAAAAATCTTTCCGCCGAGCTCGCGAAGCGAACTTGATTCTACTTCTCTCAAACGATGAGAATGTAATTGAGCCTGACTTCAGGATAGATTCGGAAGCGAAATTGGTGCGGGTTAGGGGTAAGAAGGATATTTATCCCACGCAGTATCCCGGTTTGGCTATTTCGGCCGTGACCGGAGAGGGAATCGATGAGCTCCTTGAGATCATTCGAACTGAGGCTGAGGTCTTCTTTAACCGCAATGAAAGCGCTCCCGTTATTCGTCAGCGCCAATCATACGTAGCTTCGGAGCTGCTTTCTCATCTTCAAAGCGCAAATTCGAATGCTACATCAGGAGCTTTTGAGCTTTGTGCAGAGGATCTCGCGTTGGGAACGAGGTGTCTTAGCGCTTTGGTCGAGAATACGGGGACGGAAGATGTGCTCGACGAGGTCTTTTATCGCTTCTGTCTTGGTAAATAAATGTTTCACGTGAAACAATGAGTCGGATACGAAATGCCTAATATTGCGCGTTATGACGTTATCGTGGTTGGCGGCGGACATGCTGGTTGCGAGGCTGCAGCGGCAGCCGCTCGTACTGGCGCTACGACTGCCTTGATCACCCATTCGGCGGACACCATCGGGGTTATGTCGTGCAATCCCGCAATAGGCGGTATCGGAAAAGGCCACTTGGTTCGTGAGATCGACGCATTGGATGGCTTGATGGGGCGCGTCGCCGACGCCTCCGGGATACAATTTCGAGTCCTCAATCGATCGAAAGGGCCGGCCGTCCGAGGGCCCCGCGCTCAAGCTGATCGCTCTCTTTATCGGCGAAACATGCGTGAATCCATATCGCTAGTAGTCGGGCTCGACGTGATTGAGGGCGAGGTCCAAGATATAACTTGGAATGCCGGCGGTCTCTCAGGTTTAGTCTTAGCTGATGGACGATCGTTCGTTTGCGCCGCTGCGGTGATCACAACCGGGACCTTTTTGCGAGGTGTCATGCACCGTGGTAGGGAGCAAAAACCGGGCGGTCGAGTGGGGGACCAGCAAAGCAACGCCCTGTCACGATCGTTTGAATGTCTTGGGTTCAAGCTAGGGAGATTAAAAACAGGGACGCCCGCGCGTCTTGATTCCCGCTCGATCGATTGGGATCAGCTGGACGTTCAGCATGGCGATGAGACGCCTGAGCCTTTTTCCAGTTTAACGCAGTCTATCAAGGTGCCTCAGGTTCCTTGTCATATTGCTTGGACGAATTCGAATACGCATAAGATCATTCGAGATAACTTGCATCAGTCTGCCATGTATTCTGGCTCTATATCAGGTCGGGGGCCTCGTTATTGCCCTTCAATCGAAGACAAGATCAGTCGGTTTGCGGATAGGGACCGACATCAAGTCTTTTTGGAGCCAGAAGGGCTTGATAACCATAGTATTTACCCAAATGGCATCTCGACATCGCTACCAACCGACGTGCAGTTGGAGTTTCTGCAGACGATTGTTGGGTTATCTAGAGTTTCGGTGCTCGTGTACGGATACGCAATCGAATACGATTACATTGATCCGCGTGAATTATGGCCTACTCTTGAGACCAAGAGATTGGCTGGTCTTTTTCTCGCTGGGCAAATCAATGGAACGACAGGATATGAAGAGGCTGCTGCTCAGGGCCTCTTAGCTGGCGTCAACGCAGCCCTTCGCGCCGCGGGAACCCCTCAGCTTACGCTTTCCCGGAGCTCGTCTTATATAGGGGTGATGGTGGATGACCTCGTTACTAAGGGTATAACTGAGCCCTATCGGATGTTCACGTCTCGAGCAGAATACAGGCTGAGCTTGAGGGCGGACAATGCCGATTTTCGCCTGACCGAGATAGGCCTTAACGTCGGCTGCGTCGGTCCAGAGCGCGCCAGATCTTTCGGAGCCCTGAAGACCCAGTTCAGTGAAGCCGAATCGGTTATGAAACGAACTTTCGTGACAGCTTCACAAGCGGATAAGCTAGGTCTTCATCTCAATAGAGATGGCCAGTCTCGGAGCTTGTATAATCTTCTTTCGCGCCCTGAGACGGATTTCAATTCGATTTTGGTTGCGTTCCCCGATCTTCAATCGATACCGGCACATGTTCGGGCCCGTCTAGAGAACGATGCCAAATATGATGTTTATCTGGATCGTCAAAAGTCTGAGATAGCCAAGCTTCATGCACAAGAAGAAATGGAGCTGCCCATGAGTTTTCAGTTCAATGACGTTCCGGGTCTGTCAAATGAAGTGCGAGCTCGTTTGTGCCAGGTCAGGCCAAGAAGTTTGGGTCAGGCGGCACGGATTGAGGGGGTGACGCCCGCAGCAATTTCTATTTTGGCCGCGTTTTTACGTAAAAATTCACAAGGCTTCGAAAAATCAATGATTATTGAAGCGCACACATGATACCAGATCAAGCTTGGCTTCGATTTAGTGAAGCTACTCCGGTTTCACGTGAAACATTTGAACGACTTGAAATTTATCACAATCTCCTCCTGAAATGGTCCAAGATTAAGAATCTGGTGGCGCCAAATACGCTTCATCTCGTTTGGTCGCGTCATTTTGCCGATAGCCTTCAGCTACGGCCGCTGATGCAAGATTCGCAGAGCATCGTCGATCTTGGTTCAGGCGCTGGATTTCCCGGGCTGATTCTCGCGATAGAGATGCGAAGCCGACAAGGCGCAATTGTTCATCTGATAGAATCTGATAATCGCAAATGCGCTTTTCTTCGCGAGGTTATCCGTGAGACGGACGCCCCAGCCATTGTTCATTGCGGAAGAATTGAAGAGGTGGCGCCTAAGCTCCCAACACCGGATCTAGTAACGGCAAGGGCACTCGCGTCTCTGGACAAATTGATAAATCTGTCTGCGCGTCATATCTCTGCCGGAGCTACGGGCGTGTTTCTAAAGGGGCAGGATTTCCAGTCCGAATTGACCGTGGCCCAGTCGACCTGTACGTTCGAATTTGATGTCGTTCAGAGTCGAACGGATCCCGCTGCCGGGATCATATTGGTGCGATCTGCAGCATCCGCCAGTCACTCGAGGACTTAACCATTGCCTGAGCGAAATCCGATGCGTGTAATCGTGCTAGCTAATCAAAAGGGTGGCGTTGGCAAAACGACCACGGCGATTAATTTGGGGACGGCCCTCGCGGCAATCGGCGAGAAGGTGCTTATTGTAGACCTTGATCCTCAAGGCAATGCGTCTACCGGCCTTGGAATTGACAGGCGAAACCGAACTATTTCAACATATCATGTGCTGCGTCAGGAAGCTGGACTTTACGATGTGGCGCGCCCCACGGCGGTTCCTCGACTGTTCGTAGCACCGTCTACGCTGGATTTGCTTGGCGTAGAGTTGGAAATAGCCTCCGAAGGTGATCGCACTTTCAGGATGAAGAAGGCTATAGAAATTCTAGGCAAAGAGCCCCGACTCGAGTCGGATCCGTTTACATATGTTTTATTCGATTGTCCGCCGTCCTTGAATCTCCTGACGATCAATGCCCTTGCAGCTTCGAATAGCGTCCTGGTGCCCCTTCAGTGTGAATTCTTCGCTCTGGAGGGGCTTTCCCAATTGCTTTCGACTATCGAGCACGTCAAGCGGACGCTTAATCCCGAACTGACAATCCATGGCGTCGTTCTTACGATGTATGACCCTCGCAACAATCTGGCCACGCAAGTGGCTGCTGATGTGCGTCAGTTCATGGGGGATCAAGTCTACGATACAATTATTCCCAGGAACGTCCGTGTCTCTGAAGCGCCATCCCATGGCAAACCCGTTCTGCTATATGATCTCAAGTGCAGCGGTAGCCAAGCGTATCTGAAGCTTGCGTCTGAATTGATCCAGCGTGAAAGGCGGCTTAAGGCCGCATGAAGGTGTCGATAGCATGGCTGATGAGATAAGACCCAGGCTTGGTCGTGGCCTAGCCGCATTATTAGGCGAATTGCCGTCCGCTACCGCAACGGGTGATTCGGATCGGGGACTGAGGCAGGTTCCTACCGTGTTCTTGCGCCCGAACCCCCGTAATCCCCGCCGGACGTTTGTGGAAGCTGATCTTTCAGATCTTGTCGATTCAGTTCGCGAGAAGGGTATTATTCAACCAATTTTAGCCCGTAAGACGTCATCTGATGGAGAGTTTTACGAAATCATAGCAGGTGAGCGCAGGTGGCGTGCTGCCCAACGCGCTGGCCTGCATGAAGTGCCGGTCGTTACAATTGAGGCGACAGATAAAGAAACGCTCGAGCTGGCGATAATTGAAAATGTCCAGAGAGCCGATCTTAATCCTATTGAAGAAGCTCTTGGATATCAGCAGCTTCTGAGCGAGTTCGCCTATACGCAGGCTGATCTTTCAAAGATTGTTGGTAAAAGTCGCAGCCACGTCACCAATATGCTGAGACTTCTGAAGCTCTCGGACGCAACTCGTGGTTTGCTGGAAACAGGATTAATAAGCGCTGGACATGCTCGTGCTCTTCTCACAACCAAAGATTCTGATGCCATGGCTCAGATGGTGGTTAATAAAGGATTGAGCGTTCGCGATATCGAGCGGCTAGCACGCGATGAGCACGCTGGTATCGACCCTGCTGTTACGAAACCCACGGTCACTAAACGTCAAAAAGATCCAAACATCGCGATGTTGGAGCGCGACCTTTGCGAAGCGACAGGTTTTTTAGTGTCGATCGAATATAAGAATGAACGCGGGCGCGTCATTGTCGGTTATGAGAGCATGGAGCAACTGGAGCATATCCTTGCCAATCTCAAGCATATCTCCTAGCTGTTTTTTTGGCGTGGCGCGCTATGCGCTATACTCAGCAATGAACGGATAGCAATTTCATCTGATAATTTAGGCTCTCGTCTTGATAGACGCACAGCCTCAGAAAGTTTAGCAGACTGGTTCAATAGCGCGGTTGCGTCCCAAATTTTCAGTTGAAGCGCAATGACCGACTTTTTTTTCCCAAAAACCCTTGGGCTGCGGTGGATCGCGTCCTCGACGGATCTGCCACCCTCTATTTCAAGTCTTAAAGAATGAAGCAATATCGCGTGCGCCAAGGCAAGACTCAAGAGAGCGGCAGGGTCGAAATCAACAACGACTTTTTTGGTGAGGTCCAATACGCCGATGCGATCACCATCAAAAGCAGCGCCTATTGCCTGATCAAAGCTTGTGCTGCTGGCGTCAGCGACGACGGCCAATATGTCACTTTCGCTGACCGCGCACTGACCATGAGCGTAGGATTTGATTTTATCGATCTCGCCGCGGGACAAGAGGTGGTCCCCGCCTAGTAGACTGGACAACAAATCACGCGCCTCCGCCGAAATAGATAAACCAGCGGAGGACATCTCTTCTTCTACCAGATTTGCTATTTCTCGCGGTCCATCCGGCCAACACTCGAGAACCGCAACATTCTGAGACTTCAGGCAAACGCGCTTTAGCGCGGAATCATTTTTTAGCGTGCCAGCTTCAATAATCACCTTGCAGCCCATTGGTTGCAAAGAGAGGAGCGATTCCAAACTAGGTACGAAACTCTTGGATCCTGCAGAGATCCAAAGAATCCGATCTCCACCAAAGAGGCCAATGGTGAGAGCTTCATCGGCGAGAAGCTTGCTATCCTGAGCCAGCGCGTCTCCATCTAGACGGACAACCCGAAACGGATCGTCATCGAGCCCTGCAAGCGCGCGGACGATATGTCTTGTGCGCTCAGCAACCAGACCTGAATCGCTGCCGCAAATGAGAAAAGCGAAGTAGGAACTTGGCAGGTTTCTTAAAAAACGTGCGACATCGCCGCTCTTGATTTCCGCCACGGTTTAATGCCGACGGGTCATATCTACTGCAAGACGAACCCTGATCTGTTCCGCCAGCGCTCGTGCCGAACTGATCTCCGCATCTCTTGCAGCCCTAAGGTTTGCAAAACGCTGCGCAGTCCGATCATAACTCGCCATGGAAAACCCAGAGCCCGTAGCAATTTGCCGATTAGTTCCAGATTCTACCAATCGATATTCAGCATCTATAAGAACGTTAGCCGCAGAAGCGCGCCCACTTACGGTATCAATGATCGGCGTCTGGACTTTTTGGGAGAGTGTGATGAAGAGCTTGTACTTTTCTTGAACATCGGAACCAGACCCATTAAGAGCGAATGATAGTTCATTCCCTAAATAATGTCCGATGCGGTCGTTGATGGGTTGTACCTTGATAGAACGAAGCTCCTCAACCAGAGCGCCCCCCGAAGGTCCGGCGAGCATGGGTTGAAAACAACCAGCCGTTACAAGGACGCTTGCCATTGCAAACGCAAGACGAATACGAAATATATTGTCTTTAAACGACGACATTCACAATCCTTTGCGGAACGATGATCACCTTTTTCGGGCTACGGTTTTCCAGTGCTTTTTCAACGGGCTCCAACTTCAGCGCCAGTCTCTCTAAAGACTCATTATCAATATCTCGGGGAACGGAAATTTCCGCGCGCTTTTTTCCGTTGATCTGAACAGGGATGACGATTGTATCTTCCTGAGCGAGAGTGTCGATGACCGCCGGCCACGCGGCGTCCGAAAGCAAATCCTTATGCCCCAAACGCGACCAGCATTCCTCCGCCAGATGCGGCATGACGGGGCTGAACATCACAACGAGGACATCAGCTGCTTCGCGCAGCGCAAGCGCCTCATCCGCACTTGGTGTGTTCTCCATTTCGCCAAGCGTGGCGTTCAATGCGTTCGTCAGCTTGCGGATTTCCGCGATAGCGGTGTTGAAACGAAGTTTTTCGTAGTGGTCCTGAACTCGTAAAAGAGCACGATGGACCAATCTTCTGATCACCAGAGCTGAAGATTGCTCTACGCTTCCGGGATCGGAGTCCAACGGCGCACAAACGTTGACCAGATTTCCCACCAGTCTCCACAATTGCTGGCTGAATCGGCCGGCTCCCTGAACGCCTTCATGACTCCAAATGACGTCTCGGTCGGGCGGAGAATCCGACAACATAAAAAGACGCGCCGTGTCGGCGCCGTAATCTTGGATGATCTCGTCAGGATCAACGACGTTCTTTTTGGATTTCGACATTTTTTCAATGCCGCCAATTGTTACATGGGATCCGTCTGATTTGAGGGTCGCGCGCCTGCTGCTGCCGATGCCATCTAGGCAAACGTCTTGAGGCAGTACCCATGATCCATCTGGACCCTTATACGTTTCATGAACAACCATGCCCTGCGTAAACAAACCGGCGAAGGGTTCAGAAACGCTGACGTGACCAGTCGCCTTCATGGCGCGTGTAAAAAACCGAGAGTAAAGCAGGTGGAGTACGGCGTGTTCAATTCCACCGATATATTGATCCACCGGCAACCATGAATCCACAACGGTCCGATTTGTGGGCGCATCGGCTATGGTTGGGTCAGTGAAGCGCGCAAAATACCATGAGGAATCGACGAACGTATCCATCGTGTCAGTTTCACGCCGGGCGTTCTTGCCGCATCTCGGGCACGCGACGAACTTCCAGGTGGGGTGTCTTTCAAGTGGGTTGCCCAAGCGATCAAAAGTGACGTCGGCAGGCAATTCGATTGGCAATTCATCCGCGGGCGCGGGTACGCTGCCGCAGGCCTCGCAATGGATGATGGGAATAGGGCACCCCCAATACCTTTGCCGAGAAATACCCCAATCGCGCAGCCGGAAGTTTACCTGTCGCTTGCCTCGTGCGGCGCCATTCAAATCGCCTTGTTCAAGAGCGTCGATAGCACGCTTGGCGGCCTCGCTCGTTGAAAGGCCATTCAAAAAGCCGGAGTTGAATAAAACACCATCTTCTTCGTAAGCGGTCGTGGTGATAACGAAAGTTTCCGGATCTTGTGACGACGGGCGTACAACCGGTGTGTTTCCGAGGTCATATTTATTTGCGAAGTCCAAATCTCTTTGATCGTGCGCAGGACAGCCGAACACGGCTCCACTGCCATATTCCATAAGCACGAAATTGGCGATATACACGGGTACGCTTTGCCCGGGGATAAAAGGATGAGCCACTGTAAGCTTGGTGTCCCACCCCTTCTTTTCAGCGGTCTCCATCGCAGCCATTGAAGTTCCGTTCATCCGGCTTTCGTCGAGGAATGCAGACAGCCCTAAATCGCTGGTCGCCAGTGTCAGGGCGATCGGATGATCCGGTGACAACGCGAGGAATTTGGCGCCAAAGAGTGTATCGGGACGCGTTGTGAAGACTTCGATTTCGGAAAAACCTGCAGGCGGGTTTTTGCTATTTATCTCGAAGCGGATTAGTACGCCTTCGGAGCGCCCGATCCAATTCCTCTGCATCAAGCGAACTTTTTCCGGCCAACGGGGGAGTGTATTCAGCGACTCAAGTAATTCTTCCGCAAAGCTTGTTATATTGAAGAACCATTGAGTTAGCTCTCGTTGCTCAACGACTGCCCCAGATCTCCAGCCCTTTCCGTCTATCACCTGCTCGTTTGCGAGCACCGTTTGATCGACCGGGTCCCAATTAACCTTGGCCTTTTTTCTGATGACGAGGCCAGCGCTGTAGAAATCCAGAAACATCTTTTGCTGATGCTTGTAGTAGGACGGATCACAGGTCGCGATTTCGCGTGACCAGTCCAGCGACAGGCCGATCGACTTCAACTGGGTCCGCATTGACGCTATGTTGTCATGCGTCCATGCGGCCGGATGGACGTTGTTTTGAATCGCTGCGTTTTCTGCGGGCATCCCAAACGCGTCCCATCCCATAGGATGCAAGACATTCATCCCGCACGCTCTTTTGAAACGTGCGACCACATCCCCCATGGCGTAGTTTCTCACATGCCCCATGTGAATGCGGCCCGAGGGGTAAGGAAACATCTCAAGGACATAGTATTTCGGACGCGGGTCATCGTTCTTGGTTTCAAAGATCTGGTTGTCATCCCAGATCTTTTGCCATTTAGACTCTACGTCACGAGGGTTGTACCTGTCCGAAAACATGCGTGGATCCGTTACATCAGAAATGTTGAAAGTTGAGCCGCAATGAGCATTATTCACCAGATCGGTCAACGCTCACGAATGAGCGACGACGCCAGATAACCCCTCATAGAGGACAGCGCCATTTTGACTCTGCCATTTTCAAATCCTCAGGAGGAGTTAAGCATTGTGTCTGACGATACCGCAGCTTTACGCACGTTGCTCACTTCTATCAGCCAAGCAGAGCGCGAGTTTAGCCGTGCGCCCAACTCGGTGCGGCTCACTATAGCTTCAAAACAGCAGGACGCTACAAGGCTTGAGCCGTTGATCCTGGCCGGGCATCGCTTGTTTGGTGAAAACAGAGTGCAGGAAGCAGCGGCCAAATGGCCAGAACTGAAAAACAAGTATCCTGATCTTGAACTTCACCTGATTGGGCCCCTGCAAACGAACAAGACTGCGGCCGCGGTGGCGCTCTTTGACGTCATTGAAACTCTAGACCGGCCGTCACTAGCTGAGTCCTTAGCCAAGGAGCTGCCTCGGAGCGGTCGTCATCTGACCTTCTATGTTCAGGTCAATACCGGTGGCGAGTTGCAAAAGGCCGGCGTGTCCCCTGAAGAGGTAGACAGCTTCATCACGCTTTGCCGGGATGATTACCGTCTCGATGTGCGAGGGCTGATGTGTATTCCGCCCGTATCGGGTCATGTGTCCCCACATTTTGCATTGCTGGCCCAGATCGCCAAGAGAAATAATCTTAAGCAGCTGTCGATGGGGATGAGCTCGGATTACAAGCTCGCCATTCAGTTGGGAGCGACTACCGTGCGTGTTGGAAGCGCATTATTTGGGAATCGCTGAAGCCTAGATCTTCACTATCGCTGCTCTGGATATTTGACTTAGAACTCTTCTCATATCGTTGAGCTTGATAGCGATGCACCCGGCTGTCGGCTGGTAATCCTCCGTCAGGTGCAAAAAAATAGCGCTTCCCCGACCCAGTCGTCTCGGCCGCAGGTTGTAGTCAAGCATGAGTGTAATGTCGTAGACGGCGGCGACGCGCCAAAGGCGTTCGTGGCGATACCTTACTGGAGCTGTCCCTGGCTGGTTGTAACGAAAGCTCGACAGGTCATCGCACCAGATGTCCGTCTGCCGTATTGGCGCCAGTTTCTCAAGAGAGACAGGTTTTGAAAGACGATCCGCTCGGTAACGGCCAAAAAGAAGGAAAAATGCGCCCCGTGGCGTTGCATAATCGCCTTCTTTTTTCCTCCAGACAGCGCCTGCGGGACCCAAGACACAGGCAATTGACGCTGATCCCAACTTTATAAATCCGCGCGACGGCGTTGATCCAGGCGTTGGGCGCACTACTCTCAGGCTGCGATACTTACGGCTCTTTTTGATCGACGCGGTCTTGGAGCTTGCGTACGTTAAAAACATAGAATCTTCACGTTGTTTGATTGCATTGCCCTTTTCGCGCTATCTAGTGAGCTGCTTTGGATTTCAACTTTTCATACGCGCCGTAGTGAATGATGAAGTTCCGGGAAACAACATGCAAGTGCGTCGTAGAATATTAATTACCGATGACGACATTGATCTCAGAAGGTCCCTTGCGGATCAAGTAGCATTACACGCCGAGTTTGAAGTTTCACAAGCATCGACGGCGTCCGAAGCGCTGGTCTGGGTGAAGGATCATTTGCCGGACCTCGTCATCATGGATGTGGGTCTTCCAGACATGGATGGTCGAGACGCGGTTCAGGTCATGCGAAAAGATGGCTATCGTAGTCCGATTATTATCCTGACCGCACATTCCTCGGACGCCGACGCAGTCAGTTGCCTGGAATTGGGGGCAAATGATTATGTATTGAAGCCATTTCGTTTTGCGGTTCTGCTGGCTCGCATTAGAGCTCATCTTCGTAATTATGACGTCAGTGAAGACGCCGCGCTGCGAATTGGCGAATACATATTCAAGCCCGGCTCGAAGCACTTGTTGCGTCCTGTTGGAGCAAAACAGCGCCTCACGGAGAAAGAGGCGGCGATATTGAAGTTCCTATATCGAGCCAACACCGCCGTTGTGACGCGTGAGGTGCTGCTTAGAGAATTATGGGGCTACAATTCCAGTGTCACAACGCACACTTTGGAAACGCACATTTATCGGTTGCGACAGAAAATTGAACAAGATCCAGCTAACGCACAAATTTTGTTGACGGAGGCTGGGGGATATAAATTGCTCCCCTAGCGCAGTAATGAGGACCATAATGGCGTCTGATATTAAGCTCGATTTTTTTTATAGTATTGAATTTTTTGCTAAGCTCGAACTGGAAGCCCTCAAACTTTTATTTCTTGCTTCGGAAGAGCTGAGATTTGACGTTGGAGATATCGTCTTCCAACAAGGCGAGCGATCAGATGGTGGGTATGTGATCACGTCAGGTCAGATTACGCTCTATCAGGATGAGTCCTTTGCGGTGGTAGTTTTTGTTGCTGGTCACGGTGTTCTTCTGGGCGAGCTCTCCCTGATTTCGGACACCGAACGCGCTGTCACCGCAATTGCGACTGAAGCTACCTCAGTCCTTCGAATTTCGAGAGGATCGTTCAAGCGCGTCCTGCAGGAATACCCTTCTTCCGCAGAGCGCTTGCGGCTTCAAGTCTCCGACCGTTTGGCCGCATTCATCGGTGACTTGAAGCTCATGGCATAGTGGATCCCACTCAATTTAGATCCACGATGACGGGCACATGATCAGACGGACGTTCCCAGCCGCGCGTTTCTTGAACGATGGTCACGTCCGCTAGCAAATGCGTTAGGGGTTCACTCAGCCAGATATGATCGAGCCGCCGTCCCTTATTAGCGAGTAGCCAATTTGGAGAGCGATAGCTCCACCACGTGTAGACCCGCTCTGGTTCTGGTTTGACGTGGCGAATAGCGTCGAGCCACGGACCGCATGCGAGCGCATGCGATAAACTCTGCACTTCTACAGGGGTGTGACTGACAACGGAGAGGAGCGACTTGTGGCTCCAAACGTCATTCACCAATGGAGCAACATTCAGATCGCCTACAAGAATAGCGTTGTTTCGCGCGACTCCGTCGCTCTCAAACCAAAGAGCCATTTCTCGAAGAAAATTGAGTTTGTGTCCAAACTTCGGGTTCAGCTCAACGTCGGGCACGTCGCCCCCGGCCGGGACATAAAAATTATGGATCCGGATTGGGAATTTATCGGCGCCCTCCACCTCAACGTCCGCGCTCACATGGCGAGCATCCCCCATTTCACAGAAATTTTTCTTCAGAATGTTTGTCAGTGGCAGACGAGAAATGATCGCAACGCCATGATAGCCTTTTTGCGCATTGATCGCGAAGTGCTTGTATCCAAGATCAGCCAGCGCTGACGATGGAAATTCAGCTTCCCTGCATTTGATCTCCTGCAGGCACAGCACATCTGGGGAATACATTTTGATGAGGCGCTCAACTGAGCTGATGCGCAGCCTTACAGAGTTGATATTCCAAGTCACAAGACGAATCGCCACGGTCAGCCTCCAGCCATTCGAAGAGGCGTGCCACGCGCAATCCACTTAGGCAAGGTAGAGCTATGGATTATCAAAACGCTCGGTGCTGATCACGAAAAGCGATTTTTCCAGCCGCTGGCGAAGATCAAGATTCGATAGCTGAACGCGCGTATCGTTACCTTGGGGATCCGTGACAACCCACCGCGCCAGCGAAAAGTCGCTGGTGTTGAAGATGAGCGTTATCCGCGAAGCCCCTCCAAGGGTCGTCTTGTCCTCGACCCGGATCGAAGTTTGCTCCTGATCTGCAGCAACCCCCAGCACGCGAACGTCTTTCGCTAAATCGAGATTACCTTTCAAGAGAAATTTCAGCGGAGTCTGACTGATAAAGTACACGTCTTGAGTATTGAGTTTGCGGTTTTTGATCGCCACGCTAGTGCCATCTGCGATGATTTCCAGCGGCGAGGGCTGCGCGTACTCAAACCGGAGCTTTCCTGGCCTCTGCACATAAAGTTTTCCGGCTACGCTGCGACCATCTGAGCCAGACTGCGTGAAGTCGGCGACCAACGTGTTCATGCCGTTGAAATAGGAATTTGCTCGCTTGATGATAATCGCTGGATCTGACTCAATTTGAGCCGCGGCTGGGGCGGACCTGGAAGTAGTGCTAGCAGGCGGTGGTTTTTGCCCAAGCTGCATCGGGGCGCCTTGAGCCAAGGCGCATATGCATAATGCCGCCGAGAGCACGGCCGTCTGTACCAGAAGCAGCGGCGCGGCCCACATGGTCATGATGTGCTTTCCTGCGAATGTGACAATGCGTCATATAAACTCTATGTGGCGAGGGTTGGACGAAAACCTAGTCCCCGGGAAGTCCAAAAGCTCCCCTGTCGATCCCGCCGCCAACCAGAATTTCGCGCTTACCGGCGTGGTTGGACGGTCCCACAACTCCCTCCTCCTCCATTCTCTCGACAAGCGAAGCAGCCTTGTTGTAGCCAACAGACAGACGACGCTGGATGTAGCTGGTCGAGCATTTTCCATCTCTGAGGACGATAGCGACGGCTTTGTCGTAAAGCTCTGCCGATTCGTCGCCAAAGGCTGCAACCGCAGGCGTCACCTCTTCAGAATCAACCTCGTCCTCAATCGTGATAGCGTCGAGGTAGTCTGGCTGACCCTGCGTCTTCAAGTGAGCAACGATTTTCTCTACTTCATCATCGGACACAAACGGACCGTGTACGCGAGCAATTCTCCCTCCCCCTGCCATGTAAAGCATATCACCTTGGCCAAGTAACTGCTCCGCTCCTTGCTCGCCCAAGATCGTGCGGCTATCGATTTTTGAGGTGACCTGAAATGAAACACGAGTCGGAAAATTAGCCTTGATTGTGCCGGTTATCACATCGACGGAAGGCCTCTGGGTCGCCATGATCAGGTGGATGCCCGCAGCTCTTGCCATTTGTGCAAGCCTTTGGATGGCACCCTCAATATCCTTACCTGCGACCATCATAAGATCGGCCATTTCGTCGACGATAACTACGATATAGGGCAGCGGCGACATATCCATATCTTCCCGCTCGTAAATCGCCTCGCCGGTCTGGCGATCAAAGCCTGTCTGGACAGTGCGAGAAATAGATTGCCCCTTGCTTCTAGCTTCAACAATACGGGCATTGAAGCCGTCAATGTTACGAACGCCGAGCTTCGACATTTTTTTGTACCGGTCCTCCATCTCCCGGACGGCCCATTTCATGGCAACAACCGCCTTCTTTGAATCTGTAACGACCGGGGTCAAAAGATGGGGAATGCCGTCGTAAACAGAGAGCTCGAGCATTTTCGGATCGACCATGATCAGCCTGCATTCTTCAGGCTTGAGGCGATACAAAAGTGAAAGAATGAATGTGTTGATAGCGACGGATTTACCTGATCCAGTTGTACCAGCAACTAACAAGTGCGGCATACGCGTCAAGTCGACAATCACTGGCTCACCGCCTATTGTCTTTCCAAGAGCGATAGCAAGCTTGTATTTACTTGCCTCAAAGTCCTGCGATGCAATTAGTTCCCGCAAGAAGACAGTCTCTCGAAGCTGATTGGGAAGCTCGATGCCAATTGCATTGCGACCCTGGACCACCGCCACGCGCGCCGAGATAGCAGACATTGAGCGAGCGATGTCGTCAGCGAGTCCGATAACACGGGATGATTTAATTCCGGGAGCCGGCTCCAACTCGTACAATGTGACAACCGGACCGGGGCGCACATTTACTATTTCCCCCTTCACTCCGAAATCATCAAGCACTCCTTCGAGTAAACGTGCGTTTTGTTCAAGAGATTCGGCCGAAAGCTTTCCGGCATTTGTTCGCTTTGGCTCCATAAGAAGGGCCAAGGGCGGCAGTTCAAAAGTATCCGCCTCAAGCAACGAAGGTTGCGCTTCCCTCGCGGCGCGAACTCCGAGCTTAATCTTTCCAGGAGTAGGGCCGATGACTATCTTGTCATTACGTAAATCCAATGGCGCTTCATTTACATGATCAGATGTAACCTGCACCGTCGCCCGCTGAGAGATTGAGACGCTACCCGGAAAGCTTGGTTCTTTGCGAGAGTAACTTATAGTGGAATCTGTCTTTCGCGCCTTTGAAAAAAATACGGGCTTAGAAATGTACCTGAAAAGTCTAGCCTTAAGGCTCAAAACCGCATGCGTTATTGCACCAAGAGATACCAGTGCAACTCCTGGCTCATTAACCTCATCGGCGCTCTCTGGCGTGACTTGATTTCGATGCTTGCTTGTTCGCGATTCAATTTCGTCTGGCGATATCTTCCTCGCAACGGGGCTCGCCGCAGCCGATAGTGCGATGATTGCTCCGACAGCAAAAACAAGCGCTGAGACAAGCGACCCAAAATGAGCGCCGTCTATCAGGATACGCGGCAGCGTAATCATGGCGTCGCCTACGACTCCTCCCAGGCCAGTCGGCATTGGCCAGTTTGCCGTGACTGGGAGTAAGGATGCTAGGGCAGCAGTGCATGCAGAACCACAAAAAAGAAACGTAATTCTTCCGACAAACCGATCCAGTCGGTGATGAGCCATCAAGTGCCATCCCCAAATGGCAACTGGGGTCAGCAGAGCCAAAGCGCTCATGCCCCAAATTTGCATGATGAGATCCCCCATAAGCGCGCCTGGCGCCCCAAGGAGATTTCTAACAGCGCCGTCGTGAGCGTAATTCAGGGTAGGATCTTGAGCCGACCATGTTACGAGCGACAATGCAGCCGCTAGAACGCCGATCACGAGACCCGCCCCGATCACTTCCGTCAACCTATTGGTGACGTAGATTTTGGCGGTGTCGGGTATTCTATCAAAGGCGAAAAAACTAGTCGTGCGCATTAGCGGACCAGCGCTGATTCCAACGCCCCATTGACGGAGCGGTGTGTTTCAAGGAAACCTAAGTTTAGGCTGCCCTAGTTAATAGCTCATTAACCTTCGAAGACGAGTGTCCAAAACGAAGGCGGCGTCCCATAGGACGCCGCCAGATAAGTTCTACCTGTTCCAAGACGACTAGAGGTTGTAGGCGCGCTCACCATGCTGAGCGAGGTCAAGACCCTCACGTTCATGGTCAGGCGGAACCCGGAGGCCAACAACCAGATCAACAACCTTAAAGATCACGGCAGACCCCAAACCGGACCACACCAGCGTAAGAAGCACGGCTTTGATCTGAGAGGTTATGGCATTTCCAAAATCATACGCGGCAATAGCGAGTTCGCCAGGTTTGCTCTCATAATCTGCTATACCCGTTCCTCCAAGGCTCTGACTGACTAAGATGCCAGTCGCGAGGGCGCCTATGATGCCGCCGACGCAATGTATGCCAAAGACGTCAAGCGTGTCGTCGTACCCAAGCTTGTTTTTTACTGTTGCTACAAAGAAGAAGCAGACGACGCCTGACACAAGGCCCAGCATCAACGCACCCATTGGACCCGCAAACCCAGAAGCTGGCGTGACTGCCACAAGGCCTGCAACAGCCCCAGACACCATGCCCAATAACGACGGTTTGCCCTTCGCGCCCCATTCCGCAAAGAGCCACGCGAGAGCAGCAGCAGCAGTGGCTACGAAGGTGTTCACAAAGGCCAGAGCCGCAGTGCCGTTGGCTTCCAGATTTGAACCAGCATTGAAGCCGAACCAGCCGACCCAAAGTAAGGATGCGCCGATCATAGTCATGGTCAGCGAGTGTGGGGCCATCATTTCCCGAGGATAACCGATCCGCTTCCCTATCATCAGGCAGCCCACTAAGCCGGCTATGCCTGCGTTGATATGGACTACGGTTCCGCCGGCGAAATCAAGAGCGCCCCACTGGAATATGAGACCAGCGTCAGCTTTGATTTCGTCGAGTTTCGCTTGAGCAACTTTCTTGGTCGCCTCGTCAGTAGCGGCCGCAACAGCCTTAGCAGCATCGCCAATGGCGTCCGGTCCACCCCAATACCAAACCATATGCGCGATGGGGAAGTAAACAAAAGTCACCCACAGCGCCACGAACAGGATCAGCGCCGAGAACTTGACCCGTTCCGCGAACGCCCCAACTATGAGCGCAGGCGTAATGCATGCAAACGTGGCTTGAAACGCCATATACGCGAGTTCTGGAACGACGACGCCGTTCGAGAACGTTGCGGCGTTCGATTCAGGCGTTACTCCCATCAGGAAGGCCTTTGAGAAGCCGCCGACGAAGTCGTTAAGGCTGCCGCCGTTGGTGAATGCCAGCGAGTAGCCGTAAAGTACCCAGATCACCGCCACCAGCGACACGATCATGAATACCTGCGTGAGCACTGAGAGCATGTTCTTGGAGCGGACAAGGCCACCATAGAATAAAGCCAGTCCCGGTACCGACATCATCAGCACGAGAAGGGTAGAAACCAAAAGCCAGGCTGTATCTCCTTTATTGGGGATAGGGGCTGCGGCTTCGGCCATTGCCTGACCTGAAGTCGCCAAAAGCGTTATTGCGCCCAGCACATAGGCGCTGCTTGGCCGCATTTTCCAGTCCACAAGCGATCTCATTGTTTAACTCCTAGAAGAGGAATAACGGTCAAAGAGCGTCGGAATCTTTTTCGCCAGTCCGAATGCGAACCGCCCGCTCAAGCGACGACACGAAAATCTTTCCATCGCCGATTTGGCCCGTGCGGGCAGACGACACGATCGCCTCTACTACGGCGTCCGCCAACTCTGTCGAAACCGCAACTTCAATTTTCAACTTTGGAAGAAAGCTGACAGCGTATTCAGCGCCACGATAGATTTCGGTATGTCCCTTTTGCCTACCGTATCCCTTCACCTCAGTGACCGTCAGGCCGTGAACTCCGACCGAAGTGAGAGCGTCACGCACCTCGTCGAGTTTGAACGGCTTTATAATTGCCATTACAATTTTCATTGTTGCATCCCCGCTAGGCCGCGGCACTCCCGCGACGTCTCCCATGAGTGGTTCGTGCGGCCCCCGCCAAATCTAGCGGGCACGCGCTGATTATTAGCAATCAAGGGCCGTGCCAGTTTTTTTCAGGCGACTAACGCAGCTGAATGTGGGGAAAACGTCCCGCTTTGCATCCCTGCACCTGTCCTCATGTTAATTTGCCTTAAGTTTAGTCAGCCTGCCTCCCAAAGGGTGCCTAAATTATAAGCCGGAAGCGGACGCAGCCCAATTCTGTGGATAATAAGGCGGCGTCCATCGTCGAGCTGGTTTATGAAGAAGCATTAGGCAGAACATGGTCCGGAGGACGATCCATTGCTCACGAAGTTCGATGTTGTTGTCTGCGGCGGTGGAGCCGCGGGGCTCACTCTGGCGAATCTGCTAGCCGATATGTCCGGCGGCACATTGAGAATCGCGCTGGTCGATACAAAACTGGAATCACGGAAGCATAGCCCACGAACCTCAGCCATAGCTATAGGACCAAAGCAGATGCTCGCTAGCATGGGCGCTTGGTCTTTAGAAAGCGCTTTCGCCGCCCCTGTCCGGCGCATTGAGGTCTCTGATGCTCAGGAGAGCGTAGAAGCAATCGTCCCCGATCTCACATTTCAATGCGCTGAATACGATGAGGCCCTAGCCTGGATTATCAGGCACTCAGAGCTTGAGACGCACTTGCGCGATATAGCTCGGAGCCGCGATATCAGGTTCATCGAAGGCGAAATCGTCGGATACAAACCAAATGGCGCATTTGCGCAGATCGAGCTTCGAGATGGCGGGGCGCTTGGCGCTCGGCTCGTCGTCGCGGCTGACGGCGCCCAGTCTCGCCTGCGCGAGCTGGCAAAGGTTCAGTGTGTAGAATGGGGTTACGATAGATCGGCAATTGTTGCTACATTGCGTCATGAGGAATCGCACGCTGACACAGCAGTCCAAATTTTTTATCCTGCAGGTCCGTTCGCGACTTTGCCGTTGACCGGCAACCGATCGTCGCTTGTGTGGACTGAAACCAGAGACCGCGCTGAGCGATTGCGCCGTAGCGATATCAATGAGCTCACAGCAGAGATACAGCGCTATTCTGCGGATCGTCTGGGCAGTTTGCGTTTGGAGGGCGACATCGCGTCTTTTGCGCTGGGCTATAGCCATGTGCGCAGCTTCCACGCAGAGCGGCTGGTTTTCATTGGAGACGCGGCTCGGCGCGTACACCCGCTTGCTGGCCAAGGGTTGAACTTGGGTTTGCGGGATGCGGCTGCATTATCCGAAATTATTATTGAGAGCGCTCGTCTAGGCTTGGATTTCGGATCAATAAGTCCGCTCGTCGAGTATGGCCGCCGCCGAAACCTTGATAGCGTGATCTCATCTTCTGCGTTTGACGTGTTGCACCGTATCTTTGCCTGGGACGCGAGCGCACTTCGCATGGCGAGGAAAACAGGGCTGTCGTTAGTTCAAAGCAGCGATCACATCAAGGCGCTTCTCATGAAGGAAGCCACTGGCTTTTCAGGGATGTATCCTGAAAGATTTGGACGCGAACACGCTATTCGGTGAGCGGGCGAGCTTCTTCAATAATCATGACCGGAATTCCATCGCGAACCGGATACGCAAGACGGGCGTTTGCGGAGTACAATTCTTTCGTGAGTTCGTTGTAGGTAAGCGACGCCTTCGATACTGGACAGACCAGCACTTCCAGAAGCCTTTGGTCCAGCTGCCCTTGTATGGGTTTTGGTTTGAATTCCGAGGATCCATTGCTCATTTTTCTGGACCTATTGAAGCGAGCGTGTCGCTCGTCCCGATCGCGCAAGTTCAATTTCCGTTATCGCGATGAGAACCTCTGTTCGCTCTTTTAGGCTCCCAGCCTCCAACAAAGCTTGCTTCTCACTTGCTCCAAACGGACTCATCATTGACAGAGCGTTGACCAGCGTTTCGTTGGGTGCTTTTTCTATTTCTTCCCAATCAAGTTTCAAACGATTGGCCGTCGCAAAGGCTCGGAGCGTTCGAAGAAAGCTCAGTCTATCAACGCCATCGTTTTCTGGTGGCAAATTCAAATCATGTTTGAATTCATCATACGATACGACGCAAACGCGATACGCAGCTGTGCTCTGCATCTCATCAATGAGCCGGTATCTGGCCACTCCCGTGAGAGTGATCGAATATCGGCCGTCTCCCACTTCATTGAAGTGCGTGATCCGGGTGACGCACCCCACTTTGTACAAAGCTGATGCTTCCAGGCCATTTTTGGATTCAGGTTGAATCATCCCGATCAAACGATTGGAACGCAATGCGTCATCGACCATCGATAGGTAGCGCGGTTCAAATATGTTCAGCGGCAATTGACCGCGCGGAAAAACCAGCCCTCCTGTGAGAGGAAACACAGGAATCTGGCATGGTAGCTGTGAGATATCTGAATAAGGCTCGTTCATAGACATCACTCGTCCGGGTTGATTTATGAGAAAAGAACCGTGGATAGCTTCCGACGAGAAGAAATTGTCATAGGGTCCAAGTGCCCCCACTGATCAAAAAAGCTGATCAATTACTTCCGGGCGCCGTCATCTCCCTAGGCCCTGTCGCTGCGCATAAGAGCAAGTAGAATATCTGCGGCGCTCTCGCGTCGCCCTGAATCATTGAGCGCCAGAGCCAGCTGAAAGCAGACCTCTTGATAATCTGGCACCTTATCCAAAATAGCATCAATTCAGCGATGGTGACATCGTCGGCTGCAACCGTTGAGGGCTCTTGCTCAGCTACGATCGCCGCGTTGGGAAACGGTAATTCCCCAATCAATCGTTCGATGAGCGCAAAAATTTGTCTCTCCGGCAGATCTCCCATAAAGCCGTCGACTGGACGACCACCGATGAAGCACGTCACCGCAGGGGAAGATTGGATGCCTAGCCCTGCTGCGATTTGAGGCGCTTCATCCATACGAAAAATCACAAGCTTGACCTTTCTCGAAACCGCTTCGACTGCTTTTTCCAAGCTTGCCGCCGTCTCTGCATGGGCAAGGGGCTCAGCAGAGCAGAAAAAACCAAGACCGGATGTTTTTGTGATTCGGCGACGACGTCGATCTGGAAACTGGCTGCGCTGGTGATCAACCAGCCATTGGAGGTCTGGAAAACGCGACTCATGTTGGAGCCAGTTAGGCTTCGGACAGCCATGGATTTACCCCGCCACACATTGTTAAATCGAGGCCCAGCCGACCAGAACGGGGCCATATCGCCATGGAGATGGGGCGTAACCCGACGCGAAGCAACTTGACCCAACAATGTTATCATTTCGGCTCTTGCATCGGGTGCGAGTTTCCGTCATAAAACCGGCGCGCATACAAAGCGCAAGAAGCGGGTGTAGCTCAGGGGTAGAGCACAACCTTGCCAAGGTTGGGGTCGAGGGTTCGAATCCCTTCGCCCGCTCCAGTCCGGCTTCCTCACCGGATACATTGATGTCGAGGCGACATTTTGGCGCTGCGCTATAGGCGTAGACAATATCGTTCTCTTACCAAATCTTATGATATTTACCCGGTTGAGGAGTTGCGCCCGAGTAGCACAACGATATTGAAACAAAGTCGGGCTTGCGGGCTTTGATTGCGCGTCCTATCGCTCGTCCATCACAATGGAGTTTGTTATGCGCCTGGACGCAATCGCAATCGGAACCAATCCCCCACATGACGTCAATGTCGTCGTGGAGGTGCCAATTGGCGGAGAGCCAATCAAATACGAAATGGACAAAGCCGCCGGGGCGCTTTTCGTTGATCGGTTTCTCTACACCGCGATGCGATATCCGGGTAATTATGGCTTCATCCCTCATACGTTATCGGCCGATGGAGATCCCTGTGACGTGATCGTGGCTAACACGAGAGCCGTCGTGCCCGGCGCCGTCATGAGCTGCCGGGTCGTCGGCGTCTTGTTGATGGAGGACGAGGCCGGTGGGGATGAAAAGATTATCGCCGTCCCGTCAAGCAAACTGACGCGTCGATACGACAAGGTTCAAAATTACGACGATCTGCCCGCCATCACCCTCGAACAGATTGAGCACTTCTTCAGACACTACAAGGATCTGGAGGATGGTAAGTGGGTGAAGGTCCTTGGTTGGGGCACCGCGGCGCAGGCTCGCGAGCTGGTCACGCAGGCCATAGAGCGCGCGAAGTCCAAATAGGGGCTACTTGCGTCTGCTGAGCAAAAATACCGCCTGCTCGCCAAACATGTTCCAGACCCACCACGGAGCGCTCAAACGCAAGGGCGCTCCGAGTTGGTTGATGGCCACAGCACGTTCTATGTGCGCCCCTAACGATTCGGTCAGCTCGACAAAATCACGAATCGTACAGAAGTGGATGTTCTGCGTTTCATACCAAGGGCTGGACAGGCCTGGCGTCACAGGCATCCGACCCCATAAGAGAAGCTGCATCCGAATACGCCAGTGACCAAAATTTGGGAACGACACCACAGCGTGTCGCCCGATGCGCAACATGTTTTCAAGAACCACTTTTGGACGCTGAGTGGCCTGCAAGGTCTGAGACAGGATCACATAGTCAAAAGAATCGTCGGGATAGTCATTGAGGTCTGTGTCAGCATCGCCTTGGATCACGGACAGACCTTTGGAGACGCAATCGTTCACGCCCGCTTGGGAGATCTCGATACCTCGTGCATCGACGCCACGTGAAGACGCAAGCAGGCGCAAGAGAGCGCCATCTGCACATCCAACGTCAAGCACGCGCGAACCTGGCTCCACCATTTCTGCGATCAGAAGGTGATCTGCGCGATTCTTTCCTGAAAGGGCGCCCGGCCCTAGGTTGATCATGATGCGTCCGCGACTTTCAGGCCTCGCGCACGAGCCGCCGAATCAAGGAAGCCCCGCGTAGTCGATATCAAATCGGGGATGTCCAAAAGAAAAGCATCGTGTCCCTTGTTCGTGTCTATTTCAACAAAGGACACAGACGCGCCGCCGGCATTCAGCGCGTGAACGATCGCCCGGGACTCAGTCGTTGGAAACAGCCAGTCGGAATTGAACGATACAACACAAAAACGTGTCTTAATTGATCGAAACGCCTTGGCTAGCAGCCCCCCGTAATCGGCGGCCAAATCGAAATAATCCATTGCTCGCGTTACATAAAGATATGAGTTCGCGTCAAACCGCTCAACAAAAGTTGACCCTTGATGGCGTAGATAACTTTCGACCTGAAAATCCGCATCGAACGAGAAAGTGGGGGCTGAACGCTCTTGCAGCTTTCTTCCAAACTTTCGATGCAGAGAATCATCCGACATATAAGTTATGTGTGCCGCCATGCGGGCCACAGCCAAGCCCTTTTCCGGCCTGGTGCCTTCTTCGAGATAGCGGCCGCCCCGCCAATTAGGGTCCGCCATGACAGCTTGCCGACCGACTTCGTGAAACGCAATATTTTGAGAGGAGTGCCGCGCGGCGGTAGCGATTGGGAGCGCGGCAAAGATCCGGTCCGGGTAGGAAGCCGCCCATTGAAGGACCTGCATTCCGCCCATAGAGCCTCCGGCGACGCAAAACAATTGATCAATACCCAAATGGTCGATCAGCATCGACTGCGCACGCACCATGTCCTTGATGGTCACGATTGGCATTTCGAGGCCAAACGCCTTGCCGGTCGCTGGATTCACTGCGGCTGGTCCGGTTGTGCCCATGCACCCGCCCAACACGTTTGAACAAATAACAAAAAAAGAATTGGTGTCGATGGGGCGACCGGGGCCGACCATGGTTTCCCACCAGCCGGGCTTGCCGGTGACAGGGTGAGTGTTGGAGACGTGCTGATCACCGGTGAGTGCGTGACAAACGAGAACGGCGTTGCTGCGCTCTGCATTCAAGACGCCATATGTCTGGTAGGCGATCGTGAAAGGAGCTAAGATGACCCCGCATTCCATCTGCAACGGCGCGTCCGCCGCGAAGACTATTGTCTTGCTGCTGGGATTAGTGGCCTCACCCCCAGCCGCTGTAAGCGGCGGAACGACTGTACTCACCAGTTCAATCCCGTAGCTACGTTCGATTTTAAGAACGATTTGTGCGTTTTATAGGTGCGGAAATAGAGGAGAGTCAAGGCGCAGGGGGCTCCCCGGGCGAAGCCTTGACGTTGACCTTGCATTCGTTCCCTTGCTCCTGATGGAAGGGCTGGTAAGAAAGGGCGCGTACGGGCAGAACATGGGCCCGGCGAATTTTCCCCTCGACCGCGCGATTAGAACCGCCTGGAGCTGAAATCGATGTCAACGCCTCGTCCGTCGCCCCGAGCCGGCATTATGGCTATTGAAGCTTATGTCCCCGGGAAAAGCACCGCCAAAGGAGGCACAAAAGTCTTCAAACTATCCTCCAACGAGACGCCCTTTGGGCCGCCCCGTTCGGCTGTCGAGGCGTTCGGTTTGGCCTCCAAGTCGCTGGAAGTGTATCCGGATGGTTCGGCCCGCGCTTTGCGCGAAGCCATCGGCGGACGCTTTGGATTGGACCACGCACGGATCGTGTGCGGAAATGGTTCGGGTGATATTCTTCTCCTTTTGGCCGCCGCCTACATTGGACCCGGTGACGAGGGCATTCTGACCACCCATGGTTTTCTGATCTACAAGATCGCCATTCTGGCGGCGGGCGGCGTTCCGGTTGTAGCGCCGGAGAGAAATCACACCTCATCTGTTGACGACATATTGGCGTGCGTCACCAAAAAGACGCGGATCGTTTTCATCGCCAATCCAAACAACCCGACCGGAACCTATCTGCCCTTTAGTGAGGTGAAGCGTCTGCACGCGGCGCTCCCGCAGAACATTTTGCTCGTGCTTGACGGCGCGTACGCCGAATACGTTCGCGCCTTCGACTATTCTGCAGGCGCTGAGCTTGTCTCCAGCGCCGAGAATGTCGTCATGACCCGGACCTTTTCAAAGATCTTCGGATTGGCGAGCTTGCGCATTGGCTGGGCTTACGCGCCCGCTCATGTTTGCAACGTGCTCAATCGAATCAGAGGTCCCTTCAACGTCAGTGGCCCGGCAATGGCCGCCGGAATAGCCGCCATCAATGATGTCGCGCACGTTGAGGAATCCGCCGCACATAATGAAAAATGGCTAGCTTGGTTGACCGCCAACATTTCAAGCCTTGGCTTGGACGTGACGCCGAGCGTTGG
Organism: Beijerinckiaceae bacterium; assembly: GCA_947476075.1. Classification (GTDB taxonomy): domain Bacteria; phylum Pseudomonadota; class Alphaproteobacteria; order Rhizobiales; family Beijerinckiaceae; genus Terripilifer. The sequence continues at coordinate 68,555 of CANJPM010000002.1, forward strand.
CAATTTCATCCTTGTCCACTTCCCGCAAAAGCAAGGCCTCTCCGCAACGGAAGCGGAGGATTACCTTGCTCAAAATGGAATTATCGTA
>CANJPM010000003.1 GCA_947476075.1 Beijerinckiaceae bacterium
AATGCCCATTTTAGTCTCTCCAGAAAGACCCCGGTTTTTATGGGGGCCGAAGTTGAAAGGTTATGCTTTAGTTACAACGTACACAGCCTTAAGCACAGACTGCGAGGACTTGCCGTGTCAGCTACGGGTCAGAGACACGGAAACTTTTTGTGTTTTGGGGGAAAACAGCCCGGATCGCGCTCGCGCAAGCCATTGAAGACGCGCCATATCCGATATGAGCTAATGCGAAGCTCACGCGTCCTTTTGCAGAGAAACTGCAAGAAGGGCAATCAAATGAAGGCGCGTCTGAGACCATTCCAATTCCCCAAAGTCGGCAACGACCACGACTCGCCACCGACTGTTAAGTTGTACAGCAAACAACATACGCAGGCAAGCTATACAAACCAGTGAGTTTTTTTAGAGCCTGCTGCTTAGCTGAATAGCCGCGTTTACAGGTGAAGCAAGTGATTTTTGCAATGAGAGGCGCCTCTTTTTATGGAAAAGAACGCTGAAATGCACGCCGATGCGCATAAAAATTAAATAATATCAGATACTTAATCACAAAAAACACACCCGGAAATAACATTTCAAAATATCACTAAAAAGATCGTTCCAAACTAATCTCAAGATAGTAAAGCTCAAGATCTTAGCTCAGTCTGGAATCATGTGCGAAACGTCAATACAGTTTGCGCGCGCAGCCCAAAGTCCCTGCAAAAAAACGAGGAGCTTTCGCCCCTCGCCTGCACATCTCGTCCACAAAACTTGATCTTTGCAATTCCGCTATTTGAAACGCGGACCCCCGCTATTTTTCGCGGAAAGTTTTGGCGAACGCATCGCCCAGCGGCTGCACGAGGTATCTCAGAACGGTACGCTCGCCAGTCGGAATAATGACTTCGACCTGCATGCCCGCCGAAAGCACGTCTTTCAAGCTCATTGGGATGTTCGTATCCCGGATTAAAATCTGGGCGAGAAAGTAAGGCTGACGCGTGGAATCGTCGATCAGGCGATCACGAGAGACAGAGCTAACTTTACCAAGAATCACAGGCGTTGTGCGCGATACGAAATTGGTAAACCGAACCTCGGCCTCAATTCCTTCGTGCACCTTGTCGATATCGACGGTGGACACCTGAGCCTCCACGATCAACTCATCCGCCAACGGCACGACCTCAGCAACTGCGTCCCCGGAACGGATAACCGCCCCCTTGGTTGCGAGCTTTACATTTTGCACCCGGCCGGCACGCGGCGAGACAATATCAACGCGCCGCAGCACGTCTTCGGCAACACGTTTGCGCTCGCGTGCATCATTCATTTTCTGGCGCGTATCCTGAAGCGATACAGACACCTCTTCGCGCAGCTTTTGCTTCGTCTGCTGAATTTGAAGCCGCATCTCGCTCATACTATTTTGCGATTTTGCAGCCTCAGCCTCATTGCGACCAACGATTCCCTGAAGACGCGCCGCCTCGCGTTCCAGAGCTAACCAACGGGACTTTGGCACGAGCCCCTTGTCGGCGAGATCGCGAACGCCGACGAGCTCATCGTCGATGAAGGCCAGCTGCTTTTCAGCAGATTGCAGCTCAACCCTCAGTCCATTAATTTCGCTCTGATATTGCTGAACACGGCCTTCGAGGATGCTGATTTGGCCCGTGATGGAAGACCGCCTCTCCTGGAATTGCGCGGTTTGATCCTGCATCACTTTTTGGACGACAAGACTAGACTTCCGCGCGATTAATTCCTCGGGAAACGCAATCGAAACAGCATCGTCACGTTCGGCGATGAGTCTTGATTCCTGCGCAATAAGGCTGTCGAGCGAGTTCATTACAAGCTCAAGATTTGCACGCGATTGCGTATCGTCAAGCCGGAACAGAACCTCCCCCTCCTCAACATTCTGGCCTTCCCTGATAAGGATGTCCTGAACGATGCCGCCCTCGAAATGTTGCACCACCTTACGCCGGCTCTCGTACGTCACAGAACCTTGTGCGATAACGGCGCTGTCGAGACGCGCGAGTCCTGTCCAAGCGAAGAAACCAAATACGCAGACGACTACGACCCCATATCCCAACCGCGTCATCAAGCCGAAATCATCAGAGGCCTCTTCAACGCCTCCAGATCCAGTGATTAACTTTCTTACGCCAGACAGGGACATTGTATTACCTTCCGGTATGCATTTTTTCAGAAAACGGCAGTGAGGCAGATCTATCCGCTGATAGCGTCTTGATTCGTTGACGCCCTCTGGCGCGCAGGCTCAGCAGACGGAACAACCTTGGGTCCCATCATCTTCGACAGCACCTCATCGCGCGGGCCTGCAGATTGAATCTGGCCGTCTTTCATCACGACGATGTAGTCGACGCTAGATAAAATATTCATCTTGTGCGTGACCACCACGACTGTACGTTTATGTTTTTTAAGCTCGACAAACGCATCGACGAGAGCCTGCTCCCCAGCAGAATCGAGATTTGCGTTAGGCTCGTCCAGAACAATCATGCACGGCAATCTAAACAAGGCGCGCGCAAGCCCAACTCGCTGACGCTGGCCACCAGAAAGAACCTGCCCGCCATCTCCAATTTGCGTATTGTAACCATCCGGCATTTTCTGGATCATTTCATGAACACCGGCCAGAACCGCAGCTTCAATAATCTCTTCATCGCGCGCATCGGTGAAGCGGGCGATGTTCTCGGCGATGGTGCCGCTGAACAATTCCACGTCCTGCGGGAGGTAACCAAGGTGACGACCAAGCTCTTCCGAGTTCCAGTGATCAAGATCCGAGCCATCAAGGCGCACAGAGCCCGATGCAGCGGGCCATATGCCAGTCATCACACGTGCGAGCGAAGATTTGCCAGCCGCGCTGGGCCCAATGACGGCGAGCGCGGAACCGGGCGGAATATTAATTGAGACGCCACGCAAAACCGGCGTCTGACGACCTGGCGCCAGCGCTACGACGTTCTCCAGCGAAAGGTGACCAACGGGAATAGGTAATTCCAACTTCTCTGACACGCCGTCCGTATCGCGCAGCATGCCCTGCACCCGTGCATAGGCGCTCCGCATGTTGGTAAAGCCCTTCCAATTGCCGATTGCTATTTCTACCGGCTGCAAGGCGCGACCGATGATAATAGAAGCAGCAATCATCATGCCCGGAGAGATCTCTCTTTGAAGAACAAGAAGTGCCCCAAGGCCGAGAACAAGACTTTGCGTCAACATCCGGTGGAACTTGGCTAACGCGACTAGAAGACCCGCCCGACCAGAAGCGGCCGCCTGCCATGACAGGACGGATTCATGGTGACGACCCCAACGTGCACGCAACGCGTCAACCATGCCCATTGCTTGCAGAACCTCTGCATTACGGAATGTTGTATTCGCGTAATTGGAAGCAGCGATAGCGCTAGTCTGGGCTTTATCGAGGCGTGATTTCGTCGCCCACTCGTTACTCAAGGCAAGCACAAATGTAATGACAGACGCCGCAAGAACGAAAATTCCAAACCAAAAATTTATAAGAAACGAAGCAAAAATGTAAATTGGAACCCATGGAAAATCGAGAAGCGCGAGAAACCCTGCCCCGGTGAAGAACTCGCGAACCGAGTCAACATCCCTCAGCGCTTGCACCGGGGGCGCGCCCGAGCGACGAATTGTCGAACGCTGGACCGAGCGAAAAACATCCGCGTTGGCTACGCGGTCAAACTTTACACCAGCCCGAATTAGAACCTGGGAACGGACCAACTCAAGCACAGCAATTATCGCGTAACAAAATGCAAGAATTAATGTAAGGAAAAGTAGTGTAGTTACGCTGCGACTGGCAAGAACGCGATCATAGACCTGCATCATGTAGAGTGGGCCGGCCAGTATCAGAATATTGATAATGAAACTAAACACGATCACGGCCGTTAACGCCGGCTTGGCCGCGGACAAGCCTTTATCTAACGCTGTTGCGCCTGTGGCTACGTTGCTCTTGTTCTTAAAGTACATCGAATTTCCCTAAGACCCAACGACACCAACCGACTGATGTCTGCATTTCGCAAAACTTACAAGCTTGACAAGAACGAAGTTGCGCCTTTCAGCGGACAGCGCTGAATAAAGATTCATGAGCTTCACTATTGAGCGCCACTACGATTAGGGCTTGAGAGTAGGACGTAATAATTTTACTATTCACTGAAGCTAGGAGTTTCAACATGTACACGAGCCCGCAGCGTAGGACTTCTTCGGAGACTATCGAACTCCGCAAAGATGGGGGCCAATGGCTCAAATCGTTACGCGAAGCCAAAGGACTGTCACAACGGAAGCTAGCCGATTTAATAGGCACGGATTACTATACATTCATCTCTCAATTGGAAACAGGACGCGGCCGCATCCCCCCCGATAGATATACAGCATGGGCTGAAGCGCTCGGTGTTGAACCACGCAGTTTTGTAAAAAACATCCTGAAATTTTACGATCCCATTACATACGATGTTTTGTTCGGAAACGAACAATCGTCTCAGTGAACCTCACCGCAATTGGAAGTCCGCACGATGTCCACAAACATTCTTCCGCTGCTGTTTCGGGCAGTAAATCAATATGATTGGACACAGCAAGAACTTGCGGAATTCTATCGCGTTGAAACAGTCCTTATCCAATCAGGCGTCTCGCTGGAGACTGAACGCGGGTTAAGTGACGAGGGAGATCCCTGGTTTGTTTTTTGTCGCCCTCAAACGGGCGATGTCGTTATTCACTTCGCACGGTACGGGAACGAATATGTTGCCGCAGGTGGAGGCTTGGATGGCGTACTTCGAGGTCGCAGCTTCCGAGACATCATAGATTCCTTTATGAGTTGCCAACCCATGGTTGTTTCCAGAAAGGGCGGACTGGAAACCCAAGTCGTTCTACATCCTACGGCACTGCTCAGCGCATTTGTTACTACAGCTTTTTTCCTATTTATGGATGCAGAAGCTGATGCTGCTCCGAACATATCGGCTAGAGAAACGCCACACGCCCCACCCGCTGCACAAGCTCGCGTTCCAGCCGTTTTTCAAACAATGATAGAAGCGGCAGGCCTGGTGGGAAACAGAGACGCCTGGCTGGCTCTAAGCACTGTCGCTATAGCGTTCTCAATTGATATCTTCGATTTTCGCGACTCAAATCACCCGGAAATTTCTGCGTATGCTCACCTTCAAGAAGCCGAAGGTGCTGCAATCGAAGTGGAATCCCTCGGTGCAAGCGTATTCGCAGACGACAAAAGTTTAGCCCCGAGAGCAATAGAAAAATGGACTAGCATCGATTCCAGCTTCACAACCGAGACCGTGCTTCCTGTCGATTCAACCGAGAGCATGGCAATAGCGTCCATTATTTCATCGGCTGAACTTGCTATCGATGTGTTGCGACCAACAGACAAAGACCCGCTTACACAGCAATACACCGCTATATTTATAAATACCGATGCGACAACGACTATCGAGCCGGAAAATTTACTACTACTCGGCGCGTTAGACGATTCACTTGGGGACTTAAGACATTTAACCGTCGAGAAATCTGACGTTGAAGGATTGCAGATAAAAACAACCGAATCCAAGAGCGAAGCGTACTCGCTGTTATTAATATCTCTCGATACCTCACACAACAAAACATCAACGGGGTATCTAACGACCGCCCTTATAGATGCATTAATGCCAATTCCACACGCGGTCGGTATTCCGCAAAATGATTTCTCGGCAGAAATAAACTTTGCAACTAAGGCAATAAGCCTATCGGGATTTAAAACTGAAGGCGTCGAAAAGAATCTCAATGTACTTGAAGCTAAATCCGCCCCAGAACTTGCAACACAAGCGATAGAATGGTTTACCCAAAATCATCCTGATTTCAAAGTCGTCTCACTCGGTCGGAGCGTTGTCGTATTTGACTGGTCAACTAGCAATCAGCTTAGCAGTTCGATCGAGCTGCACACTTGGACAATGCATGACGGATCGACGATCAATATCATCGGATCTCTACCTGATGCATTCTCAATTGATCTATCAGCAACAGCTTGAACCAGCTTGAGGACCTCAACAGAAATCCACTGAAAGATCATCCGGGACTGTTCCAACAAACAGAGCCGATTCTCTTGAATTTTTGCCTCGCTTGCTTGTCGCCTGTAATCTCCGAAAGACGTCTGATCTATTTGCGCTGAAGACAGCGATGGAGGGAGCATCGGTTCAGATGGGGCAGCGTCGAATAAAGAACGTAGAGGCAATTATCTAGCGGAAGTAGCGTATGACGTCGGAACGCCAAGATCATTGCTTCTTCTTCAACCGGCAACACGGCGGAATGGACAGCCCTCGGTCCCATCGGAAGATAGCTAACGGAGATGCGCTTAGGCCACTTCTAAACCGTTGTTTGACTGATCCCGTCGCGTTTGGCCAGCGCCCTTAGGCTCTCTTCACTCCGCTGTGCCTCTCGACGGACCGCCCCTGTCTTGCGGGCGCTTCCGTGTCAAACCTCGCCAATGACGCCTCCCGAAAAAAGCGACGATTATCCGCATCAACACTCTTCGGGACTAAGCACCTAAGGCTTCAAACTACTGCGCGCAGGAGATAAGGATTTCCGCTTCTCAATAGAGACGGTCGGCTCGTTCCAGAGGCAACCGGTAAAGGTGCAGCGATCAACGTTTATTACCTCAAATACTTTTGCAAGGTCCCGCCACTCGTAATTACTCGATAGATGAGTGTCACGGTCAACCAGCGCGGTTTGCACGGAATAGCTACCCACGCCAAAATTGGCGGGGAACTGAAGCGAAAAAACATATTGATCACCCACTGCGGGCTTGGATATGGAGTGACCGGTGTGCCAAGTGTTGGTGCCGTACATAACCTGCCCTAGGCGATCCTTGATACCGTAGCCCAGCACCAGATTGGGAATGGGCTTGTGCACCAACACGGTCACCCGCAGCTGCAGCAGCTCGCCTACGCGCACCACATCCACTCGGTTACCGGCTATGTCATAAAGGCTCACGTCTTCCACGCTCGCCTCGCCGGTGCCAGAAATAGTCTGCACTCTCGCATCGGCGGTCGGCAACTGAGTGACCTGCGCATGCTCCTTATCGGCGATCAAGGCGTTATAATAATCCATCACTGCTTCGGGTTCGCCATCGAGCGCCACCCGACCACGGTTGAGCAATATGGCCCTATCGCAAATCGACAGGATTGCAGCCTTGTCGTGAGATACGATCAAAAGCGTCGTACCCTGCTCGCTAAACGTACGGATGCGGTCGAAGCTCTTATGCTGAAAGTACCCATCCCCAACCGACAAGGCCTCATCCACGATCAAAACATCCGGCCGCTTGCAGGTCGCGATGCTGAACGCCAACCGCATTTGCATACCGCTGGAGTAAACACGGACAGGCATATCTAGGTAGTCGCCGATCTCTGCAAACGCCTCGATCTCTGGCATTAGCGCACTGATCTCGTCCGTCCTTAGCCCAATGAGCTGCCCCGCCATGTAGGCGTTCTGGCGTCCAGTAAAATCGGGATGAAAGCCCATGCCAAGTTCCAGCAAGGCAGCCACTCGACCGCTCACGCTAACGCTGCCTGTCGTCGGTAACGTCGTTCCACTAATCAGCTTCAACAGTGTGCTCTTACCGGCTCCGTTAAGCCCGATAATGCCTACAGAATCGCCGGACTCCAACGTGAAGGACACATCTTGCAACACCCATTTTAACTGGTGTCGTACACGCGAATACGGAACGATCCACTCCGCCAACCTCTGCCAACGCGAAGCGTACTGTCGATAAGCCTTCCCCGCACCACTGACCTTGATCGTTCCCATCACAGCTCGTCCACAATGTCGCCAGCGTGCTTCTTAAACAACATCACGCTAAAGACGCACAACGTTATGCTCAGAACAGCGACAACAGCCACCCTGCCCCAATCGGGCCAGCCGCCACTTACAAGAATGACCTGGTACCCTTCCATCAAAGGTAGCAGAGGGTTCAGCTGCATCATGGTGGCTGCCCACTCAGGCAGGATGCTAACCGGGTATACAATTGGCGTAGACCAGAACCAAAACTGCAGCAACACCCCAAACAACTGCCCAACATCGCGAAAGAACACATTCAGTATGCCCAACACGCCGCCAAGCCCCGCAGCGAACAACAACTGAACAAGCAGCAAGGGCGCCAGCGCCAGCACCGACCAGCCGGGAAAATTTCCCGATAGCAGCAAAAACGCGCCAAACAATCCTAGGACGATACTAAAGTTGAAGCCTGCGCTTAGCAATATGATCAGCGGCAGACACAAACGAGGGAAATTGAGCTTCTTGATAAGATTGGAATTGTCGATAAATAAATTCACCATTCGGTTCATGATGTCTGAAAACAAACCCCAAGTCAGGATGCCTGCGCATAAATAAATTGAATAGGAAAATGCCCCATCCGACTCGGGCAGTCGAGAGCGCATCAAATGCGAGAATATGACGGTGTACACACCGATCACCGCCATTGGCTGAATTATTATCCAGGCAAAGCTGAGCAACGAATTTCGATACTTCGCTTGAATTTCACGCTTAACGCTACCAAGGATAAACCCTCGGAACTGCCACAATGCTATCACTGCGCCCATTCGTTACTCCGCTCATAAAGCGCTAGAAAAACCTCGGCATTCCGCTTGCGTTAAGCAATGCGCACAACCCACCTTGGCCGTGAGCTAAGACCGTTAGCATGAGGCGTATCAGGGCTGTACCGTCTGCGCAAACGCAGAAAGCGCTACTACGTAGTGATTTACCTAGGTGTTTAGTGCCGGAGAGAAGCGGTACGGCTCGAATTTGAATCATTGTGGCTCTTTTGTCCACATGCTTGCGATGTATTTGTAGTGCGTGAGCCCGTTCAGCGTTTTCAGCCTAAGCGCATGGTTGTGTGCGTCGAACAAGGGCTGAAGTTGTTGCCTAGTTTGGTCGTGACTGCGGTACTGATAGCGTTTGGCAGACGCTTCTTTGATGGTGCGTTTCATGCGCTCCACCTGGCCATTCATCCATGGATAGTTGGGCTTGGTCAGGCGGTGTTCAATGTCGTTCTCGCGTCAGATCTGATAGAAACGCTGAACCCAGTAACGGGGTGCAGCCAATCCGGGTTGCGTCGCAAAAACCACAAAAATCAACTTAAGGATGATCCGGGGCTGTTACAATAAACCGAGCCACTTCTCTTGAAGTTCTAATTTGCTTGCTTGTCGCTTGTGATCTCCAAAAGACATGTGATCTATTTGCGCTAAAGACAGCAATGGAGGGAGCATCGGGTCAGATGAGGCAGCCTCGACTAAAGAACGTAGAGGCAATCATATAGCGGAAGTCGCGTATGAAGTCGGAACGACAAGATCATTGCTTCTTCTTCAACCGCCAACACGGCGGAATGGACAGCCCTCGGACCCCTCGGAAAATATAGCTAACGGAGATGCGCTTAGGCCAATTCTAAACCGTTATTTGCCTGATCCCGTAACGTTTGGCCTGCGCCCTTACGCTCCCTTCACTCCGCTGTGCCTCTCGACGGACCGCCTCTGTCTTGCGGGCGCTTGCGTGTAAAACCTGACCGATCACACCTCCCGAAAAAAGCGACTATTATCCGTACCATCGATCTTCGGGACTAAACACCTAATTGACCGATAGATATTCCCCGGCAAGACCTACCTGACCAGATCAACCATCTGTCGCTTCAAAACAGGCCTTAGATTTTACGCCTTTTCAAATCCTGCAGCATCTCCCTGTCTCGAGAAACGAAGGCAACCAATTACCTTAACCACTGGCTCTCGCCTTCAAGCTGCTTCAGGAGCTCAATCTAGAAAGGCTGCAGGCCGCCGTACTACTTACGCGATTGTAAAATAGGGCACTTCTGACGCCAGCATAGAGCCGAACCTTCCGGAACCGCCCACTCATCGCCTCGCCTAAGTGTAAACGCGATCTGCAGCGCACTGAACCTCCACTTCTTCATTGGTCAACTCGCCCGATCAGATCAGCTTAAAACAGAATTTCTTTAGCAACCGTCGTCCGAAAACTCAGCCGAAGGACACCATAAACAATGCCTCTCTAAGCTCGAAGACTACCTCCTCGCAACTTCGCCTCATCCGATCGGTCGCCGGTCCTCTATGGGCCTCAGCAATCATGAGACAGAGCAAAACTTTTAAGGAACAAGACCGCTTTGAGAATTATCAATACACAACTCTCACATGTTGGCTCCCCTCTTGATTTCGTGGAGAATGCTTTCTGCTGTAGACGCCCAAGAAGTCGGCCGATACGCACTTTTAACGCGATCAGACAATTCTACTAATTTTTCTCTATGGGAAAGGAAGTAGGAGATAGCAGCCGCCCAGCTTTCTGCACTATATGGCGACGCAAAAATAGTAAGCTCAGGTGCAATCTCCAGCATGCTTGAGACACCGGAACTAATGCAAGGCCTACCAGCTTTAAGGCTTTCTGCCACAGGGAGCCCCCACCCCTCATACAAAGCTGGGAAAAGTGAGAAAAGACAATTCTCATACAACCACTGCAATTCCTGATCGTCGACATCTGTCGCTATCTGAACCAATTCATTAAGAACGCGGTCATTATTGACTTGGAAGGTTACATCTCCATCCATAAAACCTCTCCTCCCAACCAGAATAAGCTTCGGAAGCTTGGAGTCATGATGCTGAGCAAGCAACCGGTATGCATTGAGGAGACAAGTCTGATTCTTGCGCACCTCAAGTGTGCCAACAGAAAGTAGAAAATCGCCACCATTGCCAAAACGCGTCACCTCCTTAGTCTTAGGACCAAGCGGGGAGAAATCCTCACCCAAGCGGATAACCTTTATGCATCCAGCCCTCTCTTCATCGAGAGCGAACAAAGAGACCATGTCATTCTTGGTGCATGCAGAAATAGAAAACGCGCCGTCGCATAAAGCAAATACATCCTTGCTCCAGCCACGAAAATAGTCACCAAAACCAATCCCCTGCTCGTAAAAATATGGGAAAATTGCTGGAATTAGATCATAAAAAACCTGATAAAATTTGACACCTTCAGCTTTGATCTTTTGGATTTGCTCCCGGTAGGACGCTAATGCCCACCCCGCACCCGCAGTAAAAAATACGTCCCCTTCGGAAAAACGCACAGCTTCTCCCAACCTGAAATTCCGAAAGTCACCTTCGAGCAAATGGAAGCAGCCAACTTTTTCATCAAGCGCCACGAACTGGATTTCCGGATGCAGATCTCGCATGGCCACTGCAAGGCAAAATACTGTGCGAGGAATTCCCGTCACATGACCCTGCCAATGTAACAAAGTGGAATAGTCAAAGTATATTTTCATCTTCTTGGCCCCGGGGAGTCCTGGATAGTGATTTGCTAATACGTCAAGCATGCAAGAAGCGGTGAGATCCCAGCTTGTTTGCTTGTAAGCTAATTTTACTAATTCCGAAGCCTGCTTCAGTTTTCCGGGGTTGTCGGTAAACTCGCGTATCGCATTCACCCATTCATCCAAAAGTAACGGATGTGCATGTTTTACCAGCCCAGGCGCAATCTCACGCATGCTAGACGTACCAGAGGCTATGCATGGCTTGCCGAAAGAAAGACTTTCCGCAACTGGAAGGCCCCAACCCTCATAGATAGATGGATAGACCGTAAAAAGGGCCTCACTATAAAGATGCTGAAGGTCTCCATCAGATACACCCTGCAAGATAAACACACGGCCAAAAAGACGCGGGTCATTAGCAACTTGGTATTCGATGTCGTGATCTAGCCAGCCTTTTTTTCCTACAATCAAAAGATTTGGCGGCTTATACTTTTGTATGTCAACCATATAACGATAGGCGTTCAGAAGCAAAATATGATTTTTGCGATACTCCAAGGTGCCAACGGAAAGGATGTAAGGAGATTCAGTATATTCAATTATGCGCTGTGTGGGCAGCTCGCACGAAGTTGGCAATTGGTCTCCGAGGCGGATAGGAAATATTTCTGGACATTTTAATCCGCTTGCACTGGCATATGAAATAATATCCTTACGAGTATGTTCGGAATTAGAAAATGCCAAGTCAGAAGACGAAAGCGCTTCCTTGAACCATCTCTCATATTTTTCCGAGAATCCGGTACCGTAAGAATATGGAAGAATTATAGGAATAATATCGTGAAAAAAGGTTACTATTTTTACGCCATTTTCTCGTAAACTTATCAACCGGGCATGGTGAGCTGGGTAATCCCAGTTGGCGCCAACCGTTACGACCACGTCGCCTGCGGTAACCTTAATCAATTCTCCACGCCGCCGTCGCTCAATGTCATAATGAGCACAGCCGCCGGTGTGATCAAAAATGCCCAACAGAACCGATGGTGAAGCGCTACACAAATGCTGTCCTGCCTCAAGCACAACCCTCTGGATCCCAGTGGGATGCCCCGCCCAACTCGCGAGCGTTGTGCAATCAAAAATCAACTTCATAACTCAGAACAATCCATCATCTTGAGAAACTACATCGCGGACAAAGGCAGGAAGCGACTCGAGAATCACCTCCCACGTAAGTGCAGCGACGCTATCGCTGCGTGGATAACGTTCTAGAGGATGAGATTTGACCACAAGCCTAGCAAGCCCATCCGCATCTGCAGTAAGCGAGACACCACCTTCATTGGAGAAATTCTCAAACCCCCTGAAGGAGAACTCAGACCCCAGCACGCACTTACCTGACAATAAGGCTTGGGCTGTCTTGAGGTTTGATCCCCCCCCCTCCCAGATCGGCAGAACAACACCGCTAGAGCACATAATAGCCGAAGTGATATCGTCTCCTGGTACTGGGCCAAGAATATGTAACCAAGGAAAGTCGTCTTGGCGGAAGCCCACGGCCTCGTTGACCAAGCAATTTCCCACACTACCCAGCACCCACAACGCCATCCTTTTCGTCCCATCATCGAGCAATTTCAGTGCCTTTAATAAATCACGCAGACCGTTGATGTTAGGTGGGTGACAACTCCCAACGAAAACCCAATTTCTATCCTGAGCAGAAAAGCGCCTTCTCCACTTATCGTCTTCCGAGGTCGCTCCTAACTTTGAATGCCCATTAGAGTACACACTGATAGCTTTAGAAGGAGAAACATCTCGAATATAATCTGCATCGTCCGATGTGACTGCTATAGCAGCTGAACAAGAACGGATAGCAGCCTTCTCAATTGCATCTACATATGCAGCATACTTACTTGCTAAAACAGCAGGGTAATACTTTTTATAGATTTCTCTCTTTATATGAACCTCGATGTTTTGTGAACTATAGATGACACTAACTCTTTTACAAATTATGCCATCATTCATAAGCCGTTCAACCAACGGCCATAAGAAAGGCTGCTCTATTATAATTGAGTCCGGAGAATAATCGCGAACCAAGTTAGCGACTTTTGAGTAACAGGCGGACTCGTGATCAAGATAAGTGTTTATTCCAAAATCAGACGTTATGCCATCAATGCCTAAGCTGCCCCATTTTCGTTTGTCGAGGACAACAGATTTCGTTCTGGTGTCAGAGTATTCTCCCCATTCAAAAGACAACGTCTGAACATCGAAGCGCGTCCTAAGCGCATTACGAATGTGATGACAGCGTAACTTGCCGCCATGATCCGGGTTTTCTAAGCTGTAAGTTGTCATTTGCAAAATTCTTGATCGTCCGTCCTCTTTTGACGCACTGCGGGCATTAACACGACCAACATCAGCATAACGGACAATGCCGGATTGACTGCTAATTTTTTGCTGCTCCCACCAACTCTCTATGTAAACTGGTAATTTTCCAACACGACTGAACCGACCTGAAAACTCAGTCCCAAAGAACGACATTTTCACATCAGAAGCCCGAACAATTCGCTCGCAAGGTAGTGAGCCTTGCCGCCCAGATCCTACAAAACCAGCGCCATGATGCACAATGAAATTGGACTGAGAAAGACCGCGTAGCCTTGTCTTAATGATAGGAAAGCGATTAAGAAAAGCACGCACCCGGCTAGCCAAACGAGGCCGCGAGACGACCCAATTTCTTACAAGCAATATCGCATAAGGCATGACGATACTAAGCCTGAAATCTCTTTTTAGAGTGAGGTAGCCCACCGCCCATTGAGCAAAAAGTCGGGCCTTATACGTGACTGAACGGAATGGTGCGGTGATTCGCCACGAACGGCTTTGATAAATGGCCATAAGCTGCTGGGCGGCCTGTTGGGCTTTGGCTTCTGCATGCCGAGTTTCGGCTTCAGCCAGCTGAATCTTTACTTGAGCTTGCTGAGCTTTTGTCTCAGATACATGGTGACCGAAGCGTATATACCTATCAAATACATTTGGTGGGTAACGCAAGAAAGCCAACAACTCCAGCCTCTCAGAAGCTAGATAAAAACGATTTAATCCATCAGTATAGGCTAAGAGATAGTTAGCGCCTGTTAGAACAACCTCCCAGTCGTGATGAACTTCTTCTTGCGAGTTGGGTTTCGTAGCTTCAACGACGACAATCCATGGACGGAATTTGTCAAAATCCATCCCGTAAATTACTTCTTTCTCAAAACCTTCGACATCGATCTTTAAGAAATGAATATCTTTTTTAGCATGTTCAGCGCAAATGTCACGCAATGGGAAAACTGGCACCTTCTGCCAAGCGCCAACATGTCCATTCGCTTCATGCATTGCAATTACATCTAGAGATGCAGTCGCCCATCCGCGTACGTTGCTTTCCCATATATCAATGTGCCCATGCAGATCTCCTGCAGCGCAAAACAGATTAATGTCTCTATTGCGCGCTATGCTCAAATCATCAAAATGAGACTTTATTGGTTCGATATTAACTCCGCTCCAACCTCTATCGTAAAAAGCTTTTGTCACAGAATCGACAACCGGATCATTGGCTCCGACATCGATATAAAAACCATTTTTGATATGCTTAAGCGCTCGAAATAGCATAACATCTTCGTAGTTTTGGGAAAACGTTATAAAATCTCCTTTTAAGTTAGCGCCCTCAAATGCAATAAAACCTTCTTCAATTCTAACGATTGTATTCACCCCATATAGATGGGCGATTATAGCCAATCGACGGTGACCATCAAGTTGACCACACTGTTCACTGATAAAAATAGGAGGAAAATCATTTTTCTCTGAAGGAGATTTGAACCCACAGCTCTCAATATCATTCTTCAACTTTATAAATTTGTTCCAGGTGAAATCATTTACTCCGATACTGGATCCTTTTATTTTTGAGCAATATACATTGAAAAAATTTTCACAATTTTTCTCAAGGCTAATATAAAATGGCGACTCTAGAATAGAGTCAACAATGATTGTTCCTTGATCAACCCAGTGTCCAATTGGTAAATCAATCAACTTAATATAACCATTTTTTGGGAGTGGAGCTCGCTTATAATTTGATATACATTTTACATCCATGACATTACCCTTGGATTCACCCGCGACGTGCACTGCTTGTTACCGATAGATTGAAGCGTGATTGTTTTGTTTCTCTAAAAAGGTAAGATTATACATAAGCGGATGTCTGGCATCATTAAACCGAAAATATGTTACAGACGAATGGCGCAAGATACATGGGAAGATATTTTGCCCCGGGGCTCTTTTCTACATGTTGGGGCAGCGATAGATGGCCTCCACGCTCGCCACCCAATCAACGAATCCAAAAGGATTAGCCCAACTTCATACCCTCACGAAATAGGAAGCTCCGCGGCATTAACGAGCCACGCTTGATCGTAAACGCAGCAACGTTTTATCCGTAGCACAAACGCTTGACGTATCAACGGCAAGACTGCGTTCCACTCGATCGTTGCTTTGTACCTGTCGATAGTCCCGTTTTCCAGCGCGCCGCGGACAAAACCGAGTCCCAGCGTTAACCCCGAATCTTGGCATGAAACTTTTTCAAGTCAAACACAGCCGAGCCGCATCAAGCTTTTCCTCCTCCGAAACCCCGGCCGTCCCTTCGAAAAGCATCTTGCCCCAAACTGTAATCTGATTGTGTTGAACGTCAAATAACTTGGCCAATTCGGCAGACATTTCCTCTCCATTGACGGTGGGAAAGCCAGTGCTCATTTTAGATTTTTCCTTAAAGTCCGGCGCAGTCTGATCGTCATGCGCTCCGTTGCCTCGTACATTACACCACGTGCAGCAAATTTTTGTCTTATCCAAGCCGTGCATTTTTTTCGGCGCTACCACTAAACGCCCTCGACAAGGCGAAACTGGGCTGGTCTGGGACAAATAGTAATCTATAGATTTACAAATGTTCGCAATAGCTTTTCACCTGTTCAGGTAACAAACTGCCCTATTGGCCCGGCTTGTATGTTCGTTGCCAGGAAGTTTGGAAGTTGAACACGGTATGAGCAAAACAGCCCTTATCACCGGCGTGAGTGGTCAAGATGGCGCGTATCTCGCGCGCTTCTTGCTCGAGCTGGGCTATAGGGTTGTCGGATCTCAGCGTCGATCTTCCTCCTTGAATACTGCGCGTCTGGCTTATCTTGGCATCGAGAAAGATGTCGAATACGTCGACATGGATCTTGTCGAAATCACCAATGTCATGCGTGTCGTTGAAGAATTCGAACCAGATGAGATATACAACCTTGCAGCACAGAGCTTTGTGGGCCTCTCATTCGAGCAGCCAATTTATACGGCAGACGTAGACGGACTTGGAGTTACGCGACTTCTTGAATCTATCCGTGTGATTAATTCAAAAATCAAATTCTATCAGGCGTCGACCTCGGAAATGTTCGGCTCTGTTGAGCAAACGCCACAGACTGAGAATACTCCGTTTTTTCCGCGCAACCCCTATGGAATTGCGAAGCTTTACGCCCATTGGATGACGACCAATTATCGAGAAACCCATGGAATTCATGCATGCTCGGGTATCTTGTTCAATCATGAATCGCCTCTGCGCGGGAGAGAGTTTGTAACGCGCAAAATCACCTCGCAGCTCGCGATGGTGAAGCATGGTCATCAAGATTATATGTCGCTCGGAAATATTGACGCCAAGCGGGATTGGGGCTTTGCAGGAGATTATGTAACGGGTATGTGGCGGATGCTGCAGAGCGAGAAGCCCGGTTCCTACGTCCTCGCTACAGGCGAAGCAAAGTCAGTGCGCGACTTCGCGCAGGTAGCAGCTCTAGAGCTCGGTTTCGATGTTGTTTGGGTCGGAAACGGCGTCGATGAGCGCGGAGTTGATCGTAAAACGAACCGCACGATCATAACAATTGATCCAAAATACTATCGACCAATCGTCGTTGAATCGCTGGTGGGGTCTCCACTGAAGGCGGAGATGGAGCTCGGCTGGACGCGCAAGGTTGGCTTTGCCGAGCTTGTTGGCGCAATGGCTCGCTCTGACGACAAGCAGGCTCAAGACCGATCGCTAGCTTTTTGATCAACGAATATTAAAGGCGTTTCCAGCACGTCGATAGATCTCCATCGTCTGCAAGGCTGCAACCTCCCACGTTAGAGAATCTGACCCACGCGTATCGCTCAGGCCAGAGCTTTGAGACGCATCGGATAGCGCCTCGCTCCAACGATCAATATTCATTGTCTCTACAAAAAGACCGACCCCGCAGCTCGCCTCATGATGTGGCGGTATATCAGACGCAATGATGCGCGCACCTGCTGCTCGCGCCTCCGCAATGGGCATCCCGAACCCCTCATACATAGAAGGATAGAACATAGCGCGCGCGCTCGCGTAAAGATCGCGGAGCTCATCGTCTGAAACGTAACCAAGCAAGCGCAATGAACCGCTTTGTATGAGCCGCTCCGCCTCCTTGGGCATAGTCGCTCGGGACCAGCCTTTCATGCCCGCCAGGACGAGCGGGAAACGCTGCTGAATAGGCGCAGGGCATTGCGCATAGGCGCGAATAAGCGTTGCAAGATTCTTGCGTGGCTCAAGTGTGCCAACACATAAAAAATATAGATCTGCTGTGAGGTCGTGCTTGGCCATGGTTGCCGATACTGAGGCCGTACGAAAGAAGACATCGTCGACCCCCGGCGTTGCGACCACAATTTTTTGGCGATCAACGCCGTAGTAATCGACAATTTCTTTAGCCGTAAATTCGGAGATCGTATGGATGACAGGCACACTGGAGATCTGCTTGTCCAGCCCCTCCATCCACCGAATTCGCTCAATTGGATGGTGCTGCGGAAAGCGCTTGTTTGACAAGTCGT
Organism: Beijerinckiaceae bacterium; assembly: GCA_947476075.1. Classification (GTDB taxonomy): domain Bacteria; phylum Pseudomonadota; class Alphaproteobacteria; order Rhizobiales; family Beijerinckiaceae; genus Terripilifer. The sequence goes on from CANJPM010000003.1 coordinate 18,074, forward strand.
AGATCACCGGAACGAACGGCAAACTTGAGAATGATGGCGGACGATAGAGAAAAGCGTGGAAGAAATCAGGCCGTACATATGGGACCGTTGCACGATAGAAGCCTGCACGCAGAATTTGACAAGCTTTGCGCACAAGACGGATACTGAGCAACAATTGAGTAGCGGAATGCTTGACGTCGCCGATCACGGGTGCAGGCTCGTAATGAGCAGACGTAACACGCTGCCAATCGAACACATTGAACGCAAGATAATCGACATCAGCGGTAAGCTGCGTAATCGCCCGCATCAAGGAAACCTGGTACTTGCCGACACCCGTTCGCAAATTCAGAAACGGCCTTAAATCGACTGCGATACGATGCTTAACTGGGCGCCTAACCATTTTCTGCACAACTTTCCGATATGCTGCATAGCAGCTCTTCGAGCCGCGATTGATAGGTCGCCTGATCATAGAGCGCGGAAGCGCGAGCCCGCGCATTTGTTGAAAGTTTGCAGCGCATAGCATCATCTGTGAGCAGCGTATTGATTGCAGCCGCTAGCCCAATAACGTCGCCCGGAGAGATCGTCAGAGCTTCGATCCCGTGGCGGGCGACTTCAGGAACTGCGGTTGGAATTTGAGTGTTCACGATTGCGCATCCGCAAGCCATAGCCTCTACCTGCGCTATGCCAAATGTTTCTGCAGAGCTAATAGACGGAAATGCAAAAACTGAGGCGGCGTTCAGCAGTGCGATAAGGTCACATTGTGAAAGAGATCCGACCAGTTCAACGCGATGATTAAGCCCTGCTTCATTAATCAGAAATTGCAGCGCATCCCGCTCCGTGCCCTCGCCAACGATGGCGATGCGCGCCTGAATGTGCCTCGCAGCCTCGATGAGAACATCGAAACCTTTGTACTTGACGAGTCGACCACAGGCCGCCACGAGAGGCAATTTCTCGCCATCGAGCTCTTGTTTGAACGCAGCTCCACTGTCGGAATTGAAGATGTCCGTGTCGACTGCGTATGGAATGATTGCGCACTTGTCTCGAAACGCCTCGAGGATAGATCCAGCGTAGGCGATCGTCGGGTGCGAGATGATGATGCGATCTGCTCTCTTCAATGATCTCCGTATCAACGGCTTGATCAGCCGATAGATCAACTTCTGCGAGACTATATGCGAATGCCAATAGATAACTAGCTTCTGGCGACGTCGTAGGAACAGGCCGAACACAAGATCGGCGAGCGGGAAAGGCGCATGCATCATAAGCACGTCAGCTTTGCGCGAGCGGAGCCAAAGCACAAAGGGATAGATCGGTGCGATGGGCAGCGACATCAGATCGCCCCATGAGCGCACGCTCTCTAAGACGACACCGTTGCTGACTTCTATCGGTCTTGGTGTCTTGCTGGTGACGAGGATCGATTGTTCAAACTTCTCAGGCGCCAATCGCGATACGATATCGATCACGTACGGGATACCGCCAAAAACATCGGGATAGAAGACTTTGTATGAATGCAAAATGTGTATCTTCGGGCGCATCGATCATCACCAATCAGCGCGATTCAGCGCCGCAAAGCGCAAGCCGCAATTGAATCACCCCGCTGTGGCGCATCTATAACGCAGGGTACGTAAAAAGTTAAAGGCGCCCAAGCTCGGTTGCTGCGGTCAGCCGGAGGACGAAGACCGCGATACATATGTCGGCCCAGAACCATGCCTGCCAGAGGCCATGACTTACAAGCGCAACGACGGAGACGGCGGCCACAAGCCCGCACGTTTGCTGGAACGCGCTCCGCCCCAACTTTGCAGCAGCACGCCAAACAGCGATGCTGGCGAGCGCGCCCAACAACACGCCCGGGGCTCCCAACTCAAGCCAGACTTGTAAAAAATTGTTATGGGGATGGCCCCAGCCCATTCCCTCGAAGCTTCCCATACGCACGGCGTCTTCGGCAAAAGCAAGCGCTGCGCCTGCCCCGCTCCCCCAAGGCAGCGCCGCGATTGCAGCCAAGCCACCGCCACGCCAAATCTCGATCCGTTCCTGAGCGTGCGCTGCCTCAAGGACGCCACCCTTTGAAGGGAGTAAGGCATCCGACACGGACCCAAGCCAGGGCGCGGTGAGCCAGCATAGCAAAAGACATAAGCCGACGAGCGCTACCGATGCGCGTCTCGGCGTTAACGCAGCAAAAGCCCAAGCCGCCGCTGAGGCGGCCAACGCCAACTTCGCAGCCTCACTTTCGCTTATGACGATAGCGGCGCTAACACTGATCCACGCCAAGCAGCCCCACGCCCGCGACACGTCTTTGCGTCCCGACAACCCCCAACAGAGCAACAAGAGACTCACTGCCACCATGTTGTATCGATGGCCCGCTTCCCCGCTGCGGACGATAGAGGCGATTTCAAGCCCGCTCAGCAAATCCAAAGCGACGACAACGCCGCCCAGAGTCAGGCTTAGTGCAAACAAACGATGAAATGCGACGCCCAGAGATGGAGGAGGCTGCGCAACGACCAAAAGCCCCGCGGCGAAAACCACCACGCAGCCGACAATTTGCGCAAGCCCGCGCGCAGGTAGAGGCGACCAGAGCAATGTGCATGTCGACCATGCAAAGAAGCCCATCAGCGTGAGGCTCGCAGGATGCAGAAAAGCTTGCGTAAGGCGCGCACGCACAGACGCGCCTGACAAAAGCTGCGCCATGACGCTGATGAGCGCGGCCAGCGCCAGTAGCGGCGGACCTGCGCGTCTCACGAGCGGCAGAGCAACCGGCAACAGGACAAGCATCAACGCCGACGCAGTAAGCAACGCGAGTGCGATACGGCTATTATTGTGAAGCGGGAGACCCGCGAAGTTCAAAAGATCACCCGTTTACGCTGCATCGACAGCAAGCCTCACGGGCGCATTGATCAGCGCATATAATGCTTGCCGCGCCAGATTTTTATCATCAAGGTCAATCGCGTGGCGCAAGCCGGTAAGCGCAGCGTCTATGTGATCGAATCCCTGCCCTTCGGCATCAAGCTGAAACACGCCCTTCACAAGCGACGGGCTTGCGTTTTCACCCGCAGCGACAAGCGCTTCTTCAAGCCGCTCGCCAGGGCGGAGCCCGGTAAAGGCAATCTTGACGTCAACATGCGGCGTCCAGCCACACCAAGCGATCAACTGCTCGGCGAGATCTACGATGCGAACAGGCTCTCCCATGTCGAGCAGGAATGTCGCCGTATTCATACCTGCCTTGTCAGGAGTCCCAACGTGCGCGAGCGAACAAGACACCAGAACAAGTTCGCTGGCTTCCTTGATGCTCATAAAATAGCGCTTCATCGCCGGATCGGTCACAGTCACCGGCCCGCCGCTCGCAATCTGGCGCAAGAAAATAGGGACTACTGAACCACTGGAGCCAAGCACATTTCCGAAACGAACAGACAGAACCTGACGCCGCTCAATGGTCTTTGTGCGTGCGACGAGTATCTCTGCGCATCGTTTGGTTAAACCAAGCATGCCCACCGGATCGACAGCCTTGTCAGTCGATATATTCACCAACATCGGAAGATCGATCTGGCTTGCAATCTGCAAGACGTTCAGCGAACCAAAGACATTCGTCTTGATCGCCTCCTGCCAGTTCTGCTCCGCCAGATCGACATGTTTGAGAGCGGCCGAATGAACGACGATATCAGGCGCCGCATGACTCATCACCGACTTCATACGAGCATAGTCGCGCACATCAGCCAAACAACCGCTAACTTGACAGCCGTTGTTATCAGCCTGTAGCTCAGCAAGAATATGCTGGATCGCCTGCTCGGAAATATCGACGATCACTAATTCGCGCGCGCCATGAGCGACGACGCGACGCGCGATCTCACCACCAATAGATCCGCCGCCGCCAGTGATAAGCACGGACTTCCCGCGCACGATCTCATCGATGCGATCACGGTCAACGCGTATTTCATGCCGCAAAAAGAAGTCGCCGAAATTCAGCGGTACGAGACCTGGGCTTTGCGCAAAATCGACCGGCTGCAAACGAAGAATTTGCAACCCCAACCTCCGCGCAGCCAATTGCAGGTCGCGCAATTCGTCGGGGCGCTCGGAGAGGCTTGTCGCCGTCAGAACCGCGCAAACGCTAAAGCCTCGCAAACGCAGCGACGAACAGCAAGCTTCCAGCTGGTCGACGCCGCCATAGACCTGAACGCCGCGGACGCTTTTAGCTTCAGAGGCGCCGCGCGGCAACAACCCGGCCGCTATCACGACATTCTTCAAGAGGCCCTGCTCGACAGCGCGCAAAGCGGCATCAAACTCTTTCAAAGGACCGACGAAGACAATAGCTTCGATGTTCTCAAGCTCTTTCATCTTGCGCTGATGCAGCAGCCGATAAGTGCGATAGGCGACGCGGCCGCCGACCAAAAATGAGCATTGGAACATGAAGAAAACAAATATACCGGCGGCTCCGACATTATAGCCCAATGCGAGCGGAGCTGCGGCGCTCGCGATCAGCAACAGCAGCGATACAAGCGCCCCGCCTCTCACGATAGCCAGAAAATCAAACAAAGACGCCAAGCGCCACCGCGACGATAATACGCCCTGCGACCATAACGAAAGAGCCGACGCAAGAGCGACAACTCCCGCTAACGGCGCCAGACTCGTCATGTAATGAAGAAGGTTTGCAGGGCGCTCCAGCAACGCGATTGCAATGCAGAGCGCGAAGACGCTGCAAAAGGCGTCGTGAAGAACAACAAGCAGATTCTTCACGCGCCTCAACCGAGCCTGACGATCGATTCCCGATTGGTTGAGACTAGCCATTCAAAGCAACTTCCGGGGCGCGAAATGCGCACCATCGTTACATCAGTAAACGCAATTTTTTTTTGAACGTTTGTAACCGTTCATCTCTTTGCCCAATCATGCACGCCGGCGCAGGTCGTCTCGTGTACGGGCTTCCATCCCGCCTCAAGCAAGGCCTGCGGCGGCGTCAGGCGAGACTGCGTCAGCGTTTCAAACAGCGTCTCCCTGCCAATCATTTGCGTGAGCGAGCGTAAAAGCGGCAGCGGAACATTTATCAAAAGAGCGTTGCGCCCCAAAGCGTGGCGATAGTCATGCAATAAGGCATTCAGGCTCGACGTTCCCGGATCGGACAGAACGAACGCGCCGCCAAGCTCTCGCCTGAGGGCAAAAGATACGGCTGACGCGACGTTCTGCACCGAAACCAGCGACAACGGCGCATTCAACAAGCCCAGAGGCAAAGGCAAACGAGAGCGCGCAAGCAACTCGAGCGCGCGCATGTTATAGCGCGCACCAAATCCATAGACCGGAACGGGCCGCAGCATGCAGGCGGAGGGATGAAGCGCCAAAAGCGCCTGTTCCGCAGCGCGTTTGGATCGGCCATAGGCGTCGCAGGGCTCCTGCCCGCTGTTGTCTGCAGCGCGGATCGACGACATGAACACGACGCGTTGCGACGATGCTGCCTGCGCAAGCGCGCGCGCTGGCGCTACGTTCACCCGCTCATATTCAGACTCCGCAACACCGCGTGTGTGCGCGATACCCGCCAGATGGACGATTGAATTGACGCCGATCAGAACTTGCTCCCAGCGCACATGCGCTACGTCTTCAACGATTGTCTGCTCAACGCCCGCAGGCAATAAAGGACAATGTCGACGCACCAGCGCGCGCACCAGATAGCCGTCATCCACGAGACGATTTACGACGCAGCGGCCGATAAAGCCTGCGGCGCCTGTCACAAGCACACGCTCGAGCCTGTTCATGACGTTCTGGCAAGCGAGAGCAGCAATCCGCTCACAGTGAGGACCGCCAGCGCGGCAAGCGACGTCAGCGTGCTGGCATCTTGCCCAAGGCCTGCGAACGCCAGAGCGCAGAGGGAAAGCGTGAACATAGCTACCCGCGCGATGATCGACCAGTTCGACTGGCCCGCGTCAAACGCTTGCTGATAAAAATGCGCCCTGTGCGGCAGCCAAAAACGTTCACCGCGCAAAATGCGTTTGCACAGCGTAATGCTGGCGTCAGCAATGAAATAAAGCGGCGGAGCCAAGGCGGCAAACAGGCTCACGTCGCGCGCGATGCGATAACACAGCACGCCGCCCAGAAAGCCAAGCGGCACGCTGCCGGCATCGCCAAGGAAGAGCCGCGCACGCGGGCGATTGAATATGAAGAAGCCCAGCAAAGCGCCCGCAAGCGCTGCACCCAAAGCGCCTTCGGTGGCGCTCATGAATCCAAGTCCGCCAAGCAGAGCAACGAAGGCGAAAAGCGGAACGAATTGCGCAACGACGATCCCGTCGATCCCGTCCATGAAATTCGTCAGGTTCATAAACCAGAACAGAGCCAGGCATACGCCAAGAAATTCGATCGCGTAAGGAACCTGCGGCGCAAGACGCCTGTCGCCGCCTTCGTTGAACACGAACAGCGCGACGACGGCCATATAGAGTACAAAACGCACCGCAATCGGCAAACGGCGAATGTCGTCAAGAGCGCCGACGACGCATACGGCCAGCGCGCATACAATCGCCGTCGTCAAGCCGGTGAATTGCGACAGCGCAATCATTGCAATGAACGCGCCAGCGAGTACAAACGCTCCGCCAAGCTGCGGCACAGGAGTTTTGTGCGACGAGCGCGCACCCGGCAGCGCAAGTGCGATGCGGCTCAGGCGCGGCAGCGCAATGTAGATTGAGATGGCCGTGACCGCGAAGCCGGCCATTACAAGCGCCAAAAGAGAAACGATGGGCTGTGATGCAAACATGCGTTCAGATCACGGTCTGTCTTCCGCCAGGAGCTGGGCGACGAAATCGCCGATGCCCTTCTCGCTGCGCGCGCGCTTCAATTGTTCAGAGAGCAGGATCGCTTTCACTTCCGACAAAGCGCGCTGCACGTCCTCATTGACGATCACGTAATCGTACATTTTCCAGCGTTCGATCTCATGGCGCGCATTCTCAAGCCGCTTTGAAATGACGTCGGGCGCATCCTCGGCGCGGCGCTCAAGCCGGGCGCGCAACTCGCGCATAGAGGGCGGCAGGATGAAAATGGTCACAGTGTCGGGACCTGCTTTTTCGCGCACCTGCTGCGTGCCTTGGTAATCAATATCGAACAGCATGTCGCGCCCCTGCGCGAGCACTTTCTGCACCGGGCTTTTTGGCGTGCCGTAGAAATTGCCATGCACCTCGGCCCATTCAAGCAGATCGTCCTGCGCCCGGAGCTTTTCGAAATCTTCATGCGAGACAAAGCGATAATGAATTCCATCGACCTCGCTGGTGCGACGCGGCCGGGTGGTCACGGAAATCGACAGCGTGAGGTCGAGGTCACGGTCCTGCAGCAGATCCCGCGTCAGCGTCGTCTTGCCGGCGCCCGAGGGCGAAGACAGGATCAGCATCAGGCCACGACGATGGATCGGGCCTTGCCTTGCTGCGTCTGAGACGCGCAGAGAATTCGTCATTGCCATACCTTCATGAAAACCGGGACGCTCATTCGACGTTCTGGACCTGCTCGCGAAATTGTTCGATCTCCACGCGCAGCTCCATGCCCAATCGGGTGAGCTGCGAATCGTTTGATTTTGCGCAGAGCGTATTGGCTTCACGTCCCAATTCCTGCGCCAGAAAATCGAGCCGGCGACCCACGGGCTTGCCGCTGGCGAGTAGTTCGCGGACGGCGGAGACATGTGCCTTCAGTCGGTCCAGCTCTTCGCGCACATCCGCTTTGGCAGCGATCAAAATCGCCTCTTGATGCAGGCGCGCGGGGTCCAGCGTCGCGGATGCTTCGATCAATGCAGCCACGCTCTGCGCCAGCCGCGTGCGCACGGCCTCCGGGCGGCGGCCGGGAGTCGCGTCGGCGGCTTCCACCAATTGATCCATGGCGGCAAGCCGCTGTGCGAGAACATCGTGCAAGGCGCCGCCTTCACGCGCGCGCATGGCCAGCAGATCGGCCATTGCCTGGTCGAGGCTGACCAGCGCCGCCGAGAACACGATAGTCATGGTCTTCTCGTCGTCGACGCTCTCGATCACTTCAACGATCCCGCGCACGGCGAGCAATCCGTCGATTGAGGCGGGCTGGAGATTGGCGGACGCAGGGATGCGGGCCAGCGCCTGCGTGAGAGCGGAGATGGCGGCCTCGTTGAGACGCACCTCTGGTGCGCCCGCCTCTCGCTGGGCCGTGAGGGTGGCGTAGCAGGCGCCGCGCGAGATTTGGGCGCTGATGCGTGCGCGCACGTCTTGCTCGATTGCGTCAAAACCGGGCGGCAGCCGCAACCGCAGGTCGAGCCCCTTGGCGTTAACGCTCTTGATCTCCCAAACCAGCCGCCAATTCCCGTGCATAGTCTGGGCGCGTGCGAAGCCGGTCATACTTTGAAGCTTGGCGCCCGTGGAGCTGGCTGGTGAGACTAACGTCATGACGATCCGAAATATCACGCCCGACGCGGCGCCCCGGGGCGCGCACCATAGGTCTTGCAGGCTTCGCGCTCAATGGCGTAGGCTTGAAACAGCGTGGAAATCAGCGAAACGCAGGTATCGTTTGCGCGGAGTTCAGGTCCCAGGTCCGGTTCAGCAGCGGGTCGATCTTGGTGCCCTCGGAGGCGTCCACCACCCGAACGCGCTCAGTCTTTAGCTCCGGCGGGGGCCGGGAGGCGACGCCAAAGCGGGAAGCGCGCTCCTGCATCTCGCTAAACCGCCGATCAGCCACCGGCTCCATGGCAAGATTGACGGGCTCTGATTCAGGCTCGGCTACGGCCATTTCGCCTGAGGCAGGACCGTCGAGCATATTCTCGAAGGCCGGCGCGTTCACGCCGCGCACCGCGATGCCCATGTCCTCAAGGCTTGGCCCCATCGCGAAGGTAGCGCTGGCGAACGCGCGCCCCGGCGATTTGGCGCTCGCCAAGTGAACGCTGGCGAACGCGGAGGCGGCAGGAATAGCGCCATTCATGATGAGCTTGTCTTTTGAGGCGAAGGCCCGCGCGCCGCGTGGCTTGTCTTCGTCGGCGGGCAACAGCGCCGCGCCGACAGGACCATTCGTCGCTGCTGACCCGATTGCAGCAAGCGTTGGAAAGGCTCCGACAATCTCCCCAAGGCCACCGTAAACCGGGTCGAAAAACAACAGCTGGCCGCGACGCTGCGGCGGGCGCTTGTCGGCGGCGGGGACCGCTGGCGCATCTTCGATTGGTGTTGCGCGGTCAACGGGAGCTGGCCCATCGTTGGCGCCACTCGCCTTCTCACGGGCGTCGCGCTCAATGTCCCGCCAGCGGGCGACGTTGCGATTGTGCTGCTCAAGGCTTTCAGCGAACACGTGCCCGCCTGTGCCGTCGGCGACGAAATAGAGATCACGGGTGCGTGAAGGATTGGCGACCGCCTCAAGGGCGGCGCGTCCGGGATTGGCTATAGGTCCGGGCGGCAATCCATCTATCGTGTAGGTATTGTAGGGCGTCGGCCTGGTGATTTCCGGCCGCTGGATCGGACGACCGAGCGTGCCCTTGCCGCCGACGATGCCGTAGACGATCGTCGGGTCCGATTGCAGCCTCATCCGCTTGTTAAGGCGGTTATGGAACACTGCGGCTACGCGGGTGCGCTCGTCGGCCCGACCAGTTTCCTTTTCAACAATGGAAGCCAGCGTCACCAGCTCGAACTTGGAGCGGATCGGCAGATCGGGGGCGCGGCGAGCCCACACCTGATCGACGACGCGGTTTTGGTCCATCTGCATTTTGCGGACGAGTTCGGCGCGAGACATGCCACGAGGCACACGATAGGTCTCGGGCAATATGGTGCCTTCGCGGGGGATGTCGCGGACTTCGCCCACGAGCACCTCCGCCTCCATCAGGCGCTGGATGATCTGCTCGCTGGTCAGCCCTTCGGGAACAGTGACGGAATGCAGCAATTGGCGACCAGAGACCAGCGCGTCCATCACGTCGCGCAGGCTTGCTTCCTTGCGGAACAGATATTCGCCCGCCTTCACGCTCGACCAGCGGCCCTCGATCCAAAGAGCGGCCTTGAGCAGCGCGGGCCCGTCTATAATTCCGGAGGCATGCAATTGATCGATGATGTCGACCACTTCCGTACGAGGCGCAATGAAGAGCACCTGATCGGACGCCAGCGGTCCCGGAGCTTCAAGCTCACGCTGCACGGCCATGAAGGCGGCTACGGCGCTGATGGCCACAACCAAAAGAAACGACAGGAAGCCGCTGGCGGCGCCAAGCCGGGGGCGACGCTTGCTCGGCGGCTTGGGCGGTGGCGGCGGCGGAGCGGCTTCGGGATGCAACGCCTCCTGCGGCGAGCGCATAGGACGCCTCGCGAAAAACCGCGCCTTGGGACGCTCCTCTTGATTTGGCTCGGAATTCATTAAGACGAAAAGTCCTCAGCTTCGCGCTTTACGACCTGGGCGCTCAAGTTGTCGATACGCAAGCTAACATCCGTGCATGCCCGAAAAAGAACCCTACGAAAGGCTCGATCTCTAACGATACCCTAGATGGGAATATGGCGAAATAGCGAACCCGCGCTCAGCTCACGCCAGAAAACTGTCGGCTCAACCGAGCCGACGGAATACGATCGACGCATTGGTGCCGCCAAATCCAAAAGAATTGGACAAAGCCACGTCGATCCTGCGATTGCGCGGCTTGTGAGCCACAAGGTCGATCACGGTTTCAACCGACGGATTGTCGAGGTTGAGTGTCGGCGGCGCTACATTGTCGCGGATCGCCAGCAGCGAGAAGATCGCCTCAACCGCGCCAGCCGCGCCCAGCAAATGACCGATGGCGGACTTGGTCGACGACATCGAAATCGTCTTGGCTGCATCCCCGACAACGCGCTGGACTGCGCCAAGCTCGATCTCGTCTCCCAGCGGCGTCGATGTTCCGTGGGCGTTGATGTAATCGATCTCGGATGGCGACACGCCGGCGCGCTTGATGGCCGCGCTCATGCAACGGAAGGCGCCGTCGCCGTCCTCGGAAGGTGCAGTGATGTGATAGGCGTCGCCAGACAGGCCGTAACCAATCAGCTCGCCATAGATTTTCGCGCCGCGCGCCCGTGCGTGTTCGTATTCTTCAAGCACCACGCAGCCGGCGCCCTCGCCCATGACGAAGCCGTCGCGGTCCTTGTCATAGGGACGAGAACCTTTTTCGGGCGCGTCGTTAAAACTTGTGGATAGTGCGCGACAGGCGGCAAAACCAGCCATGCCGAGACGGTTGACGGCAGATTCAGCGCCGCCCGCAACCATCACGTCGGCGTCTCCAAGCATGATGAGGCGACCAGCGTCGCCAATCGCATGGGCCCCCGTGGAGCAGGCCGTCACCACGGAATGGTTCGGCCCCTTCAATCCGTGCATGATTGAGATGTGGCCGGAGCCCAGATTGATGAGACGACCAGGCACAAAGAAAGGCGACAGCCTGCGCGGCCCGCGTTCCTTCAGGACCAGCGAGGCTTCGTAAATGCCGCCGAGGCCGCCGATGCCGGAGCCCACAAGAACGCCTGTTGCGTTCTGATCCTTGGCGGTCTTGGGAGCCCATTGCGCATCCGCCAGAGCCTGCGTCGCGGCGCTGACTGCATAGATGATGAAATCGTCGACCTTGCGCTGTTCCTTCGGCTCCATCCATGCGTCTGGATTCCAGGTGCCGTTGGTTCCGTCGCCGCGTTTCACCTGACAAGCGATCTGGCAGGGAAGGTCGGAGACTTCAAAATTCGTGATGCGCGCAGCTCCGCTGCGGCCAGCCAGAATACCAGCCCAGGTTTCCTCAGCGTTGCCCGCGAGAGGCGAAACCATACCAATTCCGGTTACGACAACCCTTCTCACCCGCGATCTCCAAATATGTGTGCCGACGACGGGTCACGAAACAAGCCGGGATCCGTCCCGACGCGACGAGGGCCGGGAACCCCGGCCCTCGATCCGCAAACGATTGGGCCGGGAACCCCGGCCCTCGATCCGCACGAATTTAGCCGCGATGATAAGACCTTCGTATTCCACAGGCTTTCGCCTGCGCGAAGGTCACATCGAAAGAAGTTGGATCAGGCCGCGGCTGCCTTCTCAAGGAACTTCACAGCGTCGCCGACCGTGGTGATCGTCTCGGCCGCGTCATCAGGGATCTCGACCCCGAACTCTTCTTCAAACGCCATCACCAGTTCAACGGTGTCGAGCGAGTCGGCGCCGAGGTCGTCGATGAAATTGGCAGCCTCGACAACCTTGTCGGCTTCTACGCCGAGATGCTCGATAACGATCTTCTTCACGCGCTCGGCAACATCGCTCATCTTGAATTTCCCTGTTGTTTATCAGACCGCAAGCCAACCGCACCGCCAGACAAAAGCGCAAAACGCCCTCTGCCCGGCAAAAGCCGGTGGCCCCCAAACTTACAATCCCAATGTCGCCGCCAAATGTTTGCGGGAGCACCAGACTACAAGCAAACACCCATGGCGCCTTAGCGCACGCAAATGTCCACCAGCAGATTCCGCGCCTCGTACCATACTTCCTGAATGATGGCGAGAGCCGAAGAACCGTCCAAAACGGCCCCTTGAGGCCGGGCGATGATTCTCTGTCACCGCCAAATCAGATCATCGCCATCCCGCCGTTGACATGCAAGGTCTGGCCGGTGACGTAGGCCGCCTCGCGGCTGGCCAGATAAACGACGGCGGCGGCTATATCGGCTCCCTCGCCCAGTCGTCCGGCGGGAATCGTCCCCATGATCGCGTCTTTCTGCTTCTCGTTCAAAGCGTCGGTCATGGGGCTGGCGATAAAGCCCGGAGCCACGCAATTGACTGTGATGTTGCGGCTGGCGACTTCAGCGGCCAGCGATTTCGACATGCCGATCATGCCCGCTTTTGAGGCAGCATAATTGCCCTGGCCCGGATTTCCGGTGACGCCGACGATGGAGGTGATGGACACGATACGCCCGAAACGGCGTTTCATCATGCCCCGCAGGCAGGCGCGCGACAGGCGAAACGCCGAGGTCAGATTGACCGCCAGCACCTCGTCCCAATCCTCGTCCTTCATTCGCATGAACAGGCCGTCGCGGGTGATGCCAGCGTTGTTTACGAGCACGTCGATCTGGCCCATCGCCTTCTCTGCATGCGGCACAAGCGCCTCGACCTGCTCGCGATCCCCAAGATTGCAGGGCACGATATGCACGCGGTCGCCCAGCTCGCCGGCCAGCGCCTCAAGCGCGGCGGCGCGGGTGCCCGACAGCGTAACGGTCGCGCCCTGCGCATGAAGCGCGCGCGCCATAGCGCCTCCGAGGCCGCCAGTGGCGCCGGTGACGAGGGCGTTCAAGCCGGTGAGATCGAACATGGACAGCTCCTAATGTGAGCGAGAAAAGGGGTTCAGGACTTCATGTATTGCTTGAAGGATTCCACGTCCGCCGGCGCGCCAACAGGCGTCCCAATCGCTTCCGGCGCAATCCTTTTTACCAAACCTGACAAGACCTTACCGGCCCCAAGCTCATAAAATAGATTAACGCCGCTGGACGCCATATAGCTGACCGATTCCGCCCAGCGCACCGAGCCCGTGACCTGCTCGACGAGGCGGGCGCGGATCTCTGCAGGGTCCGTGATGGGCGTCGCGAGCACGTTGGCGACCAGCGCCACGCAGGGCGCCTTGATCGCGACATTGGTCAGCGCCTGCGCCATGGCTGAGGCTGCGGGCTGCATCAATGCGCAATGGAAGGGCGCGGAGACGGGCAGCAAAATGCAGCGCTTGGCGCCCTTGGCCTTGGCGATCTCCATCGCCTTCTCGACTGCAGCTTTGGCGCCGGAGGCCACAACCTGCCCGCCGCCATTGTCGTTGGCGACCTGACAGACAAGCCCGGTCTCTGCGGCGGCCTCGACGCAGGCCTCCCGCGCGGTCGCAAGGTCTAGCCCCAGCAGAGCGGCCATTGCCCCCTCTCCCGGCGCAACCGCCTTCTGCATGGAATCGCCGCGAATACGCAGCAGCCGTGCGGCATCCGCCAGCGTGAAGGCGCCGGCGGCGGCAAGCGCGGAATATTCGCCCAGCGAATGCCCGGCGACGAACTTCGCCTGCGTCGCCAGATCAAGCCCGGCCTCAGCCTCCAGCACGCGCACGACGGCAAGGCTCGTCGCCATCAAAGCGGGCTGGGCGTTGGCGGTAAGGGTCAGCTCGGCCTCGGGGCCGTCAAACATAAGGGCTGAAAGTTTTTGTGACAGCGCCTCGTCCACTTCCGCAAAAACCGCACGGGCGGCGGGAAACGATTCGGCGAGCGCCTTGCCCATGCCGACTGATTGGGAGCCCTGCCCCGGAAATACGAAAGCCGTCGCCATAAAATGTGTCCTTGATGCAGCCGCAGGCCTGGCCGGAGAATTCGACGCTGTGACCGCCTCTTGAAGCGGCTTGGGGCGGGGAGTCAAGTATGCCCGAGCGCGCCCAGAACTGGCCGGAGTGAGAGCAAGCTCTAGCAATGTGCTTGAATTTCGACGTAAGTCGCCCGGCGATAACCTTCTCTTCAGCGCGATTCGACGGGACGATCTACATGGCCGCCATTCCAGGCAAAAGCTGCGGACCGTGCACCATGTGCTGCAAGGTGCTGGTGATCGAGCATTTCAAGAAAGACGCCGGCGTCCTTTGCGAACATTGCGTCGTAAAAGGCGGCTGCAACATCTACCAGGATCGGCCCGACGTGTGCCGCGATTATGAATGTGACTGGATGATGGAGCGCTCGCTCGGCCCGATGCTGCGCCCCGACAAAGTTGGCACAATCCTGCAGGAAGATCAGGATTCAGACGAATACCAGGCCGTCGTAGACCCCGCCACGCCCAACGCATGGCGCAATCCGCTGGTGTTCAAAGTGCTGGTGTCCAAAGCCAGGGAAGGCCGCACCGTGATCGCCAAAGCCGGCCTGAAATCATGGCGCATCTTTGAAGACGGGAAGACCGCGCCGTGGACTTGAGCCGCTAACCTTGCACGCACGTCCGTAAAGCCGCCATGATGAAGCGGCGCTAAAAAAGGAACACCAAAGATGACCTTCACCAACGCGCGGACCAGACTTGAAGCGCGCTGGGCGGCAACGCCAATGGCGGCCAAGGGCGTGTTTCTGGTGTCGGCCGGGTCCATCGGCCTCGTGCTCATGGCGGCGCTGGCCAAATATCTGGGCTCCCGGCTGCCTCCGTTTGAAATTCTGTTTTTCCGCTCGGCTGTTGGCTTTATCTGCGCACTCTGGGTGTTTCGCTCCGATCTAATGGAGCCTCTGCGCACCAAGCGTCCCGGCGCACATTTCTTTCGCGGCCTCGTGGGGGCTGGCGGCAATGCCTGCTTTTTCTGGACGATCACGCACATGATGCTGGCGGATTCGCTGGCGCTGCAATTCTCGCGGCCGCTGTGGATGATACCGCTGGCCTTGTGCTTTCTGTCGGAAGTGGTGGGCTTCCGCCGCATCGCCGTCGCCACTGTTGGTTTTGCGGGCATTCTTATGTACGCACGCCCGTTTACGGAAGGATTCGACCCGAACGCCATTGTAGGCGCCTTCGGCGGCCTGTTCGCGGCGCTGGTGGTCGTGGCGATCAAGAACCTGCAAAGCTCCGGCACCGAACCCACGCGCGTCATCATGTTTTATTACGCGTTCTGGAACGCTTTTTTCGCTGCTTTGCCCGCTCTCTTCACATGGATCGCACCGACCGGCCCGGAGCTGGTTCTGCTTGTGCTGATCGGCGTCATGGGCATGGGCGGACAGGCCCTGATAACCCACGGACTGAGCATGGGCGACGCCACGGCTCTGGTTCCGCTCGACTATCTGCGGGTGATCTACGCCGCGATTCTGGGCTTTATATTGTTTGGCGAAGTGCCCAACGCCTGGAGCTTTGGCGGCATGGCGCTCATCATAGCGGCTTCGCTTTATCTCGTGCTGACCGAGCGCAAGGGGAAAACAGCGAAGGCTTAGCGCCTTGAGCCGCAACCCAAGCCGCTATCGGAGCCAGGCGGACGGACCCGACAGGAATTGCCAGAGCGCGCGAGGACCCGCGCAGTCCAGTTCCCACCAACGTGTGTGTTGCATCCGTTCCAAATCCGCGTATAACGCGCACTTCGCAGCTTCCGGCCGGGGGCTGAACGGAAGGTCGTGCGCCCTTTTGGGCTTGCGTCAGGAGTTTACTCCGTCTTCCCGTGTCTCCGCCTTCGAATGCGTTCCGTCGAGCCTTTCTCCGGGCTCGGAGGGCTCCGCGCTGGTCGCCAGGCGACAACAGAGAAAGGCATAAGCAATGGCTCTTTACGAGCACATTTACCTTGCCCGTCAGGACGTTACACCCCAGCAGGTGGAAACGATGACGGAGCAGTTCAAGACAGTGATCGAAGCCAATGGCGGCTCCATCGCCAAGCTCGAATATTGGGGCGTCAAGACGCTCGCCTACCGGATCAAGAAGAACCGCAAGGCGCATTTCACGCTCATGAACATCAATGCGTCGGCAGCAGCTGTCGCGGAGATGGAGCGTCAGATGGGCATCAACGAAGACATTCTTCGTTTCATGACCATCCGCATGGAAGAGCATGAGGAAGGCCCGTCTGCGATGATGCGCAAGCGTGAGGAATCGGATCGTGACGATCGCGGCGAACGCCGTGGCCCGCGCAGCGATCGCGGCGACCGCGGCGACCGCCCTGACCGTCCCCGTCGTCCCCGTGAAGACGCGCCCATGGAAGGAGCTATCTAATGGCAACTGCCGCACGTCGCCCCTTCTTCCGTCGTCGCAAGACCTGCCCTTTCTCGACCGCCGGTTCGCCGAAGATCGACTATAAGGACACACGTCTGCTCTCGCGCTACATCTCCGAGCGCGGCAAGATCGTGCCCTCGCGCATCACCGCCGTTTCGGCGAAGAAGCAGCGTGAGCTCGCTCAGGCCATCAAGCGCGCGCGCTTTCTGGGCCTGCTGCCCTACGTGATCCGCTAAGTTCAATTCCTCTCCCCGCTCGCGCGGGGAGAGTTCCTTTATGCTCCCAGCCGCCCGGATGGTCCGGTCGGCAAGGCTGGACGGGCTTTCCCGCTCCTAACCGTCGAAATCGCGACGGGACACCCAGGCGACGCGCACAGCATGTTTCAGCAAATCATCATAGCAATCGGCGCCGGACTCGCGTCAGCTCTGCTGTTCTTCATTCCGATGAAGGGCACGGCCTATGCAATGATCGCGCTGTTTTCCGCTTTGCCGCTGATGATCGCCGGGCTCTCCTTCAACCCCATTCTCGCTTTGCTTGGCGCGGGCGCCGGCGGGCTGGCGCTGTTCTTCGGCCTGACGCTCGTGGCCGACGTGGAAACGATCCCCGCTTTACTGTTCACCGGCTTCTTCGCCGCGACCTCGGCCCTGCCCGCCTGGCAATTGACGCGACTGGCCTGGCTTGGTCGCCCACCCGTACAGGGCGAGGCGCCAGCCTCCGATGGTCTTGTCTGGTATCCCATCGGCAATCTCGTCGCCTGGATGACAGCTATGGCGGCTGCCGCGTCCATCGGCGGCCTTATGATCGCCGTTTTTGCCGTTGGTTCGTTCGGCGTGCTGTTGTCGGAAACGGCGACTCTGCTTGCGCCTGTGCTGGCGCGGCTTTTGAGCAATGTCGACAAATTCCCCACCAGCTTGACGGCAGAAGAAGTGGGTCGCGCCTTCGTGCTGTCGATGCCGCCTGCGCTGGCTGTATGGACGTTGCTGGGCATGGCGCTGAACCTGTGGCTGGCGGCGCGCATTGCGGCGTTCTCGCAGAGCATGCGTCGTCCGTGGATGAGCCTGCCCGAGAATTTTGAATTGCCGCGCGTCATCTTGCCGGCGTTCGCCGCCGCGATTGCGCTGGCTCTGATCGACGGTCTGCCGCGCGTGATAGGCGCAACGATAGCCGTTTCCATTGGTGCGGCTCTGGCCCTCAAGGGTCTTGCCGCAATTCATTCGACCACACGCGCCATGTCGAGCCGCGTGGCGATTCTTTCAGCCGTCTACATGACGATGCTGGTCCTGTTCCCGCTCCCGGCACCGCTTCTTACGGCGCTCGGTTTGTCGGCGATGCTCACCCCGCGCAAGCGCCCCCCGGCGCTTCCGCCTGCCGCGAACTCAAACGAAAATTAAAGGAGACTACAAATGGAAGTCATTCTGCTCGAACGCGTCGCCAAACTGGGCCAAATGGGCGAAACCGTAAAGGTTCGCGACGGCTTTGCGCGCAACTTCCTGCTGCCGCAGGGCAAGGCGCTGCGCGCCACCGGCGCCAACAAGAAGCGCTTCGACGATCAGCGCGCCCAGCTTGAGGCCCGCAACCTTGAACAGAAGGCGGAAGCCGAGAAGGTGCACGCCAAGCTCGACGGCCAGAGCTTCGTTATCATCCGTCAGGCTGGCGAAACCGGCCAGCTCTACGGCTCCGTATCGACCCGCGACATCGCCGACATCGTCACCGCCGGCGGCGTGAGCGTGAACCGCAATCAGGTTTCCCTGCTGACACCGATCAAGGCCATTGGCCTGCACACGGTGCCGGTGCTGCTGCATCCGGAAGTGGAAGCAAAGGTGACGATCAACGTCGCCCGCTCCGAGCAGGAAGCCGAGCGCCAGACGCGCGGCGAAGAACTCGACACGCGCGAAGAGATGTCCATGGACGATCTCGGCCTCGAAATCGGCGCCGCCCTTGCGGAAGCCGGCGGCGACATGGGCGACCGGTAAGGTTTTCGCCAAGCTGCTTGAGACAAGACGCCCGCGCGCAAGCGCGGGCGTCTTTCTATGAACCGCAGGCTTCAAGCCCGCAAAACACCGCCAGCCGTGTCGCTGCCAGCAGCCAAGATGGTTTGGACTGCACCGGACACAAATTTGTTTGGAATCGTTGATTGGACTGCCAGCAACGCTGATGCAATCGGCAATGCGGGCCTGGAAGCCCGTGGTCCCAAGCGGCTCCCGCCCCTGAGTCAGATCGCCCGCCACGCGTCAAGCAATCACTACGCAATCCCCATGGCGCCAGAGAGAGGCATGTGGATTGCGGGACGAACGCACAGTCTTTCCTCCTTGATTAACCATGTCGCTCGCACATGCGATTGGGACATGCGACACAAGCCTCGCAGGTGCGCCGCGCGATTGGTATCCTGTCGCCACAGCGTTCGAGTCGCATTTCGCCTTCAGATCACTGGAAACACATGTCCGCCGTCGAACAGATAGGGACCCGGTTCGCTCTTATGGCGAACCAGCCCGAACCCGCAGCCTACCGGTTGGCGCCGCACAACATCGAGGCTGAGCAAGCCCTGTTGGGCGCCATTCTCGTCAATAACGACGCCTTTGATCGCGTCTCAGACTTTCTGCGGCCTGAACATTTCTACGAAGAGATTCACCGCCGCGTGTTTGAAGTCACGGCGCAGCTCGTGCGCGCGGGCAAGGTCGCGTCCCCAATTACGCTGAAAACCTTTCTGGGAGAGCATGATCTTGGCGGCATGACGGTGCCGCAATATCTGGCGCGCGTGGCCGCTGAAGCCACCACCGTCATCAATGCCGAGGATTACGGCCGCACGATCTACGATCTGGCTGTGCGCCGAAACCTCATCGGCATCGGCGAGGAAATCGTCAATACGGCGTATGATTCCCCCGTCGATCTCAACCCGCGCGTCCAGATCGAGGAGGCCGAGCGCCGCCTCTATGAGATTGCCGAACAAGGACGCTACGACGGCGGCTTTCAATCGTTCTCGCAGGCGCTGACAACCGCTATCGACACCGCGGCCAAAGCCTATGAGCGCGACGGCAAGCTGTCTGGCATCAGCACAGGCATGAGCGACCTTGATTACAAACTCGGCGGCCTGCAATCGTCCGATCTTGTGATCGTCGCCGGACGTCCCGGCATGGGTAAAACGGCGCTGGCCACCAATATCGCGTTCAACATCGCCAAGGCTTACGAATACGAAGTGCGGCCCGATGGCGTACATATTCCCAAGAATGGCGGAATCGTCGGCTTCTTCTCGCTCGAAATGTCGGCAGAACAGCTCGCAACCCGCATCATCGCCGAGCAATCAGGCGTACCCTCCTACAAAATCCGCCGTGGCGACATTCAGGACAGCGAGTTTCACAAAATCTCGGAAGCCGCGCGCGAAATGCAGCAGATTCCGTTCTTCATCGACCAGACCGGCGGCATCTCCATCGCCCAGCTCGTGGCGCGCGCAAGGCGCCTGAAGCGTCAGCGCGGGCTCGACGTGCTGGTGGTGGACTATTTGCAGCTCCTCAGCGGCTCCAAGTCGGCCGGCTCAAACCGCGTGCAGGAACTGACCGAAATCACCACCGGTCTGAAGGCGCTCGCCAAAGAGCTGAATGCGCCGGTGATCGCGCTCTCGCAGCTCTCGCGTCAGGTTGAATCGCGCGACGACAAGCGTCCGCAATTGTCCGATCTTCGTGAATCGGGCTCCATCGAACAGGACGCCGACGTCGTGATGTTCGTGTATCGCGAAGAATATTACATTAAAAACAAGCAACCGCGCGAAGGCACGGAAGAGTTCACCTCGTGGCTGGCCGAGATGGAGCGCGCACATGGTCGCGCTGAAGTCATTATCGGCAAACAGCGCCATGGCCCCACCGGGACGGTGGAATTGCAGTTCGACGCCGAAGTGACGCGGTTCTCGAACATGGCGCGCGAAGACGCGCTGCCGGAGCGCATGTGAGCAACAAGGCGCACATGACAGGCTCAGAAAGGCTTGGTTCGCAAGCCATTCTGACGATTGATCTTGACGCGCTGGTGGCCAATTGGCGCGCAATGGGCGCACGCGCCGCGCCCGCGCAATGCGCCGCCGTGGTGAAAGCCGACGCTTATGGAATTGGAGTCAAGCCAGCGGCGCTGGCGCTTTCGCGCGCCGGATGCGTAAGCTTTTTTGTCGCGCATATCAACGAGGCCATACATTTGCGCGCCATTCTCGGCGCTGCGCCCGCGGATATTTATTGCCTGAACGGATTGCCCGACGATTCGGCGGCCATAGCAGCGCTGCTGGACGCTGACATTTTCCCCGTCCTCGGCTCCGCAACAGAATGGACGCTCTGGCAAGCGCAGGTGCCCAATCGCAAAGCCGCGCTCCATGTCGACACCGGCATGAACCGCCTGGGCATCAGCCCTGCGGAGGCTGCTGTAATCGGAGCGACGCCCGCAGCTGACAATGTGGCGCTTGTCATGAGCCATTTCGCCTCGTCCGAAGAGCCAGACAATCCGATGAACGCGGCGCAACATGCAGCGTTTGACGCTGTGCGCCAATTGTTTCCGCACGCGCGCGCAAGCCTTGCAAATTCGTCAGGCGTGTTCCTGCCTTCAACCCCGCACTACGATCTCGTGCGTGTCGGCTACGCGATTTATGGCGGAAATCCAACGCCGGGCGCGCCCAATCCGATGCAAAGCGTCGTGCATTTACAGGCTCCGATCATCCAGCTGCGCGAGGTCGAGGCTGGCGCTTGCGTCGGTTATAATTCCACCTGGCGCGCGCCCTCAGCCCGTCGCCTCGCCACCATTGGAACGGGCTATGCTGACGGGCTGCTGCGCTCGGCCTCAGGATCGCAAGAAAAGCCTGGCGCGCAGGCCTGTATTGGCGGCATGCTGTGCCCAATAGTCGGCCGCGTCTCAATGGATTTGTGCGTGATCGACGTAACGGACGCGCCAGTGACTGCGACTGCGCCCGGCGCGCTGGTGGAGCTGCTTGGCGCCACTATCGCAATCGACGATCTTGCTGCGCGCGCCAACACAATCGGCTACGAAATCCTTACAAGCCTCAGCAGCAGATATTACCGACAATATGTCGGCGGCTGATTTAAAGGAGCGGAAGACTTGAACGCCTATCTCTGGATCAAGTCGCTACACGTCGTCGCCGTGATTTCATGGATGGCAGGCCTGTTATATCTGCCGCGTCTGTTTGTTTATCACGTCGAGAACGAACGGTCGGAAGACCTGCGCGAGCTGTTTCCCGTAATGGAATACAAGCTGTATCGTTACATCATGAACCCGGCGATGATCGTGGCTTGGGCCAGCGGGTTGTATCTGGCGATCTATAATTATTTCTTCTACGAAACTTGGTTCCTGACGAAGTTCGCGCTCGTGATCGCAATGACCGCGACGCATTTTTATCTCGGCGCGCTCGGTCGCAAGTTCAGGGCGAACCAGAACGCCCACACTTCCCGCTATTACCGCATCCTCAACGAGGCCCCGACGCTGCTCATGATCGCCATCGTCGCCCTGGTGATCGTGAAGCCGTTCTGAAAGGCCCATTGCCAAGCGCCAATGTTCCTGTATTGTTCTTCTTGTGAGAGATTCGCCAGACGGATTTTGAAGGAGAGCGCCATGCGGGCGGATGAAGCGACGATCGAGGCGAGTGGGCGTTTTACGGTTGAGCGTTTCAACGGTCGCGGGCTTCCCAAATCATTGTCCGACGCCGCCACCTCGTTTCAGGCTGCGCTTGATGAGCTGCATGCGGCCGAAATGGAGCTCGAACGGCAGATCGTGGACCTGCGCGTCTATATCAATGCGGCTTCGGCGAGCCCTTCGCCCAATCTTGCGGTCTGATTGAAACATGGCAAAGGCGCGCACGAATTACGTCTGCCAGAATTGTGGCGCCGTGGCGCAGCGCTGGCAGGGCCGCTGCGAAGCGTGCGAGGCGTGGAATTCCATGAGCGAGGAAGCGCCCTCCTCCGGCATCGCAGCACGCGCCGTGCGCGGAGCCGGCAAGGGTCGCGTTTTTGCGCTTGAAGGGTTGCACGGCGCGCATCGCGAGGCGCCTCGTATTTTGTCGGGCATCGGCGAGCTGGATCGCGTCACTGGCGGCGGCTTTGTGCCTGGCTCCGTGATCCTGATCGGCGGCGAACCTGGGATCGGCAAATCAACGCTCTTGATTCAGGCTTGCGCGCGCATGGCTTCAGCTGGCCGTCGCGTCGTCTACATTTCCGGCGAAGAGGCTGTAGCCCAGGTGCGTATGCGCGCCACCCGGCTGGGGCTGGCGGAATCGCCCGTCGAGTTGGCGGCTGAAACGAGCGTCGAGGACATTGTCGCCACGCTTCAAACCGGCGAGCGTCCTGCCCTTGTCGTGATCGATTCCATCCAAACCATGTGGACAGACGCAGCCGAAGCCTCACCGGGAACCGTGACGCAAGTGCGCACATCGGCTCAGGCGCTTATCCGCTACGCCAAGACCACGGGCGCCTGCGTCATAATGGTCGGCCATGTCACAAAGGACGGTCAAATCGCTGGTCCGCGCGTGGTGGAGCATATGGTGGACGCTGTCGTGTCGTTTGAGGGCGACGGCGGGCGCCAGTTCCGGATTTTGCGTGCGGTGAAGAACCGTTTTGGGCCGACAGACGAGATCGGCGTATTCGAGATGACGGGGGCCGGCCTGAGCGAAGTCACCAATCCATCCGCGCTCTTTCTGGCGGGCCGCGACGGCGCAGCGCCCGGCGCGGCTGTCTTTGCGGGCATGGAGGGCACCCGCCCTGTGCTGGTGGAAATTCAGGCGCTTGTGGCCCCAACCTCGCTTGGCACCCCGCGCCGGGCGGTCGTGGGTTGGGATCCGGCGCGGCTGTCGATGCTGCTCGCGGTGCTGGAGGCCCATGGAGGGCTCAAGCTCGGTCAGCACGACGTTTATCTGAATGTGGCGGGCGGCTTGCGGATTGACGAGCCAGCCGCCGATCTGGCGGCTGCGGCCGCCCTTGTCTCCTCCCTCACCGGCGCCGTTCTGCCGGGCGATTCGGTATTCTTTGGAGAAGTAGCGCTCTCGGGCGCGATCCGGCCGGTCTCCCATGGCGGCCAGCGGTTGAAGGAAGCCGCAAAGCTTGGTTTCGTCGCCGCCTTTGCGCCTGCCGGACCGCTGGAGGGGCAGGAAAAAGGACCGCTCAGCGTCACGGCCTGCAGCCATATTGCAGCGCTTGTCGCTGACGTAGCCGCACGCGCCACGGTCAAGGCGCAGACACGGGAGAGGACGCGGGAGGAAAGCTCGCCGGGAGGCGATCCGTCGCGGAATCGGCGCCGTCAGGAAGCGTTGCAAGATTGATTTGCGGTCAAAATCCAGAGTCGGCGGCGTTTTCTTTGTTGACGTAAAGCCAGGGCGCGGCGAACAGGGATGACGCTTTGGCTTTGCTTCGATATAAGATCGCTATCGACTCTCTTTTTTACTCGCGCCAGCGCCGATCTCCTTCGCGTTTGACCGGGCCAAAGTGCGGATCACATTTCAATGCCCTCCTATCTTGATCTTGCCCTGATCGCCGTCGTGCTCATTTCCGGCGTTCTTTCGCTCTTGCGCGGTTTTACGCGCGAGGTGCTCGCCATTGGTTCATGGGCTGCGGCAGCTTTTGCAGCCTTTTATCTGCATCCCATCCTTCTCCCCTACGTCAAGCCGCACATCGCCAAGGAGAGCATCGCGCTCGCCGTCGCCATCGGCGCTGTGTTCCTTGTGACGCTTGTCATTGTCTCAATGATAACTGTGCGAATCTCGGACGCCATTCTCGATTCCAAGATCGGCGCGCTGGACCGCTCGCTCGGCTTCATCTTTGGCGCGGCGCGCGGCCTGCTCCTGTGCGTGGTGGCGTTTCTGTTCTTCAACTGGCTCGTACCGGAGAAAACGCAGCCCGACTGGGTGCGCGAAGCCAAGACGAGGCCCCTGCTTCAATCGAGCGGCGAAACGCTGATGGCCCTGTTGCCGGAAGATCCACTCAGCGCCTTCCAGCAGCGCATGAAGCGCAATCGCGAAGACGAGGTCGCGCCGGAAGAGCCGGAATTGCGGACTGCGCCAGGCGCCGCGCCCGGCAGGCGTTCCTGAGCTTTTGAAGGCTAAATCTGCGCCTGCGCCGGGCTGCGCGCTGACAAAGCGTTTCAAAGGGGCTATGTAATCGCTACGGAATACGTCCCCGAGTTAGGGATTCGTATGTGTTTTTCCGAGACGAGTTCGCAGGAGACAGCCATGGTGTGCGCACACGGCAACGGACCTTTTAACGATGAGTCCGACCTGAATCTCGATCTCGACGGCGACACGCTGCGTGAAGAATGCGGCGTGTTCGGCATATTCGGGCATCCTGACGCCGCAGCGATTACGGCGCTTGGCCTGCATGCCTTGCAGCATCGCGGACAGGAGGCGGCGGGCATCGTTTCTTTTGATGGAAAGCGCTTCTCCTCCGAGCGCCGCATGGGCCTCGTCAGCGACCATTTCTCCACCAAATCCGTCATCGACCGCCTGCCCGGCTCGGCTGCTATCGGCCATGTCCGCTATTCCACCACCGGCGAGACGATCCTGCGCAACGTGCAGCCGCTATTTGCCGAGCTAGACAGCGGCGGCTTTGCGGTCGCCCACAACGGCAATCTCACCAATGCGCTGTCGCTGCGTCGCGAATTGATCCGCGACGGCGCGATCTATCAATCGACATCCGACACCGAAGTGATTTTGCACATCGTGGCGCGCTCGCGCCGCCCGCGCATTCTAGAGCGTTTCATTGAAGCGCTGCGTCAGATTGAGGGCGCCTATTCATTGGTGGCGCTGACCAACAAAAAGCTCATCGGTGCGCGCGATCCGCTGGGCATTCGCCCCCTCGTACTGGGCGAACTCGACGGACATTACATGCTGGCGTCCGAAACCTGCGCGCTTGACATCATCGGCGCCCGCTTCGTGCGCGATATCGAAAACGGCGAAATCGTCGTGATCTCGGAAGATGGCGTCGAAAGCCACAAGCCGTTCCCGCCGCAGCAGCAGCGTCCGTGCATCTTCGAGTACATCTATTTCTCGCGCCCTGATTCGATCGTTCACGGGCGCTCCGTCTACGAGGTGCGCAAGCTCATGGGCGCGCAATTGGCGATGGAATCGGGCATTGACGCCGACATGGTCGTGCCCGTCCCCGATTCCGGCGTGCCTGCGGCGATTGGCTATTCGCAAGCGTCGGGCATCCCGTTTGAGCTTGGCATCATCCGCAACCATTATGTCGGACGCACATTCATCCAGCCCACGCAATCCATTCGCGAACTGGGCGTGCGCCTGAAACACAGCGCCAATCGCAATGTGGTCAATGGCAAGCGCATCATATTGATCGACGATTCGATCGTGCGCGGAACCACGTCGGTGAAAATCGTGCAGATGATGCGCGACGCCGGCGCCAAGGAGGTGCATTTCCGCATTTCCTCGCCGCCGATCACCCACCCCGATTATTACGGCATCGACACGCCTCAGAAGGACAAGCTGCTTGCGGCGCAGATGACGAAGGACGGCGTGATCGACATCGAGGGCATGTGCAAATATGTCGGCGCGGATTCGCTGGCCTTCCTGTCGGTGGACGGCATCTATCGCGCCATGGGCTATGAGGGCCGCGATGCCGCGCGGCCGCAATTCACGGATCATTGCTTCACCGGCGATTATCCCACCGCCCTCACCGACATTGCGGGCGAGCCGTCCCGTCAGCAATTGTCGTTGCTGGCCGAAGCAGGCTAAAGGTTCGCGCGATTCCAGATCGCGCAGCCGGAGCGCTCATGTCGAAACCCTTTCAAGATCGAATCGCCCTCGTCACCGGCGCCTCGCGCGGCATTGGCCGCGCGTTGGCGCTGGAGCTCGCGCGACAGGGCGCTCATGTGATCGCGCTGGCGCGCACACAGGGCGGGCTTGAAGCGCTGGACGATGAAATCCGCGCGTTTGGAGGACAGGCGACTCTTGTCCCATGCGACGTCCGCGACGGCGAGGGACTTGATCGGCTTGGTCTGGCGATCCACCAGCGCTGGGGCAGACTCGACGCGTTCATCGGCAACGCAGCGGTGCTGGGGCCGATCACGCCCTTGCCCCACGTCGACCCGCCTCAATTTGACGAAGCAATGGCGATTAACGTGACTGCTAACTGGCGGCTGCTGCGTTCGCTCGACCAATTGCTGCGTGCGTCAGACGCGGGCCGCGTCGCGCTCATCACGTCAAGCGCAGGCCATTGCGCCGACATGCCCGCCTATCGCGGGATCTACGCGGCCACAAAGGCGGCGCTTGAGGCGCTTGGCCGCACCTATGCCGCCGAGACGCGCAATATCACAAACGTGCGCGTTACTCTGGTCGATCCCGGTCGGGTGCGCACCCGCATGCGCACGCAATTGATGCCGGGCGAAGACCCGCAAACCCTGCCCGCGCCCGAGGATGTCGCCCCGAAGATACTCGCCGCCTGCGCGCCGGACTGGACCCAGACGGGCGTTCTGTTCGAGGCGCAGAGCGGCGCAGTGCGGGCGTTCCAGGCCCCGGCTTAAGCGCCCGCCCCTCAGCCGCCCATATCAAACACGAGCGCTTCCGCCTCTGTATCGAGCGCCTTCACAACGATCTCGGCCTCGTCTGAGATCATCAGCCCGTCGCCCTCCGAGAGCCTCTCGCCATTCACCTCAAGGGCGCCGCGCGCAACCTGCAACCAGCCAAGGCGGGCGGGCGCGAACGCATGACGCACCAGCGCGCCGGGAGTGAGGACGGTCGCGTACAAATCGACGTCGGAATGCACTTTCACCGAACCCTTGCGGGCGTCGCGCGAGGCTACAAGGGCCAGCGCGTCGCGGCGCTCCTGCGCGAACGACTTTTGCTCATAGGATGGCGCAAGGCCTTTGGCCTCCGGCAGCAGCCATATCTGCAAGAAATGCACGGGCTCTTTGTCGGAGGCGTTGAACTCGCTGTGCCGAATGCCCGACCCCGCGCTCATGCGCTGCACGTCGCCGGGAGCAATCGTCGAGCCGGTTCCTATCGAGTCCTTATGTGCAAGCGCACCTTCAAGAACATAGGAAATAATCTCCATGTCGCGATGGCCATGGGTGTCGAACCCGCCGCCTGCCGCCACGCGGTCATCATTGATGACGCGCAGCGGGCCAAAGCCCATAAAGGCGGGATCATAAAATTCGCCAAAAGAAAACGTGTGACGCGAGTCAAGCCAGCCGAAATCGGCGCGGCCCCGTTCCCCGGCTTTTCTGATTTGCAACATGTGAAGCTCCATGGCCGATACAAGTCTATATCGACTGTGCGGGACGGACCTTCAAGATGCGCGCTGCAAGAGGGCGTTTGCAAAGATGCAGGGGCGGCTCGCGCGTCATCCCGGTATTGCCGGGACCGCAGCAGGCTACGAGCGCGCGGCCTGTCGTGGTTGGATCATTGAGCGTGAAGCGGCGAGCGTCGCGGATGCAAACTCAATAAATCTTGCGCTTGCCCTTGGTGCCGTAGGGATTGTCCTGCGTGCGCGTCGAGATGCGAATTGGCACGCCGGGCAAGTCAAAGGTCTGGCGCAGACCGTTGGTCAGAAAGCGCTGGTAGCTGGTCGGCAATTGATCGAGCTGGTTGCCGAAGATCACGAAGAACGGCGGGCGCGCCTTGGGCTGCGTCATATAGCGGATCTTGATGCGGCGACCCGACACTGCGGGCGGCGGGGTTCGCTCGACGACGCCGGTCAGCCAGCGATTGAGCTTACCGGTGGAGATGCGGCGGTTCCACGTCTCCTGCACGCGCATGATCGCACCCATCAGCTTGTCGAGCCCCGCGCCCGTAAGGCCGGAGACGGGCACGACGGGCGCGCCGCGAACCTGCGGCAGAAGGCGATCAGCCTCCTCGCGCAGCTCTTGCAGTTTCTTGCCCTGATCCTCGATCAAATCCCATTTGTTGAGGCCAATCACCAGCGCGCGGCCTTCGCGCTCGGTCAGGTCGGCGATGGTGAGATCCTGCTTTTCAAACGGGATCGTGGCGTCGAGCAACAGCACCACCACTTCAGCGAAGCGCACAGCGCGCAGGGCGTCGGCTGTGGCCAGCTTTTCGAGTTTGTCCTGCACGTTGGCGCGGCGACGAAGACCTGCGGTGTCCCACAGCTTCATCTGCCGCACAGGCCCGTCGCCGTCGCGGCCGGCCCATTCGAAATCAACGCTGATGGAATCGCGCGTGAGGCCTGCTTCCGGGCCGGTCAGCAATCTGTCCTGCCCCACAAGGCGATTGATGAGCGTCGATTTGCCAGCGTTCGGGCGCCCAACCACCGCGATGCGCAGCGGCTTGGTGATGTCCAGCTCGGTGCCGTCCTCCTCCTCGCCAAAGACCGGACGAGTCTCGTTGTCTTCCTCAACCTCGATTTCAGGACCTGTGGAATCAGGCAAAGCGGCCAGCACCGCTTCAAACAACGAACCAAAACCGTCGCCATGCTCCGCCGACAGCGGCACAGGTTCGCCAAGGCCCAACTCCCAGGCGTCAAGCGCGCCCGCTTCACCCTGCCTGCCCTCGGCCTTGTTGGCGATGAGCACAAGCGGCTTGCCGGCGCGGCGCACCAGTTCGGCGAAATGCCGGTCCGTGGGGGTGACGCCGACGCGCGCGTCGATCACGAAGAAGATCGCGTCCGCAAGCTCAATGGCGGCCTCCGTCTGGGCGCGCATGCGGCCAGACAGCGATTCAACGTCGCCGGTCTCAAGGCCCGCCGTGTCGATGATTTTGAACGACAGATCGCCGAGGCGCGCATCGCCTTCGCGGCGGTCGCGCGTGACGCCGGGACGGTCATCGACCAACGCCAGCTTTCTGCCGACAAGCCGGTTGAACAGCGTCGATTTTCCGACGTTAGGCCGGCCGATGATGGCGATGGTGAAAGACATGTGCTCCGCTCCGCGGCTAAAACTCACGACCGCGCCTGACTGGCTGCGGCCAACTTGCCGCGCTTACTTGTTCGGCGTTTCGCCGGATTTAATCTCTGCATTGCGCCCGCCCGCGACCAGCCCGAGCATGGTGCTGGCGCGTTCGCGAAGGCCTTGCGGCGCCTGGGGATCAGCTATGATCATGTCGAACCAGCGTCCAGCATTTTCAAGATCGCCGGCGCGCAGGGCCGACAGGCCGAGCAATTCGCGGGCTGAATGACGAAACGGCGCCGTCGGCGCGGCCAATGGCTCGACGCGTTGCTTCATTTGAACAGCGTCTGCGCTATCCACCATCAACAAAGCGGCGCGCAAACGAGCAGCGTTCTGGAGCACCGGATCGACCCTGGAATCGGCGGCAAGCGCATCGTAAATCTTGACGGCCTCCTCCGGGTCGCGGGCGCCGATTTCGGCGGCGGCGCGGAAGCGGGCAAGCATGGAATAACCGGGCGGGCCGGAACGGGCGATGTCGAGGAAAGCCGCCTCGGCCTCCTTGTCCTTGCCTTCGCGCGCCAGCTGAACGGCGGATTCGAACTGGGAGCCGGCAGCTTCCGCCGAAAGCTTGCGCTGATGCTCCCAAACGCGCCAGCCAGCCGTCGCCAGAACGATCAGAGCGGCGGCGCCAATAATCCATTTTTTATAGCGTTTCCAAACCTCTATGGCTCGGTCCCGGCGGTATTCCTCATCAACTTCGCGGATAAAGTCCGACATCGTGCGTCCGTTGGTCAGTTCAGGCTTCGACAGATCGCAGCCCATGTTCAAGCAGCCGTTAGCACGGAAAGCCGCAAAAAACGAGCAAAGAACGATTACTGGTCGCTGAAGCCTTGCTATTATTCGCGACCCTAGAGCGCTTGTCGCGGCAATCGCTGGCGCATTGAGCGCGATTTTTTTGGCGTCACAGCCAGAGCTTGCTATCTTGTTCCCCGTAGATTTGCGGAGGATTCGGCGTATCGCCGGGGAAAGAAGCGTCGCGTGGCCGATGACAAGGCTCAAAAGCCCAATATTCAGAAGCCCTGGTCCGTACAGGGACCGATTTACGCCGTCGGGTTCTTCGCCAGCAGCATGACCGACGTCGCCTCCATCGTCCTGCCGCTGTGGCTGGCGGGAAGGGGCGCATCGGCGGCCACCATCGGCGTCATTATCGGGGCCAAGCACATCCTGCCGTTTTTCTTCGCCATTCACGGCGGCGCGCTGATGGATCGCTTTGGCGCCCGGCGGCTGATGGTTTATTGCGCGCTCATCAGCGTCGTCACATTGCCGATGTTTCCAATCGTCGGCTGGTTGCCGGCCGTATTCGCGTTGCAGATGCTGAGCGGCTTTGGGTCCGCGATGGGCTGGCTTGGCGCGCAAACTCTGTTCGGACAATCGCTGCGCGCAAACCATATTTATGCGGGCAGGTTTTCGTTCGCGCTGCGGATGGGCGGGTTTGTCGGCCCGCCGATTGCCGGTCTTGCCTGGGATCACATTGGAATCGGCGGCGGTTTTGGCTTTCTGGCGCTATGGGCCATGGGCACGGTCGTATCGTCTCTGTGCACACCGAAAATCGGCAGCGCGCCTGAGGCTGGCCAGCGTTTGCGGGCCGCCGACATCCTGCCGCGCATGGCTGACTATCGCGCAGCTTTCCGGCTCGCCACGATTCCAGCGATGACCGCCGTGCTGATGGTGACGGTCATCCGCATCGCAGCCAGCAGCGTGCAGGATTCGTTCTATCCGCTTTATCTCGTGCTGGCGGGCTTCTCCGCCACGCAGATCGGCGCGTTGATGACGATCTCGGCGGCGGCGGCAGCGGGCAGCTCGCTGCTTGTAAGCCATGTCACGCGCTATATTCCCAGCATGTGGGCGCTTATTCTTGCTTCCGCCGGCTCGGTGATCTTCGTCGCCATGACGCCGCTGCTGTCGACGCTGACGTCTCTGACGATCGTAGCGCTGCTGCGCGGCCTTTGCATGGGCGTCAGCCAGCCGTTGATGCTCTCCATGCTCATCAACGCCTCCGGAGAGGGCTCGCAGGGCAAGGGCGCAGCGCTGCGCACCACCGCCAACCGCGCCGCCGCCGCATTAACGCCGGTCTCGATGGGGCTTGTCGCGTCCGCCACGGGGCTGGCCACCAGCTTCTTTATCGTCGGCGGCGTGCTGCTGGGGGCGCTGGCGATCATCAGCGCCTATCTCGCGCGGCGACCGGACATTGTGCGCGAGTGAGAGAGATTGGACCGCGCGGGGACGCGGGTGATCGAGAGCCAGGGCGCTCTTCCGACACGCTCCATGTGCAAGCAAACCCGGACTTGGCAAACGTTGCGTCATGGAGCATGTTAAGAAATTGCTTACGCTTTTTTTCACCCGTGAAGGGAGACCTATCATGAAACCATTCGCCACAGGCGCAGCCGCCGTGCTCGCTGTTGTCATGCTGTCGCCTGCTCCGGCCGCAGCTTTCTCCGTCGGCGCCGGCCTCAATCTGGCCTCGCAGCTCAAGGCGGATCCGCTGGTGTCAGAAGTGCAATATCGCCGCCATGGCGCCCGTCGCTATGCGCCGCCGCCGCGGCGCGCTGTGCGTCGCAGTCGCGGCAATGGGCTTGCCGTGGGCCTCGGCGCCGCCGCCGTAATCGGCATTCTGGGCGCGGCGGCGGCTGCAAACGCAGCGCCTGCACAGCAGTATTATGGTTACAGCTCGGGCTACAATCCCGGCTATCCATCGGGCTATTACGCTGCGCCCCAGCCCGTTTATGTGCAGCCCGCCTGCAGCTGGCAGCGTCAGGATCTGTTCGATTCCTATGGCAATTACGCCGGCGTGCGCCGTGTAAAAGTCTGCCATTAGCTGAACTTCGTCCGGCGACGCCCGTTCACACTGGACTGGACTGCGGCGCTTCGGCGCCGCAAAATGCTGTCCTTGTAAAGGAGAGGCGTATGTCGCAGCCAGACTGGAAAATTCCCTCCGGCTTGCAGCCAAAGGCGGAGGATTATTCTTATGATTTGGAATCCGCCCTCTCCTCGATGGTGACGCTAACCTCGCACATCCCCGAAGACGCATTCACCGCAGAGACGCTTGGCGTGTTGCGCGCGGGCCACGGCGTGATTATCCGCGAAGACGGATTGATCCTGACCATCGGCTACCTGATCACCGAGGCTGAGGAGATCTGGCTGACGACGAACGACGGCCGCACTTTCCCCGGCCATGTGCTCGCCTATGATCAGGAGAGCGGCTTCGGGCTGGTGCAGGCGTTGGCTCATCTTGACTTGCCCATGATGCTGCTTGGCGATTCATCGCAGGCCAAGGCAGGCGACCCGATCGTGCTTGCAGGCGCTGGCGGGCGTGAAAAATGCGTGGCGGCGCGTATCGTCTCGCGTCAGGAATTCGCCGGCTATTGGGAATACGTTCTAGACGACGCCATCTACACGGCTCCAGCCCATCCAAATTGGGGCGGCGCCGCATGCATCGACGAAAGCGGCGCGCTGATCGGCATCGGCTCGCTTCATCTCGAACAGGGCGCGGAGGGCGGCAAGAAAGGCCATCTCAATATGGTCGTGCCTATCAATCTGTTGAAGCCGATCCTCAACGACCTCGTGACGCTTGGCCGCCGCAGCACGCCGCCAAAGCCATGGCTTGGGCTCTACGCCTCCGAGCTGGAGGACCGTGTGGTCGTCGTCGGCCGCAGTCAAAGAGGCCCTGCGCGCCGCGCCGATCTGCGCAACGGCGACATCATCGTCGCAGTGGCGGGAGAGCCCGTGGCGACGCTGGCGGAATTGTATCGCCGCATTCAGGCGCAGGGCGACGCCGGCTCAGAAGTGCCTCTCACCATTCACCGCGACGGGCGATCGTTCGACGTGTTCGTACAGTCGAGCGACCGCACGAAAATGTTCAAAGCGCCCCAGCTGCATTAGGCGCCCCGCCCCCATTTATTAACAAACGGTAAAAAGGGGCTATCGCCCCCGCCCCGCTCCCGGTAACGTGGCGGCACGCGAACGGTGCCCCGCGTTAAGGCGGGGTAAACGGGAAGTCGGATCAAACCGCGCTGCCCCCGCAACTGTGAACGGAGAGCAACCCGACCACTGGGGAAATGCCCGGGAAGATCGGCGAGCGTATAATCCGTTAGAGCCAGGAGACCGGCCGCTCGCACATATCAACCACCGGCGGAGGGCCGGTCTGGAGGACTTGTGTCGAAACGTCGGTACCGCATCATTGCGGCCGCGCACCTGTGCGTGGCCTCACTCGCGTCCATTGCCCTTGCCTCGCAGGCATATGCGCAGGACGCGACCATCCCCGAAATCACCGTCACCGCATTGCGCGCCGAGCAAACGCTCCAGCGCACGGGTTCCGCAGTGAGCATTATCAGCCAGGACGAGATAGCGCGCTCCAGCGCGCGCACCGTCGACGATTTGCTGCGGCAATCGCCGGGCCTGACCATCAACACATCCGGCGGCCCCGGCCAATTACAGAATGTGCTATTGCGCGGGGCTGAAGCGCGCCACACGCTGGTGTTATTGGACGGCGTGCGCCTCAACGATCCGTCGAGCACCGGCGGCGAAATGGATTTCTCCGCGATCTCCCTCGACAATGTGGACCGGATCGAAATTCTGCGCGGCCCGCAATCAGCCCTCTACGGCTCGGACGCCATGGGCGGCGTGATCCAGATCTTCACCAAAAAAGGCCGCAGCGGCCACGGCGGCGCCATCAGCGTCGAGGCGGGCTCTTATGGCGCCAAAGAAACCCGGGCCAATCTGCATGGCTCGGAAGGGCCGGTTTTCTACAGCCTCGGGATCAGCGCGTTCAATACGGACGGCTTTTCGGCTATCGGCTATCGAATTCCGCGCATCGCCGGAACGCTGCCGCCGCTGGAGGCCGACGGCGCCACGCGCCTGAGCGGCGATTTCAACATCGGCTGGCGCGCCAGCGATGTTTTGACGCTGGAGGCTGGCGTCAGCCGCATCGACAATCGCGCCAAGATAGATTCCGTCGGCTCCTATCCGGACGTGCCCGGGGACACGCGCACGATCCTCACGCGCTCTTATCTCAGCGCCACCCATCTTGCCTTCGACGGGATGCTGCGCAGCAAGCTGACCTTGTTCTCGACGCAGACTGATCGCAACCTGAATACGTTTTATCGCTACGATTCAGGCCCAAGTGACTATAGCAGCACGCGCTTTGCCTATCGGGGCGAGCGCATGGGCGCTGAATACCAGGGTGATCTGCGTCTTGGCGACTTTGGCCTGTTGACGCTTGGCGCGCGCACGGAGCGCGACAAAGCCGGTCAAAGCACCGGCGAGCTGTATCCAGACGTCACAAACGAGACCGCCACCGTCAAAGCGCGCCAGACGACCAATTCGGCCTTTGGAATATGGTCAAAAACCATTGGCGAGAACTGGAATGTCTCGCTCGGCGCCCGGCTTGACGATGTGAGCGGCGCCGACAGCATCAAAGGCGGGCGCGGCGGCGTCACCTTTGGAACATGGCGCGCGACAAGCTCGTATCTGATCACGCAGACCGGCACCAAATTGCGCGGCTCCATCGGCACGGGCGCCAAGGCGCCCTCGCTGTACCAGCTCTATTCCGAATATGGCACCAACACTTTGGCGCCGGAAAAATCGCTTGGGCTGGACATCGGCTTCGACCAGAAGCTGAATGCGCGGCTTGATTTTTCGGCCTCGTATTTCAGCAACAGCTTCCGCAATCTGATCGACTTTGCGAGCACGTCCCCGCCCTGCGGGGCGAGCCAGTACACTGAATATTTCGGAGAGCGCTATTACGGCTGCTACGTCAACATCGCGCGCGCAAAAACGAAAGGCGCGGAGCTGGAATTGAAGGCCAGCCTCATTCCTGAATTTGTGCGCCTGAAAGCGGCCTATACGCACCTCAACGCCAAGGACGAAACGACCGGCTTTGATCTGGCGCGCAGGCCCAAACACACCGCACGGCTGGCGCTTGAATATCGCCCGCGCGAGGGATGGATGATCGAGCCGCGCCTGACTTTTGTCGGCGCGCGCTTCGATGCGCCGGGCGAGAAGCGACCGCTATCGGCATATACGAGGCTCGACGCTTACGGCGAATATCGCATCAGCGAAAACGCCACCGCCTATGTGCGGCTGGAGAACCTCACCAATGCGCATTATGAAAACGTATTCAATTACGGCACGGCGGGCCGCTCGGGTTATGCGGGCCTGCGGGTAAAATGGTAGGCTTGCAACAAGCGCCAAGCGTCACGCGGGCCACCCCTGCGTGACGCGCCTACCCCAAAGCCTTCGCGTAAATATCCGGTTTGAAGCCCACCAGCAGGCGCCCGCCCATGTCCAGCACCGGGCGCTTGATGAGCGAGGGTTGCGCGAGCATGAGGTCGATGGCTTTGGCGCAATCGATGTCCTGCTTGTCAGCCTCGGAGAGCTTGCGAAACGTCGTGCCGGCGCGGTTCAGCAATTGCGACCAGTCGACAAGCTTCGTCCATCCCTCAAGCTGCGCGCGCTCAATGCCCTGCGATTTATAATCGTGAAACGCATGCTCCACCCCGTTCGCCTCCAGCCAGTCGCGGGCCTTCTTCATCGTGTCGCAAGCGCGGATGCCGTAGATGGTGATGGTCATGGGGGACTCTTGGGCTTTTGAACGTCCGTCCTTAAAGGGGAGAACGCACGGCGTCCAGACTGGCACAATCTGGACCGCGCGCGTCCAGCGCCGTCCGCACAGGCGTTCAAGGTGCGGGGGGCCGATCCGAGGTTTCAAGCAGCGCGGAAACAACGGCCTTAAGCTCCGGCGCCAGATCGACAGCTATTTTCCAAACGCGGGCATGATCTATCGACGCATATCCGTGGATCAGGATATTTCTAAAGCCGATAATTTCTCGAAGATTTGGTATTTTCTGCGCCAAATCTGGCGACACTTTGGACAGCCTGTTCAAGGCTTCGCCAACGATCTCAAACTGCCGTTCCACCGCTGAGCGAACAAGAGCGTTATCTGCATAAGATGTCGCGTCGAGGCCATGAATAAACTGCTCAATGGCAAGCGCCGCCTGCTGGACGTCCCACAGAAAAGCCCGGGGATCACGCTCCATAGATCAGCCTCCGCGACCGATCGACAGCCGCTTGCACGAACGGGTTTGCAATAGCGTCAGCCTCAACCAGATCGACGCGCCGCCCAAAGAGCGCCTCAAGCTCCCCGGCAAGTCCAAAGAATTGCTTGAGCGCCGACATGGACGAATCCGGCTTGAACTTCACCAAAACGTCAATATCGCTCGTCTGCGGATTGAAATCATGCTCCCGGGCAGCCGATCCAAACAGCTCCAGACGCGAAACGTCATACGCGCGACAGAGAGCCGCCAGGGCTTCGTGATTGCTTCCGAGGTCAGCGTGCATTGATGTTACCGTTTTTGCCGGGGACACATCTCAAGAGCGGCGCTATTTTCCCCTGTCTGATATTCTGAGGCAAGAATCCTGAGAAGTCGAGGCTGCGCGCGAGGACGCGCGCGGTCCAGACGTGGCAAATGTTCGAGGGCGCCTTCCTTCTCCCGCATGCAGGGTGGGTTTTGCGTCAGCAAAAGCCGGATGAGGGCTTGTTCACGATAGCAAGCGCCCTCATCCGTCGCGCGTTGCGCGACAGCCTAGAACGAGCGCTGTCCACGTCACAAGACGCTTTGACCTAATCTGACACGGAGCGGCTGTTGATTGTAAGCGAGGACCGATTAGCAGGTCCGATCCCAAATTTTCTATCTAGATGACCTTCGGCTTGCTTGATTTTCTGTTCTCTATCAAGGGGATAGATTTAAACTCCGGTTTTGTCCGCAAATTTTTATTCAGCTAACGTGGACTTAAGCTCAACTTTATGGAAGAAATTATTGCGAACGGAGAAGGAACGACATGACCGATTCCACCTCGACGGAAGCTAAACGTGTGCGGCTCAGCCAAGCCGACGTCCCCTCTATGGATTTGGAAAAGGCGCTCAGGCTCGCCCGCGCGATTTGGGACAACTTCGCTGGAAAAGGCGCTCGCCCACTGCAACTCGCCGAGGCACTGGATACTAAGCCAAGCAGTGGGGGCTGGCGCGAACTCTGCGGAGCCTCAATAGCTTATGGCCTGACCGATGGCGGCTATAATGCACAAGAAATTCGTCTTACAGAGCTTGGACGGAGGATCGTTGCACCACGTGCTGAAGGCGACGAGATCGATGCGGTTGTAGAGGCCAGCTTAACGCCGCGAGTGTGCAATAAATTCCTAACCAAATACGACGGCGCAAAGTTTCCAACGGATCGGATAGCGATTTCAGTCCTTGTTGACCTCGGGGTTCCAAAAGAACGGACAGATAAAGTAGTTGGTATATTGAAAGCGAATAGCCAATTTTCGGGGGTTTTCACATTAATCAAGGGTGAAAATTATCTGGCGCTTTCAACTCCCAGCCAAGCGCCTCGCAAAGAAGCATCGAATATCGAAAGCGAAGGCGATGTCGTAGCAGAGACCATTCCCCAAGATTCCTCACAGCCAGTAATCGAATCCGTCGAATCAGAGGTCTTTCAGAAATCACGAAAAATATTCGTAGCTCACGGACGAAAGCTTGAGGCCCTAGATGCAATCAAGAAGGCGCTGGACCGGCTAAAGGTACCATACGTTGTGGCTGTCGATGAACCTCATGCTGGACGACCCATCTCGCAAAAGGTTGCGCATCTAATGAAAGAATGCTCCGCTGGCATTTTCATATTCACCCCGGATGAAGTTTTCTTGAATGAAAAAGACGAGAAAATTTTTCGACCAAGTGAAAATGTCATTTATGAGCTAGGAGCGGGCTCTGTACTGTGGGGTGGAAAAATCGTGATTCTTAAAGAAGAATCTGTATTCTTCCCGTCGGACTATAGGGATTTGGGATACGTCTCATTCTCAATGGCGAACTTAGCTTCGATACAGTCCAATCTTCTGATGGAACTGATTGGCTTGGATTTCGTCAAGTTACAAGTTGGCTAACATTTCCCAATCCCGCCCTCACTCCCACTCAATCGTCCCCGGTGGCTTGCTTGTCACGTCGTAAACAACCCTATTGATCCCCTTCACCTCGTTGATGATACGCGTGGCGGCGCGGCCGAGCACGTTCATGTCGAAGGGGTAGAAGTCCGCCGTCATGCCGTCGACTGAGGTGACGGCGCGCAGGGCGCATACGCTGTCGTACGTGCGCCCGTCCCCCATCACGCCGACTGTGCGCACGGGCAGAAGCACTGCGAAGGCTTGCCAGATGACGTCGTAGAGGCCGGCTTTGCGGATCTCGTCGAGATAGATCGCGTCCGCCTTGCGCAGGATTTCCAGCTTTTCGCGGCTGAGGCCGCCGGGGATGCGGATGGCCAGGCCCGGGCCGGGGAATGGGTGGCGGCCGACGAACGCTTCCGACAGGCCCAGCTCGCGGCCCAGCGCGCGGACTTCGTCCTTGAAGAGTTCGCGCAGGGGCTCAACCAGCTTCATCTTCATGCGCTCGGGCAGGCCGCCGACGTTGTGGTGGCTTTTGATCGTCACCGACGGGCCGCCGGAGAAGGAGACGCTTTCGATCACGTCCGGATAGAGCGTGCCCTGCGCCAGAAAACCAAGTTCGCCCTTGCCGTCGGCGGCGATCTTTTTGGCTTCCTCGTCGAACACGTCGATGAACAGCTTGCCGATGATCTTGCGCTTGGTCTCGGGATCGGCGACGCCCTCAAGCTGGCCGATGAACAGGTCGCTGGCGTCCACATGCACCAGCGGGATGTTGTAATGGTCGCGGAACAGGGTGACGACCTGTTCGGCCTCGCCCATACGCAGCAGGCCGTGATCGACGAACACGCAGGTCAGCCGGTCGCCGATGGCCTCGTGGATCAGCACCGCCGCCACGGCGGAATCGACGCCGCCCGAAAGGCCGCAGAGCACGCGACCATCGCCAACCTGTTTGCGGATGGAGGCGATAGCTTCGCCACGGAAGGCGGCCATGGTCCAGTCGCTTTTCAGGCCCGCAACCTTGTGCACAAAATTGGCGATCAGCTTTGCGCCGTCGGGCGTGTGCACGACTTCGGGGTGGAACATGGTGGTGAAGATGCGGCGCTTCTCGTCGGACGCTATTGCGAACGGCGCGTTTTCGCTAACGGCTTTCACCGTGAAGCCTTCGGGTAATTTGGTCACGCGGTCGCCGTGGCTCATCCAAACGGGATAGCGGGCGCCCAATTCCCAGACGCCGTCAAACAGCAAGCTGGGCTCGACGATCTCGATGTCGGCGCGGCCAAATTCGGCAGCATGGCCACCCTCCACCGCGCCGCCAAGCTGCACGGCTGTGGTCTGCTGGCCGTAGCAGATCGAGAGGATCGGCAGGCCGGAGTCAAAAATCGCCTGCGGCGCGCGGGGCGAGCCCTCTTGCGTCACCGAGGCCGGGCCGCCCGAGAGGATCACGGCCTTGGGCGCCAAATCGCGGAACGCGGCCTCGGCGGACTGGAACGGCGCGATTTCGCAATAGACCCCCGCCTCGCGCACGCGGCGCGCGATGAGCTGCGTCACCTGCGAGCCGAAATCGACGATGAGCACCTTGTCGTGGTTGCGGACGATATCGGTATGGGTGGCGGTCATGACGATCTCTTGGCTCGCGCTGTCTTAGATACGAGGCCGGAATAGGCCATGGGGGCGGCAGGCGCAATGCAGGCGCGCCAGCGCCCGCGGTAAAAAGCGCAATCGCTCGCATTTGAGCGATCAGATTCGGCTTTGCTCAAGCTGGCGCTGGCAAGGTTAAGGCGTCAGGAAAGGACGCCAAGATGAAACGCCTCGCCAGCTCTCAATTCGCCGCTTTGTTCAACGAAGAGACCTCAAGCGCTGCGCGTGACCAGCGCGACGTAGAAGCCGTCGGTGTCGGTGGTCGCGGGCGAGAGGCGCAGGCCCGGCCCCAGCTTCGAGCCGCAATCGGCCAGCTCTGGCAGGCCCGCCTTGCGCGCCGCATGGGCCATGTCGATGGGCAGGTAATCGGCGTGTGAATTGAGGAAAGCGCTCACGCGGTCCTCGTTCTCCGCCTTCAGCACCGAGCACGTGACATAGGCGATGCGCCCGCCCGGCTTCACGAAGCGCGCGGCCTCATTCAATGCTTCGTCCTGATCGCGGATGCGCAGCTCCAGCGCGCCGGGGCGCACGCGCCATTTGGCGTCCGGGTTGCGACGCCACGCGCCGGCGCCGGTGCAAGGCGCATCCACCACCACGAGATCGCATCGTCCGGCCAGATCGGACAGAATGTCCTGCTTGCCCTTGGGGGCGCGCACCTGCACGTTGCGCACGCCAGCCCGCTCCAG
The DNA here is from genome assembly GCA_947476075.1 of Beijerinckiaceae bacterium. Classification (GTDB taxonomy): domain Bacteria; phylum Pseudomonadota; class Alphaproteobacteria; order Rhizobiales; family Beijerinckiaceae; genus Terripilifer. The sequence continues at coordinate 58,767 of CANJPM010000003.1, forward strand.
ACGCTCGAAGATGGGCGTCAGGCGGCGACCGTCCTTGTCGGTAGCGTAGAGCTGGCCCTTGTTGTCCATCATCGCGGCCAGACACAGCGTCTTGCCTCCGCCGCCTGCGCACAGGTCCAGAACCTGCCAGCCGGGCTCGGCGCCGCTGAGCAGCGCGGCGATCTGCGAGCCCTCGTCCTGAACCTCGATCTGGCCCTTGGCGTAGGCGGGTTCAGCCGACAGCGCCGGGGCGCGCCCGTCAATCCCGACGTCAATCCGCAGCCCCCAGGGCGAAAAGCGGGTGGCGCGGGGACCAAGATGGTCCAGTTCAGCGAGCGCCTTGTCGCGATCAGTGAGCAGGAGGTTTGCGCGCAGATCGACAGGAGCGCGGGCGGCGAGCGCCCTGCCCTCTTCCGCCGCCCGGTCACCCCAGGCTTCTTCGAGCTGGGGCGCAAGCCATTCGGGATAATCGCCCAAAACATGGGCCGGGGCGCCGGACATGTCGCAGGCGGTCAGGCGCCCCGTCTCGACCTCGCTCAGCGGCGGCGGGGCGTGGCCCTCGCCGTTGCATAAACTGGAGATTGCATTCACGTCCAGCCCGCGAGCGCGCACAAGGGCGCCAAGCGCAATACCTCGGGCAGTAGCGGATTCGAGCTTTTCGCCCATCAACCAGGCCGATGAGGATTTAACGCGCAGACTGTCCCAGACCAGCCCGGCGATGGCGGAACGGTCCTTGGAGCCGGCGAAACGGTGGGCGAGCCCCCATTCCTTCAGGGAATCGGCGGCTGGCCGACGGCGCACCGCGATATCTTCGAGAACTTCAATCGCGGCGGCGAGACGGGCGGCGGGGGTCATGGGCTTTTCCGAACAGCAGCGCGGGCAAAGCGTCCGCGGCGCGCCCGTTCATGCCGTGTTCCGATGACAAAAGTCCAGCCTGTTACGGCCTCAGGGTGCGATTACGTCCTTTGCGCGCCCCTGTTGGGGGCGGCAGGCGTACCAGCAACCGGCGCACAGCGCGGCCAGAAAGAGGGAAATAAGCCACGGGCCGAAGAGCCCCACAAAAATGATGAGGACGATAAATCCAACCATCGCCTTTTCGGCGAAACGAGCAAACATCGACCGGCTCCGCACTCAACGCGCTGCTTCATGACCACAGGAAGCAGCGTTAAAAGAGTACATGCAAACTGGTTAAAGTTTGTTTTAGAGGGCCGGGCCATGACCCGAAGAGCTGGAGCCCTTCTTTTGACCAAGGGCTTCCACGCCATGGAGGGACGACAGAGTTTAGCGCGTCACTCAAGCCCTACGCGCGCACCGTCGTCACGCCAATCATGGAATCGCGCGTGACCAGCGCGGCCAGCTCGTCTTCGCTCAAACTCTCCGACCCTGCGGGACGCTGCGGAACAACGAGATAACGCAGGTCAGCGGTGGAATCATGCACGCGCAACTCGACGCTGTCGGGCGTCAGCGTGCCAAATTCCGCCAACACCTCGCGCGGCTCACGCACGATGCGGGCTCGATAGGCGCGGCTTTTGTACCACGACGGCGGCAGTCCGAGCAGCTCGCGCGGATAGCACGAGCACAGCGTGCAGACGACGACGTTGTGAACCTCATCCGTGTTCTCCAGCGCGACAAGCTCCGTCGTGTTCATCGGGAAACCAAGCTCCGCCACCGCCGCATTGGCGTCGCTCATCAACCGCTCGCGAAACGCGGGATCAACCCATGCACGGGCGACGACTTTTGCACCATGGGCTGGCGTAATCATGTCGCGCGCTTCAATGGCGGCGCGCACTTCGTCGGCAGTCACCACGCCTTTTTCGATCAGCAATTCCTTCAGCGCCACGCCGAGAATTTGATAATACGAATGCACCTTGTCGTCAGGCTGCGGCGGCGAATGCGCATGTCCATGTGAATGTTCGTGGTCATGATGATGATCGTGTTCGTGATGATGCTGGCTCATGCTGTGCTCCTCAGGGCTGCTCAAGCCAGTTATCCTGCAAGTCGATATGCACGCTGTCGCGCTCCGATCCCTTGTAATCGGGCCATATCTCAACCTGCCGGAAACGCACTTCGTAAACGTGCTTCTTCTCTCCCGGCAGATTGAAGGCCAGCGTTTCAGGGTTGCCGTAGGCGCCAAAGCGGCGCGTCACCACCCCCGTCTTGCCGCGAATGTAGACCGGCGTTCTAAAATGCCCGATCGGATAATCCTCGCGCACGCGCACGACGTCGCCCTCGACGAAACGCTCTAGCGGCATTTGGCTTCCTCCTCCGGACTCAGCTCCAGTTCGCCGGTGTCGGCCAGACGTGCCCGCACCAGCGCAACGCGGGCGTCGATCTCATCCTGCGTGAGGATTCCCTTGTCGACCATCTGGCGCTGAAGCGAGGCCGTCCAGCGCTCGTAATAGGACAGGCGCTCGTAAACGTCGTGCCCAAGCTGTTCGATGGTGCGGCGGTTCTCATGGCTGATGACGATGCGCTTGGCGCCGATGACGCCGCGCAAACCATCTATCTGCTTCTCCCAGAACGCCAATTCGTGCGTTGAGGGATCTACCGGGCCATCCTCAAGGCCGCCAACGTCATTAGGACCGCGCATGTTCTCTCCCCATATTGGAACGATCATGCAGTGACGCGGGAACCTGCGCAAGCCTGATGCAAACGTGGCGCAAAAAGTCTAGTCTAAGCATATGCCTTCAACAGGAATGCAGCGCATGGAACATCTCTTTACGCGTTTCGCCAATTCCGTCTCGCGCGCAGCCGGACGGCCGCTGACGTTCGTGATCTGCTGCGGCTCGATTGTGCTTTGGGCCGCCACCGGCCCCTTGTTTGGCTTTTCGGACACCTGGCAATTGGCGGTCAACACGTCGACCACCATCATCACCTTCCTGATGGTGTTCCTGATCCAGAACACGCAAAACCGCGACGGCGCAGCTATCCAGGCAAAGCTCGACGAATTGCTGCGCGCAGTGTCTGACGCGCGCAACGAGTTCATCGGCATTGAGCATTTAACAGAAGAAGAGTTGGACGAAATCCGCAAGGACATCGAGCGCGCAGCCTATGGCGACGACCTCGACGACCCCGAGGGCAAGCGCAAGCTGGAACTGCTGCGCGCTTCGTTCTTGCGCATGTCCGCCACGCGAACGACCTAGCGCCAGCTTAAATGCTGCCGCCGTAATTGGGGCTCTCGCGCGTGATCGCCACGTCGTGCACATGGCTCTCGCGCAGGCCTGCGCCGGTGATGCGCACGAAGCTGGCGCGCTTCTGGAACTCGGCCACATTCGGCGCGCCGACATAGCCCATGGAGGCGCGAAGACCGCCGGCGAGCTGATGGAGCACAGCACCGACCGGCCCCTTGTAGGCGACTTGGCCCTCAACTCCTTCTGGCACCAGCTTCATCTCGTCCTTGATGTCCTGCTGGAAATAACGATCCGCCGAGCCGCGCGCCATGGCCCCCACAGAGCCCATGCCGCGATAAGCCTTGAACGAGCGTCCCTGATAGAGAAAAACCTCGCCGGGGCTCTCTTCAGTGCCCGCCAGCAAAGAGCCCACCATCACGCATTCGGCGCCCGCCGCAATCGCCTTGGCCAGATCGCCGGAATATTTGATGCCGCCGTCGGCGATCACCGGCACGCCCGCGACGCGGGCGGCGTCGGCAGCTTCCATGATTGCGGTGAGCTGGGGCACGCCCACGCCCGCCACGATACGGGTGGTGCAGATGGAGCCCGGTCCGATGCCGACCTTGATGGCGTCAGCGCCAGCGTCAATCAAAGCCTTGGCGCCATCGCCAGTTGCAACATTGCCTGCAATCACCGCAACTTTGCCGGACGCAGCCTTGATGCGCGCAACCTGGTCGAGCACATTCTGCGAATGGCCATGCGCGGTGTCCACAACAACACAATCCACGCCCGCGTCGATCAGCATCATCGCGCGCTCAAAGCCCTTGTCGCCGATGGTGGAGGCCGCAGCCACGCGCAAGCGCCCCTGCTCATCCTTGCAGGCGGTCGGGTGCTGGATCGACTTCTCCATGTCCTTGACTGTCACGAGACCGACGCAACGTTCATCGTTGTCGATCACCAGCAGCTTCTCGATGCGGTGCTGATGCAGCAAGCGGCGCGCTTCGTCCTGCGTCACGCCTTCGCGCACGGTCACGAGCTTCTTGGTCATCAGCTCGGACACCGGCTGCAAAGGGTTATCGGCAAAGCGCACGTCGCGATTGGTGAGGATGCCAACGAGCCTGGCCGGGCGCCCCGTCGGGCCGCGCTCGACCACGGGAATGCCGGAAATCCGGTGCTGCTCCATCAGCGCCAAAGCGTCGGCCAGCGTCTCATCGGGGAAGATCGTGATCGGATTGACCACCATGCCGCTCTCGAAACGCTTCACGCGGCGCACTTCCTCAGCCTGTTGCTCAGGTTCCAGATTGCGGTGGATGACGCCGATGCCGCCCGCCTGCGCCATGGCGATAGCCAGCCGCGCCTCGGTCACCGTGTCCATCGCCGAAGATATGATCGGCAGGTTCAGTGTGATGTCGCGGGTGAGCCGCGAGCGGATGTCCACCATCGAGGGCATGACCAGAGAATGGCCGGGGCGCAGCAAAACGTCGTCGAAGGTCAAGGCTTCGATGATGGGAGGGCGTGCAAAAGCGGACATGGCGCCAAATCCTCAAGCGGCCAAGCCGCTAAAACAGGAGAGAGCGCGGGAATCTCTTCTCGCGCTGCATTGACGCCGGCTCTTAGCACGGGGGCCGCCGGGCGCAAAGGGCCGCTCAGGGCGAAGGAGGAAAGAAGACGCGCCCGCCCGCAATCAGTACGACCAGCCCTCGGGCAAATCGCCGGACGCGTCCTCCAGCAGGTCGCCGCCGGGAGAAAAGTCGCCCTTGGCGGGTGAGGCGTTCGACTTGGGCTTCCGGTTGGCTATCGTTCGTTCTACAGCGAGCTTTGTGCTTTCACGCTTCAGGAAGCTGCCGAATTCGTGCTTGTACTGGACTTCAAGTTTCACAGTAGAAGACACGTCTCCTCCCTGAACCTTCACAACGACGATTCCAGAATTGCCGATCTGGTTGATTTTGTGCTGTTCCATCACGCGAGCCAGGAGCGCTCGGCCCTCTGACAATCGCTGGGTCTCCGAGCGCGGCGCCCCGCCGACAGAAGCCAACGCCACCTGTGTCGCCACGGAATCGAGCGTGTCTCGAAACTCGACGAGCCTCAAATATTCAACGACCATGAGCCCGCCCAAAGTAAGCGGCAGGAGCAAGATGGCTATCGCAACGCCAAAAGAGCCCCTTTTATCGCGCACAAAGCGCTTCATTAAAACTCGCATCGAACAATCCATTCGTCAAAAAAGTGACTCGAAATTCGGCGCGCCTTAAAAAATCCGGCGTTAGGGAATTGTTAATCAGCCGGGGGGAGAGCGGCAATTCAAAGGGCGATTAAGCAATAAAATTAAGGATTAAAGACCCAATCGACGCGGGGGATTGCGCACTTTCGTTCCTTGACGTACGCGGGCGCGATGACCAACATGGGGCCTCAAAATGGATCCGAAGCCTGAATTTCGGAAAGAGCCAGCGGTGGAAACGTGAAAGTATTTGTCTTCGATCTCCTGCCCTATGACACCCATCTTGCGCATTTGAAGCAGGCGGATGGCGAGCTGCCCTACCCGCTCAGCAAAATTCATTGCGACCCCAAAATCGTCGCCCGCACGTATGACGAGCATCTGGACGCGTGGGAAGAGATCGACAAGCTCGGCTTTGACGGCATCGCCTTCAACGAACACCACACCTCGCCCTATGGCTTGATGAACTCGCCGAACCTGCTGGCGGCCGCCGCCGCCCAGCGCACGAAAAACGTAAAGCTGCTGATCTACGCAAACCTGCTGCCGCTGCATCATCCGCTGCGGCTGGCCGAAGAGTTGGCCATGCTCGATTGCATGTCGCACGGGCGCATCATCTCAGGCTTTGCGCGCGGCATTCCGCGCGAATATCAGGTTCACGGCGTACCGCTGAGCGAATCCCGTGAGCGGTTTGAGGAAGCCTACGAGATCGTAACGAAAGCATGGTCGCAGGATGTGTTCTCGGCCGAGGGCAAGTTCAACTCCTACAAGGACATCGCGCTATGGCCCCGGCCCTACCAGCAGCCAGGCCCGCCGGTGTGGATACCCGTCACCGGCAGCCGCGAGTCGATTGAGTGGGCAGCTGCGCGCAACATACCGATCACGCCGGGCGTGGCCAGCGAAGGGCTGCGCAACGACGTCATCAAGCTCTACGCGCAAAGCCTCGCCCAGCATGGACGGACGATCACGCCCGATCACATCTCCGTCCCCGCCAACGTGTTTGTAGCCGACAGCAAGGCGCAGGCGATTGCGCAGAACGCGCCCTATTGGCTGTATTTCAACACCGCGCTCTTCAGCCACGGCAATTTCACCGAGAACAGCAAGCAAATGGGCTCAGGCTATGTGAGCGCCAGCGCCAATAATTACGTGAGCGCGGAAAACCTGAAGGCCGCCGAGCGGGCCCGCGCCGACTACCGCAATATGACGATGGCCGACGTTGAAAAGCAGGCGCAGAACATGCCTTGGGGCTCGCCTGACGAAGTGATCGCAAAACTCACCGGCATGGCCGACCGGGCGGGCGCAGGCACATTGCTCATCAGCATGAACCGCGGCTCGATGCCGCAAGACATGTTCCTCGGGCAAATCCGCCGCTTCGCCCGCGACGTTTTGCCTGCGCTGCAAGCGTATAACGTAAAAGCCTCTCCGTTCGCAAAAGCTGCGTGACTTTCAGAGACAACAAGAACAGGTCGCGCCCATGAAAAACTTCAACGACGGCGGCGAAGCAATCCTGCAAGCGTTCCGCAATCTTGGCGTTGATTACATTCTCTCCTCTCCCGGCTCCGAATGG
>CANJPM010000004.1 GCA_947476075.1 Beijerinckiaceae bacterium
ATCCATGGCAACAAGAGCCAGAACCAGCGTCAGGCTGCGCTCGACTCGTTCAAGAACGGGCGCACCCGCGTTCTGGTGGCCACAGACATCGCCGCCCGCGGCATCGACGTGTCCAACATCACCCATGTGGTGAACTTTGAACTGCCCGACGTGCCGGAAAGCTATGTGCATCGCATTGGCCGCACGGCCCGCGCGGGCACGGAAGGCGCCGCCATCTCGCTGGTGGAAAACGCCGAGCGCAATCTGCTGCGCGGCATCGAGCGCCTCACCCGCCAGTCGATCCCCCGCGTCGAGCGTCGCAGCAATCCTCCTGATCGCGCGACCGACGAGATCGCCGCCGGTCAGGCCGTGAAGCGCCCGCAGCGCAACAGCAACGGCGGCGGCCGCCCCCAGGGTCAGGGCCAGCGTCCGCAGGGACAAGGCCAACGTCCGCAGGGTCAGGGCCAACGTCCGCAAGGCGGCCAGCGCAACGGCGAACAGCGCCAGGGCGAACACCGCCAAGGCGAGCACCGTAACGCCGATCGCAGCTTTGCGCCGCGCAGCGAACAGCGCTCAGGCGCCCGCCCCGAACAGCGCGGCCCGCGCCCGGATCGTCGTCCTGCTCAAGGGGCATGATTGGCGCCGAAACTGGCGCATAATTGACGCCTGATAAAACAATCAACGGCGGGCCATGCGCCCGCCGTTTTTTTAACGCGGGATCGCCCCTCCCCGACGCCACGTTCTGGCCCTATAATCGAGCGTGGCCGAAACTGGCCAAGGGTTAAACCAGGGTTGGGAGCGCTCCATGTTCAACAATGTCAGCCGCCGTAGTCTCGTCGTCTCCGCAGCAGCCGCCGGAGCCGCCTTTGGCCTTAACGGCCGGGTCGAGCTGCTGCCCTCCGCATTGGCGCAAGACGCCGCGCGCGAGACCGGGCTGAACCCGAAGAAGCTGCAATTCTTCAAGTTCAAGGTCGGCGACATCGACGTCGCGCAGGTCTTCGATGGCGAAATCATTCGTCCGCACGCTGAAAACTTCGTCCGCAACGCGACCATCGAGGAGCGCCAGAAGGCGCTGGCCGCTGGCGGCGTCATCACCGACGGCGTGCCAACGGGCTTCACGGTCACCACCATGAAAATTGGCGCAAATCGCGTGATCTTTGACGCAGGCAACGGCGCCGCCGGCCTTCCCGCCAGCGGACAATTGTCCGCCAATATGAAGGCCGCGGGCTTTGAGGCCAAAGACGTGACCCATGTCGTTGTCACGCATTTCCATCCCGATCATATTTTCGGCCTGATGGACAAGGACAACCAGCCGATCTACCCAAACGCGGAAATCATCGTTCCCGCAGCCGAGATCAATTTCTGGACTGACGAGGGCCGTACTTCGAAACTTCCCGCCGGCGTGCAGGGCCTCGTCCAGCGCGTCAATGCAACCCTCGCCAAATGGAGCAACGTGCGCCGCTTTGAGGGCGAGGCCGAAGTGCTGCCGGGCGTGAAGCCTGTCGCCAGCTACGGCCACACGCCGGGGCACACCAGCTTCCTCGTCAATTCAGGCGCCGCGCAATTCATGGTGCTGGCAGACGTGACCAATGTGAAGGAATTATTCCTGCGCAATCCCGGCTGGCACGTAGTGTTCGACATGGACCCCAACGTTGCGGAAGCATCGCGCCGCCGCATGTTCGACCGCGTGATCGCCGACAAGATCGCGGTGTCGGGCTATCATTGGGGCATGCCGGGTTGCGGCACGATCTCGAAAGACGGCGCGGGATACGCGCTGGCTCCGATGGCGTAAGGCGGCGCGTTCTTCCTTCTCCCCTCGCGGGAGAAGGAAGAGGCTCTGAACAGTCACCACATGACAAAACTCATCCTTCTGCGCCACGCAAAAGCCGTGCGCGACGACCCGGGCGGCGACCATGCGCGGGGGCTTACGCAACGGGGCCGGCAGGACGCGCACAACGTCGGCCTGTGGCTGCGCGAGCATGCGCTCAACCCCGAGATCGCGCTTGTGTCAGATGCGCGACGCACGCGCGAGACCATGGAGGAATTGCTACCTCATCTGGCGCGCCCGCCCCATGCGCGCGTTGACGCCAAACTCTATCTCGCCGAACCTGAAACCCTGCTGAAAGCTCTGCACGCCATTCCGCCAGCCGTCCGCACCGCTTTGCTGGTCGCACACAATCCGGGAATTGCGGATCTGGCGAACGCGTTGACAGGGGCAGGCGAACGCCACGACCTGGCGCAAATGGCGCACTCGTTCCCAACCGCTTCCCTGGCAGTTCTCGACTTCAGGAAAGACTGGCGCGACATCGGGGAACTTGATGGGCGCCTTGAGCGCTTCATCAAGGCGCGCGACTTGCGCGAGGTTTGAGAAACATGCGCCATGCTTGCGGAAATAGCAGCTTTCGCCCTGGTTATGGGCTCCTCGTCTCTATTTGATTTCAAAGCGCCGGCTCTCTACAGCCCGCGAGAACGGGCGGTGAGCAATTGGCGGCTGGAGAGCGCACGCAACCTTGGCGCGACGTTTGGAACTCTCGCCCGGGCGCTGACAAGAGATTCCGCCAAACTGCCGCGCTGCGTCCGCCTCAATAATTATTGGTGCGTGAAAAGCGCTCGCTGGAACGGCGAAATCGCGACCGACAACGATGGCCATGTCGCCTTCGCCTCCGCGCGCGAGGGCGCTCTTGTGGCCGCGCAATTGCTGCGTCGCTATTATGTGGACCTTGGCCGAACGTCGGCACGCGCCATCGTCACGCGCTGGGCGCCGGCGGAATGCGAAGCGCTTGCAGCCGTCCGGCAACGCCTTGTGCGCGCCAGCGCCGGCGCGACAAAACTCGACGCGCACGCCAAGCGCGGCTTGAGCAACACTCTGCGCGCCCGCTGGTTGGCTGCCAAAGGCAAAGGCGGCAAGCAAGTCGCGTTGTCCCGCGCTTTTGCCCCGCGTATTCAACTGATGCGCGCCCCCTCCATCGCGCCCGGACTTGGCGAAAGCGCAAAACCGTTGCCCGCCATGTCCGTATCGCCTCTGGTGCGGCTCGCCTCCGTCGACGTTTCCGACAAGCTGCCCGCGACGCAATCGCGCATGCAATCCTGCACCGGCGAGAACGTTCGTATCCGCAATTACGCCGCCAAAGTCGCCGAGGGCGTGGCTGACGGGCCGGACGCTGACCTGAAACTGTTCGACGCGGCCGGCCTGCCAACACAGGCGCTGCCCCGCGTCATGGCCAATATGGCGGCGGTGGAAATCGGTCCGCTGAAACCCGATTTTGCGCTGATCATAAAGGTCGTAGAGGAGCAGACGGCGGCATGGAGGGAGAAAATCGAAAGATAGGTATTAGCGAATAGAAGAAACCCCTCATCCGTTGCGCTTCGCGCGGCGCCGTCTCACACTTGCGGGAGAAGGTGGCGCATATGGCAAGATGAGGGCTATTATTCTACTCGCTACCCCCTGCCCTTCCCCACATACGGACCATCCCGCTTGAACATCGCCGACATCCTTCACGACAGCGCCATCGCGGCGCGCAGCCTGGCCGATTACGTCACAGGATCGGGGCTTCGCGTTGGCGTCACAGGTCTGTCGCGAGCGGGCAAGACTGTTTTCATCACTGCGCTGGTCCATCATTTGACGCAACTTGCGGTACGCAATGCGGGCGAGCCGCGCCGATCGTTCCCCGTATTTCGCGTGCATGCGCAAGGCCGTCTGATTGGCGCAAAGCTTGACCCGCAGCCTGACGATACCGTGCCGCGCTTCGCCATTGAGGATCATCTTGAGGCGCTGACCGGCGGCGAGGCCGGGCCGAACGCGCGCCATTGGCCGCAATCCACGCGGCGCATTTCAGAATTGCGACTGACGATTGAATTTGAACGCATGCAGGGCTGGCGCAAGGGACCCTCCAGCCTCACGCTCGACATCGTCGATTATCCCGGCGAATGGCTGCTTGATTTACCGCTTCTGGCAAAAAGCTATGCGCAATGGTGCGATGAGACGATAGCAGCTTCGCAAACCGCAGGCCGCGCGCTGCTGGCCGCGCCATGGCGGGGATTTCTCGCCAGCCTTGATCCGCAGGCGCCCGCCAATGAAGATCATGCGCGCAAGGCCGCTGAACTGTTCACGCAATACCTTCGCGCCTGCCGGCAGGACGTGTATGCCCTTTCAACCCTGCCGCCCGGGCGTTTCCTGATGCCCGGCGACATGGAAGGCTCGCCCGCTCTGACCTTCGCGCCGCTGCCGATTACGCCGGAGCAGACGATTGCGCCCGGCTCGCTGGCCGCAATGATGGCGCGTCGTTACGAGGCTTATAAAAACTACGTCGTGCGGCCCTTTTTCCGCGATCATTTTTCGCGTCTGGATCGCCAGATCGTATTAATCGACGCCTTGTCTGCGCTCAATTCCGGCCCTGCCGCCGTGCGCGATCTTGAAACCGCGATGAGCGACGTCCTGAGCGCGTTTCGCACCGGGCGCTCGTCTTTGCTCTCGACGATTTTCCGTCCGCGCATTGATCGCATTTTGTTCGCCGCCACCAAAGCCGATCATCTGCATCATCGCTCCCATGATCGGCTGGAGGCGATCCTGCGGCGGATGGTGGAACGCGCCATATCGCGCGCGCAGGACGTTGGCGCACAGGTGGATGTGATTGCGCTGGCCGCCGTGCGCGCCACGCGCGAGGCGCAGGTGAAGCATGCCGGGCAAACGCTGGACGCCATCGTGGGCGCCCCCATCGCCGGCGAGACGGTGAATGGAGAGGTCTTTGACGGCCTCGCGGAAGCTGCGATCTTCCCCGGCGAATTACCCGAAGACCCGCGTCGCGCTTTTCGCGGCGACGGTCTGGCGACGCCCGAAAGCGAAGGCGATTGGCGCTTCGTGCGATTCCGCCCGCCAAATGTCGCACCCGGCGCGGCTCTGCCCCACATCAGGCTGGATCGCGCGCTTGAGTTTTTAATTGGAGACAGGTTGGCATGACCGCACGCCCGGCGCGACCGCGCGCTTTCCGGCTCGGCGTCAGCGGCGCCGTGATCGAGGATCAACCAGACGCCTATGCGCTTGAGGCGGAAAGCGCGGAGCCGCACGGCGACGCCATTGTGCAACAGGCGCAGCGCAAAGGCATCGCGGCGCGCTTGCTCCTGAGCGCATCAGGACTGTTCTGGTCGGCGGCGTCTGGCCTCGCTTTATTGGCGCTGGGCGCATGGCTCACGCGTTTGGTGGAAGACCTGTTTGCGCGCACGCCGGCGCTGGGCTGGCTTGGGCTGGCGCTCCTTGTCATCGCCGCGCTGGCTCTGCTCGTGATGCTGGCGCGCGAAATGCGCGGCGTGCTGCGGCAGAGGCGGATTGCGACTCTGCACGAAAAAATCGCGACAGCGCGCGAGGCTGACGACCGCGAGGCGGCCCGAACTCTGATGCGCGAGCTTGTCGGCCTCTATGAAGGCCGTGCAGAAACCGCCAGTGCGCGCGCACATGTGCATTCGCTCACCACCGAGATCATCGACGGGCGCGATCTCATCGACATCGCAGAGCGCACGCTGCTGCATCCGCTGGACGCATTGGTCGCAAAAGAAATCGCCGATGCAGCCAAGCGCGTGTCCGTCGTCACCGCGATCAGTCCGCGCGCGATTATCGATCTTTTGTTTGTGGTCGCCCAGGCGGCGCGTTTGGTGCGGCGCATCGCGGAGATTTACGGCGGGCGCCCAGGCGGCTTTGGTTTCCTGCGCATCCTGCGCTCCGTCGGCGCGCACCTTGCAATCACCGGCGGCATGGCGATTGGGGATTCGCTGGTGCAGCAATTGATCGGCCATGGCCTTGCCGCGCGCCTGTCGGCGCGGCTTGGGGAGGGCGTGCTGAATGGATTGCTGACTGCGCGCGTCGGACTTTCGGCCATGGCGGTTTGCCGCCCCGCGCCCTTCGCCGCCGCCAGGCCGCCGGGCATTGGCGACGTCGCGCCATTCTTGTTCGGCTCGAAGAAGGAGAGCGCGGAGGGTTAATGGTCGCGCAGGCGGCCATCTACGGCAAGTCGCCAGCTCGCTGCTTTTCGTGATCCCCGGCCCTCGCCTGCGTCTTCCAAGCATCCCGGGCCAGACGCGCCAACGCCATCGCCAATCCCGCCGCCAGCACGTGCCAGGCGGGGCGGATCGCGTAGGAGAAATCAAGATGCGCCTCTAGCAGACGGCGCGCGTCGACGCCTGTTGCAAACGCGTAATAGCCGGCCTCGATGAGCGCCGTAGCGACGCCCGCAAACAGCGCCAGCGCGATGAGCGACGCCACGCCGAAATCGCTCTTGCGTTTACGCAACGCGCGAAATCCTGCAAACAAAGCGCAAAGGCCCGCCATCAGCGCGGCCTGCGTGGCGTCGAGGCGCACCAGCATGAAATAATGCACGAGACTGGCGAGCGCAGCCGGATAGATCCACCAGTGCAGATTGTTCCAGCCATGAGAGCCAAGCCGGCGAATAGCGGCCTCGTTGGAGGTGATCCCGAGCGCGATCATGATGAATGTCGCCACATACCCGACCAGCAGATACACGCGCAGCAACGATTCCATGAGGATCGTCCACCAGACGAAATTTTCATGGGCGAACCAAAAGCCAAGATGGGTCAGCGTATAGGCCATAGCAGTCAGGCCGAGCATGCGTCGCACCACATAGAGGCGGTTCCAGCGGGTGGCGTGACGCAGCGGCGAGATCGCCAGCGTCGCCACCAGAAAGCGCAACGCCCAATCGCCCGTTTGGCGCAGCACGTCGGTGACAGGCTTTGGCGAGAGTTGCCCGTCCCGCCATTGCCACGCAATCCAGAACGCCGGCGCGCAACAGGCGAGGAATACGGCAAGCTTCAGCCACGATATGCGGCCGGCGCGGTCGGTCCATGGAGCAAGTGCGATCATGCCGCCTTATAGCGCTCTTTGTCCTGTCTGGAGAACAATCGCCATTCTCTCCCCGTCATGGTCGCGACAAGCGGGTCCATGACGGCGTTGGGATGCGGAGCTGGTTTACGGCGTTACTGTTTTGCAGCAGCGTCGTCACCTCACCCCACGCCGAGCTTCTTCTGAAGGCTCGACGACGACGTGGTGTACTGGAACACGACCTTCTTGTCGGGGAAGATATATCGATTGGCCTTCTGCGCCGCCAAAGCGGCCTCGTGGAAGCCCGACAAGATCAGTTTCAGCTTTCCAGGATAGGTGTTGATGTCGCCGATGGCGAACACGCCGGGGACGTTGGTTTCGAACTTCTCGGTGTCCACCGGCACAAGGTTTTCGTGCAGGTTGAGGCCCCAATCGGCGATCGGGCCAAGCTTCATCGTCAGGCCAAAGAACGGCATCATGCGATTGCAGGCGATGTCGTGGATCGAGCCGTCGTTGGCCTTAACTGTCACTGCTGACAATTCGCCGCCCTCGCCCTTGAGGCCTGTCATCTGGCCAAGCGTCAGGTCCATCTTGCCCGCCGCCACCAGCTCGCGCATCGAATTGACCGAATGGGGCGCTGCGCGGAATTCGTCGCGGCGGTGCATGAGAATGACGCGCTCGGCGATGGGAGCCAGGTTCAGCGTCCAGTCGAGTGCGGAATCGCCGCCCCCCACAATCAGCACACGCTTGCCGCGAAAGCTCTCCATCTTGCGCACGGCGTAGAAGACGGATGTGTTTTCATAAGCCTCTATACCCGGCACCGGGGGCTTCTTGGGCTGAAACGAGCCGCCCCCCGCCGCGATGATGACCACCTTGGCCTCAAACGTCAGATCGCCGTTGGTGCGCACGCGAAACAGCGGCGCCTCCGGCGTGCCGAGGCTTTCCAGCTGCTCCACCTGCTCGTTGAAATGGAAGGTCGGGCTGAAGGGCTCAATCTGCTTCATCAGATTGTCGACCAGGCCTTGCCCGGTGATAGAGGGGAAGCCCGGAATGTCGTAGATCGGCTTCTCGGGATAGAGCTCCGAACATTGCCCGCCGATCTTGGGCAGGATGTCGAGGACATGCGCCTTGATATCGAGGAGGCCGAGTTCAAACACGGCGAACAAGCCCACAGGGCCGGCGCCAACGATGAGAGCGTCCGTCTTGATCGTCTCGGTCATGTCGTCTTCATCCTCGAAAGCATCGGCGCGAAACGGCGCGCACGACATGCGTCGTCGCGCGCCAGCTGGTCAGACCCTCGATAATTCAACGCAGTGAAAATGGAAACCATTTTATTTCACAAAAATAAAATGGTTTATTATATTATCAGCCCTGCTGCTCGGGCGTATGCAGCACCAGTCCGTCAATTTCGGCGGTGACGCGGATCTGGCAAGACAGCCGCGAGGTCGGGCGCACGTCATAGGCGAAGTCGAGCATGTCTTCTTCCATGGACTCAGCCTTGGGCAGTTTTTCGACCCAGGAATCGTCCACATAAACGTGGCAGGTGGCGCAGGCGCAGGCGCCGCCGCACTCAGCCTCAATGCCGGAAACGTCGTTGCGGATCGCCGTCTCCATCACTGTCGAGCCTTCCTCGGCCTCAACGATTCTGGACTGACCGGCGGCGTCGATAAACGTGATCTTGACCATTTAATTTTCTCGTGTCCGAACAGGAAAAGGGCAGCCGGCTAACCGGCGGCGTCTTCCTATCCAATTGCGCGGCGTTTGGCGAGAGCGCAGCGCGGCCGCCCGAAACAGGCGGCCAAACGCATAGTCTCGAATCCTAATCCTCGCGCAGCAATTCGGCGATTTCCCTGCGGGCCTCACGAACCCGGACCACCAGCTCGCCGCGCAGGTCCGCAAGCTCGGCGTCGCTTGCAGCGGTGAAAACCGCGCGGCCATATTCGCCAGCAGCCGCCGAGACGTGAACGGCCCCGACAGCTCGGGCCGAGCCATCCAGCGTATGGCAAAGATCACGCAACCAGCGCCTCTCGCCAAGCGCCAAGCCTTCGCTCAGGCGCAATAAAATTTGTTCCGATTGCCGGTCGAACAATTGCAGCAATTCAATTTCGAGATTGCGGTCGCCAAGAGATTGACGCGACAGATGCACGAGATCAATCGGACGCGCGTCTCTGGCTGGCGTAAGGGAATGACTGGATGATGATGACATATAAGACGATGCAGGTTTGGGCGAATGGCTGGACATGGAAACTCCGAACGTGGGCAAGGACGCGGCGCGCTTACCCTGCGCAATATGCAGCCATCATCCACGTGCATGGTGAAGCGCCCGTTAACGACGTTTGCTAATGATGCAGCTCAGCTGGTTTCCATCACTGGGCCGGCGGAGTAGATTGATGATTGGTTAATTGTCGGCAAGGGAACCGTGAGGTTCGCTTCGTCGCCCTTTCGCACTGCAAATTCTGGTGCAAAAGGCTGCAATATTTTTAGGCAAGAGGCGAAAATGGCCAATCCGTCCAAGGCTCAAGATGCTGCTTCGGTAGCGCTTTCAGCGATCGAAGAGGCGTTGAACCTCGTCGATGCGCCGGCGCTCGAAAAGCCCAAGAGCACGCGTGACGCCCTAGCGCGCGATACGAGCGAAGCGCCAGCTGCGCCGCGCTCAACCAGCGCGGCGGCCAAAGACGCTACCCTGCCCAAGGCGCCCGTCCTTCCGTCAAAGCCTTCTTCCCAACCACCGCCAGCGCCCAGAGACAGTTCAGACTCGAAAACTGTGGAAAAGCGTGGCGAAAAGAGAGTTGACGCGGCAACCGCCGGCGCGCGCCCCGCCGCCAACGACGACCGTCCTTCCGTTGGACAAATTTTGCTCGCATTGCAAACGCGCCCCAGCAGCAAGCCGACGATGATCGCCACGTTGGCGTCAATCGTCTGGCTGTCGCTTTCGGGCTTTTATGTTTGGACCGGCGGTCACGAAGGGCTGACGGAGGCGCAAATGGCGCTGTTTGCGCTGGCGGCGCTTGGCCCGGTCGCGTTCTTTTATTCGACGGCCACCGTCGTGCGCCGCGCGCAGGAAATGCGCCTGACTGCGCATTCAATGTCGCAGGTCGCCATTCGTCTGGCCGAGCCTGAATCTCTCGCCACCGAACAAATCGTCACGCTTTCGCAGGCCATTCGCCGCGAAGTCGCCTCCATGGGCGACGGCATCGAGCGCGCTTTGGCGCGCGCCAGCGAACTTGAAACCGTGATGCGCGCGGAAGTGGCCAGTCTTGAGCGCTCATATTCCGACAACGAGCGCCGCATCCGCTCGTTGATCGACGAACTTGCCTCCGAGCGCGAAGCCATCGTGGGCAACGCAGAGCACTTGCGCAACACGATCGCCGGCTCGCAGGAAAAGCTCTCCGCCGATCTCGAGAGCGCCAGTTCGCGTCTGTCTGAAATCGTCGGCGACGCAGGCTCGCGCGTCACGTCTTCGCTTGGCGCCAAGGCCGAAGCGATCAGCCTGTTGCTCACCCGCAGCGGCGGAGAGATGGTCGAGCGCATTGAAGCCAACGGGGCAATGATAACGGAGCGGTTTGCAGCGACTGGCGCAGAAGTCAGCGACCGCATGAACACGACGCTGCTTGAGCGCGTGGAAGAAATGAACCAACGGCTGAACGCCACCAGCGAGCGTATTCTCGCCCGCGTGGACGACGGCAGCGCCGAGGCCGCCTCCCGACTGAACGAAGCCGTACAGCGCGTGGGCGACGCCGTTTCAGAAAGCGTCGAGACGATCACCACGCGCGTTGGACAGGCTGACGCGCGCATCGCCGCTACCGTCAGTCAGGGCTCTGAAGCGATTTCCGAGCGGCTTGAATCGGCTATCGTCCGCATCGACGGCTCCATCAACAATGGCTTGCAAGCGCTGTCGCACAACCTTGAAACGGCGGTCGAGCGCATTGATGGCTCTCTCAACCATGGCTCGCAGAAGATCGAGGATCGCCTCGGCTCCGCGCTCCAGCGCATCGACGAGTCAATCAACGGCGGTTCGGAAGCGCTGTCCCAGCGGCTTGAATTGGTGATCGAACGCATCGACGGCACGATCAATGGCGGCGCTGAAGTCATCGCCAGCCGCATCGACGCAGCCGGCGAGCGGATAGAGGACGCCGTCTGCAATCGCGGCGGATTGATCGCCGCGCAAATCACCGACACCGCCGATCGTCTGACCAAGGCCGTCTCCGTCGACGGCGCGGCGCTGGCGCAAACGCTGACCACGAGCACCGAGCGCATCGGCTCCGTGCTGACCGAGCGCACCCAGCAGGCGCAGGATCTGTTCCAGACCGCCGGCGAGGACATCGCCTCCCGCCTTTCTGCGCATCAGGCTATGGTGCAGGCGCAGATCGAGACGCACACCACCAATCTGCATACGCGCTTCACCACCACGGCGACCGAAGCCATTTCGGCCATCGGCATGCATGGCGACCGTATCAACGAAAGCCTGCTGGAGCGCCTTAACGAGTTCGAAAGCTCCGTGCTCACCCACGGCAACGAACTCACCTCGCAGATCGCAGCCCACGCCAATGCGTTCACCGGCACGGTCAACGACAAGCTCGAAGCCGTAGAGGCCGCTTTCACCACTCATGCGCAGGCGTTCACCGACCGCCTCGCCGACCGTGCGACGGAAGCAGCCTCGACGCTGGAGACGTCGGCGCGCAATTTCGACGAGACCGCAGCCAATCGCACGCGCGACCTGTCGTATTCGTTCGAGCGTCAGGTCGAGGCGTTCTCCGCCTCAGCGGAAGCGCGCGCGACGCGGCTTGAAGAGACCATCGACAATTACATCGCAGTGTTCTCCGGCGCCGTCGACGCGCGCTCACGCGAAATGTCTGATCTGCTGGCCCAGAACACCGCGGAGTTCAACGCTTCCGCAGGCGCCCGCATCGCCGAAATCGGCGATACGGTGGCCCAAGGCGCGCGCGCCTTCGACGAAACCGCGAGCCTGCGCGTCGAGGCCCTGACGCAATCGATGATGAACCTCGTCGGCAAAATCGATTCCGGCCTTGAGGGCCGCATGCAATCGATGACCGAAGCGCTCGCCCGCCAGGCGCTTGAATCAGCGCGCGTCCTCAACGACAGCGCCGATCAGGTCAAGAACGTGCTCGATCCTTCGCTCATCGAGGCGACGCTGATCGCCCGCATCCGCGACATCAACGACGCGTTCAGCGCGCGCAGCCAGGAATTGCTGGACAATCTGCTGAAGGGCGCCAAGGCAGTGGACGCCGCGCTCGACGCAAACGTCGTCTCCGCAGTGCTCGCCGAAAAAATAGCCCAGCTCGATTCCACGCTCGAAAGCCGCGCCAAAGACATGGTGAACACGCTCACCAACACCATCAGTCAGGTGCATGGCGCGCTCGATTCCGAAAAGATCGAGAAGTCCATCGGCTTGCGCATCGACGAGATCAACGAGGCGCTCGCCGAGCGCAATCGTGAATTGCTGCAATCCCTGCTCCGCGGCGCCCGCGCCGTTGAGAGCGCGATCGATTCAAGCGCGATAGAACAGATGATGACGGCCCGCGTGACCGAGATTGACGCTACGATCTCCAGGCGTGGCCGCGAATTGAGCAATTCGCTCGCCGAGCGTACAGACGAATTGCGCACCATTATCGACCAGCAAGGCCCAATGCTGGTCGAGCTGCTCACCACGCGCGGCGGCGAAATTTCCCATGGCATCTCGCTGGCTGTCGACAGCATCGCCAACACGATGGGCGCAGGCGGCGAAGCTATCATGGCCGATCTCAAGGCTCGCGAGCTGGCGCTGACCGCCTCTATCGACGCCTCAGCCGAAACCTTACGGATGGCGGTCGAGAACAGCGCGGCTGGCTCGGTGCAATCGCTGATGGGCGTCAACGAACGGATGCGCAGCGAGATGGTCGCCGTACTCGACAATCTGACGCGCACCAACGACTCGCTGCAGGCGATCATCGATCAGGCCGGCGGCAATCTCGGCGCCGTCGAGCAATCGCTCAGCTATCGCGTCAGCGAGTTCCGCGACGCGCTGGAGGCGATTTCCGCGCAGGTGGCCGCCATTGGGCAGACGACCGATAGCGCCATCTCCAACGCCAGCGCGCTCTCGGCGACGCTGGAGCGCCAGAGCGGCGATCTTGCGGACACCGCCACCAATCTGGCGCACACCCAGCTGCAACTCGACACCACCATGGAGACACGCCAGAAATCGCTGGAAGACCTCATCAGCGACGTGCATGCCCGCACCGAGACCTTCGACTCGATCATGCGCGCGTTCACCAGCATGGTGGAGGATTCCTTCACCAACGCAGAGAAGCGCTCTCGCGACATCGGCCTGTTCCTGGCCACTGAAACGCGCAACGTCGCGGGCGTGATCGGGCAGCAATATGACGAAGTGCGCTCCGCCGCCGAGGCCGAACGCGAACGCACGGCGCTTGTCTTGCAGGAGACCTATGCGCAGGCCAGCGCCGAGATGGCGCAGGTGTTCACGCCGGTGCTGCACCAATTCGGCGACGCTGTCGGCCAGATGCGCCAGATGAGCGACGAGGTCCGTCGCGAGCTCGAGTTCACGCGCGAGGAATTGCGCAAGGGCTCGATGGAACTGCCCCGCGAGGCAGCCGAACAAACTGCCGCCATGCGCCGCGTCGTGGCCGACCAGGTAAGGGCGCTGAACGAACTCACCGAGATCGTCGCCCGTTCCGGACAAGCCTATGACGTCTCAACGCCGGGACGCCGCACGGCTGAAGCCCCGCGCCGCCCCGCCGAGTCTGCGCGCGCGGTCGAGACTGTGCGCGCGGTCGAGCCGCGCCAAAGCGAACGCCCAGCTCCGCCGGCAGTCGTCCAAAGCGCGCTTCCCCAGATTGCGCCGGCAGCTCCGCAGCTGCGCGACAATCGCACGCCTGCCAAGCCTGCGCCCAAATCGGTTGATGAACGCGGCGGCTGGCTGTCCGACCTGCTCGCCCGCGCGTCGGCCAACGAGCCGGTTGCAGCGCCGCCGCAGCGCGCCGCCTCAACGCCCCCCGCCCTTGCAGGGCTGGCCCGACAGAGCCACCCCGCCGACGCGATCGCCAATCTCGCGCGCGACATTGACCGCCTGCTCGCCCATGAATCGGCAGTTGGCTTGTGGGATCGTTATTATCGCGGCGACCAGAACGTGTTCTCGCGTCGCATTTACACCCCGGCAGGTCAGCAAGCCTTCGAGGACTTGCGCCGTCGCTACCGCGCCGACGCCGACTTCCACAAGTCAGTTGATCGTTATGCGGAAGAGTTCGAACGCACGTTGCAGGACGTCGGCCGCGAGGATCGCGACGGCTCGCTGGTGCGCTCCTACCTCACCTCGGAAACGGGCAAGGTCTACACGCTGCTCGCCCATGCTGCGGACAGATTCGAAGCCGCCTGAGGCGCAAACAGAAACGCCACGAAACAAGCGTCGAGCGCGAGCTCGACGCTTTCATTTTGAGCGTTGATGAAATCTGAACGCTATGCCGCGTTAGTGGACGCTTGCAGCCCAGCCGGTAATGTCGCGCAGCACGCGACCCGTCGCCATATCGATGGCGCCGACGGTTTCGCCCTCGCTCACCGAGTCGACAGGCGTGCGCGCCTCAAAGATGCGACCGGCAGCAATGGAGCCGTCGCGCGCGCGCACCATTTTAGCGCTGATCTCAACCACCGCCTCACCCATGCCCGCGTCAATCTCGAAGCGGCGGATTTCGGACACGAGGTTAAAATCGGCGGAGACGCGATCGCCCGGCCGGGCGACCGAGCGGATAGACGCGCCGTTCTCAAACGTCTGGATCAGACGCGATTGAAACAATTGGGGCAGCCGGTCGCTCCATTGGACGCCCTTGAGCAGGCTCAGGCCGGAGCCAGGCGAGCGCACCATGATCCTGTCAGAATCAAGCGGCGCCAACGCCTCCGGCGCAGTGACGACGATGCTGGCGGCAGCCTTGCGCGGCGACAGGCCCGAGCGTGGGGCCGTCAGATCAAAGGTGACGAGAGGATCGCCTGCGCACCCGGCCAGCAATACGCAGGCTGCGACCGCCGCAAGGGTGCGCCCGATAGCTGGCCCAATGGCTGCGCAACCTCTGCCGTTCGTCAAAAAGCGACTCCTGTTAAAATCTTAACAAGCGTTAACTTGTCGCCTTACGACCTGCAAGTCTAATGCGGATGCGGACGCGGCGCTGACGACGCCGCCGCCAATGAGCGAACTGCCCGCCATGTATCACGGCGATCCCGGCAATCCCGTGATGACGCGGTCAGAAACGGCGACCAGCCCGAAAAGATCCCGTCACCGCCCGCTATATTCGGGAATGGGGGGCTTCTTGCCAAACAACAATTGTTGCGGGTTTTTATCAAACGAGCGCAGGGTCTTGTTGACGTCATCCAGCGTGCGGCGGGCGTCCGACGCCAGCGCCTCGTACTGGCGCAGGCCAGAGCCGGTGAACTTGGTCACGCCAGCAGAAATCTCCTTCGTGCGGGCGTCGATATTGTCGGCGAGCTTGCGGAACGAGCGCGCGGCCTCCGTTATCTCAGTGGCCGTGCTGTTTTCTCCCGACCCAAGAACGCCGTCGAGCGTGACCATGAGCTTGTCGAATTTCCCGGCCGATTCATTAAGCTGTTTCGCCAACCCCTCGGCGTTCGTCACCAGCGAGCGCACCTTGTCGGCATCCACCGCTTTGGAGAACGCCTCGACGTTGCGGACCGTGCGGCCAATCGAGTCAGCGTTCTCGGAAATGAGCTTGTCGACTTTCTCCAGCGCGCTTTCGATGCGCCCGGACAAGCGCTGCACTGTCTCAAGGATGTTCTGATAATCGGAGCGATCAGCCTCGATCACGGCGATCTTGCCGTCTTCGCCAAGGAGGGGGAGCGAATCATAGGTGCCGCCATCGAGCGCGATAGAGGCCACGCCGGTGAGGCCCTGATATTCGAGACGCGCACGCGTGTTTTGTTTAACTGGCGCCGTTTCCGTGACCTCGATGATCGCGTAGACGCGGCCCGGATCGTCCCGCGCAAGCTCGATCTCTTTGACTTCGCCAACGCGCACGCCGTTGAAAAGCACCTGCGCCCCACGGGAAAGTCCCGACACCGACGATGTGAAGACAATTTGAATCTGGCGCACGCCCGAAGGCGCGCCATGGGAAAACCAGAACACGAACATGAACGCCGCCGCGATGACCGCGAGGGTGAAGGCGCCGATCAAGGCGTAATTGGCTCTGGTTTCCATGAACGTCCGTTACGCGCATCTTTGAGTCTGAGGGCGCAAGCATAGCCCGATCAAACTGGTTCGACCAGATTCAGATAAAGGCGTCACGGGCTTATGCCCTGAATTCGCGGCGGCTTTAACGCGCGGGAGGCGCAAGCTGCCGGGCTCGCTGGCCGTGAAAATAAGCGCGCAGCCAAGGATGATCCGAGGCCAGCAATTCCTCAATGGTTCCGGTCGCCACGATCTTGCCGTCGGCCAGCGCCGCGATCCGGTCGCAGATCGAGTACAGGCTGTCGAGATCGTGCGTGACCATATAAACTGTGAGCCCCAGTGTTTTCTGGAGCGTGGCGATCAATTGGTCGAACTCGGCCGCGCCGATAGGGTCGAGGCCGGACGTGGGCTCGTCGAGGAACAGGATTTCAGGATCCAGCGCCAGCGCGCGCGCCAGCGCCGCGCGCTTGATCATGCCGCCCGAGAGTTCGCTGGGAAACTTGCCGGCTGCGTCGTGTTTCAGGCCGACCAGATCAAGTTTCAACATGGCCAGCTCGTTCATCAGCTCCTGCGAAATGCGCAAATGCTCGCGCATGGGCAGCTGAATATTTTGCAGCACGGTCAGGCCTGAAAACAAAGCGCCTTGCTGGAACAGGACGCCCCAGCGCCGCTCCAGCGCCTTGCGCTCGAAGACGGGCAAGAGATCGATATCGAGACCGAAGACCTCGATCACGCCTTTGCGCTTTGGCGTCAGCCCGAGAATGGCGCGGGTGAGCACGGATTTGCCGGTGCCCGAGCCGCCCACAAAGCCCAGCACCTCGCCGCGTCGCACATCAAGATCAAGCCCCTTCAACACCAGCTTTTCGCCAAAGCCGACGACGACATCGCGCACCCGGATGACGATTTCCGGTTCGGTCGCCGGGACGGGGGCTGAAGCGGGAGGCGGCTGGGTCATGTCAATATTTTATCGCTGCAAAGAACATGGCGAACAGGCCGTCGACCACGATCACCATGAAAATCGCCTTAACCACAGAGGCCGTGACCTGCCGACCCAGAGATTCCGCCGAACCCTGCACGCGGAAGCCCTCCAGGCAGGCTATGACGCCAATGACCAGCGCCATGAACGGCGCCTTGATCAGGCCCACCAGAAACGTGTTGAGGCCAATGGCGTTCTGCAATCGCGCCAGAAAAATTTCCGGAGAAATGCCGCCATAGCCCCAGCCCACCAGAAGCCCGCCAAAGAGGGCCGAAATATCGGCTATAAACGTCAGCAGCGGCAGGCTGATGAGCAGCGCGATGAGGCGCGGCAGCACCAGCACCTCCATGGGGTCAAGCCCCATCACGCGCAGCGCGTCGATCTCCTCGCGCATTTTCATCGAACCCAGCTCCGCCGTAATCGCAGAACCCGTGCGGCCAGCAACCATGATCGACGACAGCAAGACAGCCAGCTCCCGAAGCACCAGAATGCCGATAAGATCGACCGCAAAAGCGGCCGCGCCAAACCGACTGAGCTGAAAGATGCCCTGCTGGGCGACGATGCAGCCGACCAGAAAATTGATCAGCGCAATAATGGGCAGCGCACGAAACGCGAAATTTTCCACATGATACGTGATCGAGGTCGGGCGCAGCCTTGAGGGGCGGCTGAACGCGCGCAACATCGCAGCGACGATTTCGCCCAGAAAACTTACGCCCGCCACCAGGTCGCGCCCCGCCGACATCAGCGTCTCGCCGATCTCGGCAAGCCAGTTCACCAGCGGCGAGCCCGCGCGCGGCGGCGCTGATTCAAAACTGCGGTAATGGGCCTGATCGAGCAGAATGGCCTGGCGCTCCGCCGCCCAGCGCACCTCCACTTTGGCGCCCGCTCTGGTCAGACGTTCGCGGGCGCGATCAATCAGCCACGCGCCTGCGGTGTCCAGCGCAGTCACCCCCGCAAGATCAATGAGAATTGCGCCGCCGCCAGATTTCGCGCCCATGCGTTCGATGTCGCCAGCGGCCGCCTCCATGCCGGCGCCATTTTCCAGCGTCCACAGGCCGGCCAGGAGAACGCGCGTTCCAGCTGGCGATGTCTCGCCAGACACGCTTGGCTCATGTTGCAGGGGCGCTTGCGTGGCCGGTTCCTTCGCCAAATATCTTCAAACTCGTGTTTTGGTCTTACGCCGCCATCGCACGCCTGTCGAGGCGGCGGCTTGGCCAATTGCGCGCAATTCAAAGGGAAACATCCGGGCGCAATATCGTTGTTCGGACGTCAACCTCTTGATGGAGATTACGATTATGAGATCATTGCTTCCAAGCCACTGGAGCGAGCGGCCGCTGGCTGATCCGTTCGCCGACATGCGCCGCGAACTCGACACCATGCTCAGTCGCTCCTCGCGCACCTGGCCAAGTCTGGAGGTGGGCGCAGCGATGCCCGCCGTGAACGTGGCCGAGACCGACGATTCGGTTGAAATCACTGCTGAGCTTCCCGGCGTGGACCAGAAGGACATTTCCATCGACGTCGATGGAAACCGCCTCGTCATCTCGGGCGAGAAAAAAGCCGAGACCAAGAAAGAGGACAAAAACTGGCGCGTTGTGGAACGCAGCTACGGCTCATTCCAGCGCACTCTCGTTTTGCCCTTCGAGCCAAGGACGGACGCCTGCGATGCGCAATTCGACAACGGCGTGCTGCGCCTGAAGATCGCCAAGCCACAGGTGACGAGCCAGGAAAGCCGCAAGATCCAGATCAAAAGCGGCGGTCAGCAGGGGCCAAAAACGATAGAAGGCGAAAAGCAGCCACAGAGCAAAGGAGAAAAGGCGGCGTGAGCGGTTTGGCAATGAGCCGTCTTAAAGCGTAAACCTGCTCCGCATCCCATCCGCGTCATGGACGGGCTTGACCCGTCCATGACGCGGATGGCTGTTTGCAGCAAAAGCGCCGGACTGGACCGCAGGCCTCCAGTCAGCATGGGGCGCAAGCCCCTATTCCATCACCGCGGCCTTCAAGATGCACACCATAGTCGCGTGCGCCGGGGCGCCGGAGACGTTGCGGATGACATGGGGCCGATCGCAGCGATAGCGCAGCGTGTCGCCGGCGCGGGCGGTTTCGATAGCGCCGGCGACCTCAACTTCCAGTTCGCCTTCCAGCACCGAAAGACATTCCACCGAGCCTCGCTGATGGGCGTCAGATTCCAGCACGCCGCCGGGTTCAGCGTGGAAGTCGTACCATTGCAGCCATTCCACCGTCTTGATCCAGCCCGTGATCGCGAGCCGGCACTTGCCATCGTCCGACATCAGCATTGGAGTGTCGCCGCGCGAGGATTTTTCAAGAAATGGCTCGTCGTCGGCGGTTTGGAGCACGCGCTCCATCGATATGTCCAGCGCCTGCGCCAGACGCCAGATGGTGGCCAAAGTGGGATTGGTCTCGTTCCGCTCGATTTGGCTGATAATCGATTTGGCGACGCCCGATTGCTCGGACAATTCGGAAAGCGACAAGGAATAGGACTTGCGCATCCGCTGGATCGTCTTGCCGAGCTGGCCCGAGAGCGCATGCGCTCCGGCCTCCATCGTCTTCGCCCGGTCTTTGCCCTCGACGCCCATGACCCACGAACCCGCACAAACTGACGCGGTTCTATGCCCGCTGCGTTTGCCATATTACCCGATTTCGTTTGGAATAACGAACGAAAATCAGCTCTTGAGGGAAGACTCCCGCTTGCGTCCTCGACTTTCCTGCCAGACCACGGCGAGACCGGCGCATATAACGATGGCTGCGCCAAACAGAGTTTGCCCGCTGGGCGTGTCGCTGAACGCCAAATAGCCAATAACGATAGCGAACAGCAGCGACGAATAATCAAACACCGCCAAAATCGACGCATCTGCGTAGCGATAGCCCTGCGTCATGAAAATCTGGCCGATGCCGCCGAGCAGACCAATGGCGATCAGCGGCGCCCAATCCATCAAGGCGGGCGTTGTCCAGGCTTGCGACGCCATCAGCGAACCCAGCGGCCATGCCGACGGCCAAAACGCTGCTGCCGCCAAAACCGCGCCGCTGGCGATGGTCGTGCTACTCTGGAAATAGAACGTGATGGCGCCCGTATCCTCTGTCCTGGTGAGGCGGCGCGTCTGGACCATCGCGATCGAAACCAGAAACGCGCCCGCAAGCGCCATGGCTGCGCCAAGCACAGAGCGCGCCTGCGCATCTGGCGCAGACGGCCCCAGATGCTCCCACAGCATCACGACCACGCCCGTAAAGCCCAGTACGACCGCGCACCAGCGCAGGCCCGTCATCGTTTCACCCAGGAAATACGCCGCCATCAGAGTGATGATCAGCGGCGCTGCGTAGCCAAGCGCGGTTGCGTCCGCGAGAGGCAACAGCGCGAAGGCGCCGAACATGCAGAACATGCTGCCTATGCCCGCCAATGAGCGCACAAGGTGGCCGCCCAGCCGATTGGTGCGCAGGCCGCGCGGAAAATCCCCGCGCAGAGTCAGCCAGATCATCACCGGGATCAACGCGAAGGCCGAACGAAAGAACACGACTTCGCTCAGGCCATAGACGCTGTAGGCTTTACCAAGCGCCAGCATCAGCGCGAAGAAGAATGTCGCGGTGAGCTTCAACCCCACGCCAAGAAGAACAGTGGAGGGAGTAAACGAGCGGGCGAGGGGCGCCATTTCTGGCTAGAACGCGCCGGGGAAGGCGCCGCCGTCGATCAGGAAGTTCTGCCCGGTCATATAGCCAGCATGGGCGCTGGCCACGAAAGCGCACAGCTTGCCGAACTCGTCAGGCTGACCAAAGCGCTTGGCGGGGATGCCCTGCTTGCGTTGCTCCTGAAGCTCGTCATAGGAAATCCCGCGCATTTTGGCTTGCGCAGTCCCGGCGGAGCGCAGGCGATCAGTCTCGAACGGGCCGGGCAGGATGTTGTTGATCGTCACATTCGAGGCCGCGACGTCCCGCGCCACCCCCGACATAAACGCAGTGAGGCCAGCGCGTGCGCCAGACGACAAATCGAGCCCGATCAGCGGCATTTTCACTGTGCCGGACGTGATGTTGACGATACGACCGAAGCGACGGGCCACCATGCCGTCGATCACCTTCTGCACCAGCAGGATCGGCGTCATCATATTGGCGTCAAGGCCCTTGATGAGATCCTCGCGCGACAGCTGACGGAAATCGCGCGGCGGCGGGCCGGAATTGTTGTTCACAAGAATATCGGCTTCTGGACAAGCGGCCAGCAGAGCGGCGCGGCCTTCCTCGGTGCCCACGTCTGCTGCGATTCCAGTCACCTTCGCGCCAGTGGCTTCGGCAATCTCGCGCGCGGTTTGCTCAACGCGGGCGGGGTCGATCCCATTGACGACCACCTCGCAACCAGCCTCCGCCAGCGCCTGTGCACAGGCGCGTCCAAGTCCGCGACTCGATGCGCAAACAATCGCCTTCCGGCCTTTGATCCCGAGATCCATGTGCAGCTCCTGTACCTTTGCGCGCACCATACAGAGACGCGCCAGCGGAGCAAACCAGGAGAAAAGCGCAGACGCTGAGGGTCAGGCGAACAGCTTGGCGCGGGCGGCGGCGTCCATCGCCTCGATATGGGCGAACGCTTGAGCGTCAATCGCAAGCGAAGGTTGGGACGGACGCGCGGTTGCTGCGGGCTTGGGCGTAAACGCCGGCGCAGGCGGCACGGCAGGCGGCTGCGGACGAACCGGGGACGCAGCTGCGGGCTTGCTGGATACAGGTTTGCTAACTGCAGATTGACTGGCTTCAGGCTTGTGGGCTTCAGCTTTGAGTAACCCGGCGCCCTGCGGCGACATAGAGAGCAACGCCTGCTCCAAAGTGTCCGTCAGTGAGCGCGCTGGAGAGCGAATGGGCGCTGGCTGCGCGGGCGCAATTGTCGCCGTCGGGGCATGTGGAATCGCAGTTGGCCTTGGCGCCGGCGTCGGCGCGCCAAGCCCGCCGCCGGCACGCAAGGCTGAAAGCACCGATAGAGCGGCGCCGGGCCGTCCAGGAACACTGGCGCCTGATGCGGCGGGAGCCATGGGCGGCGCCGCAAAAGCTGTCGCCGATGAACGGGCTGACGGCGCCGCGTGATGTTCGCGGGCTTGATGCTCCCGAACTTGCGCGTCGGCGGTCAGCATCCGCTCGATGCGGGTCAGCGCGGCGATGATGCGCTCGTTGTCACGGTCCTGCGCGCGACGAACGTATTCGTCCAGAAACCAGCGTCCACGCACAGTACCCGCCACCGCCGCCTCAATCGAGGCGAATTCCTCGTTGGGGTCGCAGGTACGGCCATCGTGTTGCAAGGCTTGTTCGGGGAAACGTTGAGCCGTGTTCATATGCAGAATTCCGTATCGCAGCCGGAGAGCGAATCAGCTTCACCCTGACTTTTCCAGCCTGCACGCCGGAATGCAACAAGCTTTAGCTCAAGATCATCGTTTGGGCTTCGGCGGCCCTTCGCGCGGCGGCAACGACAGCAGATAATCGGCGATCGCCAACCGGTCGTCCTTCGACAATTGCGCCATGTTGCGGACGACGCTCGTCATTGAGCCGCCAACGGAATCACCCTCGGGCGTGAGCCCGAGGTCGAGCAATTGTTCAAGGTCGCCTCGGGTCCAGTCTTTCAAGCCATGCGGGGTGATGTTGGGAACCCACCCCTGCCCTTCAAGCTCAGGCCCGCCAGCCAGACGCTGCCCGGCGACAATGCCGCCAAGCCCGTTGCGCGGCGAATGACATTCCGCGCAATGGCCCAGCGTCTCAACAAGATAGCGGCCGCGATTCCACGCGGCGGGCTTTGCCGGATCATCGCGCAACGGCGCGGGCGTCGGCGCAAACAAAACCTTCCACAGCCCCAGCGTGCGGCGAATGTTGAATGGAAAACCTAAATCATGATCGCGCGCTTTTCCCTCCACGGGCGGCGTGGTGCGCAAAAACGCCATCAGGTCGCGCACGTCTTCAAGGCGAGCGCTCGCGTAACTGGCATAGGGGAAAGCCGGGTAATAGTGAGCGCCGTCAGGCGCCACGCCCGCCAGCATCGCATTGGCCAAATCAACAGTGCGCCAGCGGCCGATGCCATCAACAGGGTGCGAGGAAATGTTGGGGGCGTAAAAGGCGCCGAACGGCGATTTCAATTCAAGCCCGCCGCCCAGCAGCAAACGATTGTCCTGCCTGGGCGTGGCATGGCAGGAGGCGCAGCCGCCCGCATGGAAGACGATACGACCGCGCTCCACGTCGCCGCCCTGCTCCAGCGCCGGATCCTCTGCGACCGCGCGACGCGGAGCGGTCAGTGCGAAAAAGGCCGCGAGTCCGCCGACTATAACCACCAGCGCCGCAATGACGAACTTGCGCATAAGCGTCTTTCATATTGTGGATATTCCTTCTCCCGCAGAGCGGGAGAAGGAAAAAAGCTCTACCGCCGGGCGCGGTAATCGCGGTGGCAATCGCCGCAGCTGCGCAGGATATCGGGATAGCTCGCCTTGAAGCTGGCTTCATCCGTGATCTTGGCCAGACCGCTGGTTGCGTCGCTTTCAAGTTTGGCGAGCTTGGCCTTGAAGTCGGCGTTGCTTTCCCAGATTTTCGGCAGGGCGGCCGTGTCGCCGCCCGTCTTCGACGTTTCCGGGAACAGCGCAGGCGACTGCTTTCCAGCGTCCTGCATAGCTTTCAGCGCGCTCTGCACGGCGGCCAGATCAAACGGCTGCTCGCCCTTGAGCATTGCGGCGGGCGCGCGACCGGAATCGCCGATCGCCTTCATCAGCGCCTTGCGCTGGGCGATGGGATCGTTCTGCGCGACAACGGAACCGGCGCTGAGCGCGAGGCAAAAACCAATTGCGCCAAGAGCCAGAATTTTGGGGATTGTTTTCATCGCCTGCTTATCTCCCGCGCCGCCAATGCAGCATGAACGCAAGCTTACAAAAAATTGCATGACACGCAAACGACGAAATCGCCTTTGCGCGTCACGTGATCGAAAGAGCAGCTTTACTCGACCGGTTCGCCCGCCCCAACCCAGGCCAGAATGCCGCCGCCAAAATGCGCGCGCACATCCACGCGCCCGAACGATTGGGCCGCCGCAAGCGCGTCAATCGAGCGTCTGCCCGAGCGACAATGCAGCACCACGCGCTTTCCAGGCGCAGCGCCGGGCAAAGCGGTAGGGTCAAACAGGGAAAGCGGATTGAAGATCGCGCCGGGAATGTGGCCTGCGTCCCACTCGATCTGCTCGCGCACGTCCACGAGCACAATAGAGCCGTCGGCAAGGCCCTTCTTCAAATCCGCAAGGCTCACGTCCTCGACGATGGGTGCGCTCATGATACTGGCTCCGGTTGCGTTGAAAGAC
The DNA here is from genome assembly GCA_947476075.1 of Beijerinckiaceae bacterium. GTDB lineage: Bacteria > Pseudomonadota > Alphaproteobacteria > Rhizobiales > Beijerinckiaceae > Terripilifer. The sequence goes on from CANJPM010000004.1 coordinate 24,275, forward strand.
CCTTGTAGCAAAGCAGCGCCTGCGCGCAAAGCGCGGTCAGCAAATCAAGGCGTTCATGCAATCAGGATCGCGCGAAAATCATTGACGTTGGTGAGAGTCGGTCCCGTCGTCACGCAATCGCCCAAGGCCTCAAACAAAGCGCCGGAATTGTTTTCGTCCAGCACAAGCGCAGGATCAAACCCGGCGGCGCGCGCGCGCGCCAGAGTATCGGGGGCGATGACGGCGCCTGCGTGTTCGCTCATCCCGTCAATGCCGTCGGTGTCCGCCGCCAACGCATGCACGCCCGCCACGCCCTCAAGCGCCAGCGCCAACGCCAGAAGATATTCGCTGTTGCGCCCGCCCCGCATCCCGGCGTTGTCGGGCGCGCGCATCGTCACGCTCGTCTCGCCGCCCGACAGCAAGACGCACGGGCGATGGCCATCCTTCAAATAACGTAAAGCCAGCGCTCCATGTCCGCGCCCAACGTCGCGCGCCTCGCCCTCAATCGCATCGCCCAGGATGAGTGGAGCCACGCCAGCCTCTTGCGCACAAAAAGCCGCTGCTTCCAGGGACATTTGCGCGGCGGCGATGATTTTTGCGCCGCTGGCGGCCAATACCGGATCGCCGGGCTTTGGGGTTTCATTCTGTGCACGGTCGAGATGTTCAAGGACTGCGAGCGGCTCATTGACGCCATATTTGCGCAAGATCTCCCGCGCCTGCGCAAAGGTTGACGGGTCGCCGATTGTTGGACCAGAGGCGACGATTGCAGGATCGTCGCCTGGCGCGTCGGAGATGATGAGCGTAAGCAAGGGCGCAGGAAAAGCCGCCGCAGCAAGTCGTCCGCCTTTGATCGCCGACAGATGTTTGCGCACGACGTTGATCGCGCTGATTGGTGCGCCGCTGCGCAACAACGCAGCATTGATCGCCTGCTTATGCTCTAATGTGAGCCCTGGCGCCGGAAGGCTCAACAGCGCAGAGCCGCCGCCAGAGATCAGGCACAGGCCAAGATCATCAGGCCCCAGCGTGCGCGCCAAATCAAGAATCCGCTGCGCGCCTGCCTCTCCGGCTGCGTCGGGCTTTGGATGCGCGGCCTCGATAATCTCGATGTGTTTGCAGGAAACCGCATGGCCGTAGCGCGTGACCACAAGCCCCTCAAGCGGAGCGGCGTAATAATCTTCAACTGCGCGCGCCATGCTGGCCGACGCTTTACCGGCTCCAAGCACAACAAGCCGGCCTTTGGGGCGCGGCGGCAGATGCTGCGGCACGATGGCCGAAGGGTCCGCCGCCGCAATGGCGCAATCCAATAGCTGTCTTAAAAATGCGCGGTGATCCATGGCGAGAATACCTCTGGCCTGACAGACGCACGCAACAGCTCGACGCGATAAAAACCTACCTGCGTTCTTCGCGATAGATCGCCAGCTTTTCCTGCGCGCTGCGATCCGAGAACGTGAAAAACACCGCGTCTTTTGACGCACGCACCTTGCGCCAGACCCAGCTCGGGAGCGCAACGACGTCGCCCTCGCCAGCCGTGAAGGATTTGTCGCCGGCCTCAAAGTGCAACTCGCCTTCCAGCATCACGATTGTTTGACCGTCTGTGCAGCGCAGCTCGCGTGTTTCAAAACCCTTGGGCAGATGCGTCAACCAGGCCGCGATGAGCGGCATCGGCCAGCCGCCGTCGAGCGGATTGACGTAGCGCAGCGCATAACCCAGATGCGGGTCAATGCTCTCGGAAGCCGCCACCGCCATCAGCGCCTCCCGGCTGGCTTTATATTTATAATTGAAAATAGGCGTCGTCGCGCCAAACGGGGACGGCGTATTGAAGGGGCGCATGTTGGAGCCCCAGCGCGCCTGCGATTCACCGATCTGCCTCGCCTGCAGCTGCATCTTGTCGTTCGAATGTTCGCTGAACGCGGTCTCGAAGAAATTGACGATATGCAGATCAAGTCCGTCGATCCAGATCACGGGCTTGTCGTTTTCCTGTCCGTGGTCATGCCAGGCCCAGTTCGGGGTAATGACGAAATCGCCGCGCTCCATCAGCGTGCGCTCGCCAGCCACCGCCGTATAGCCCATATTGCCTTCCAGCACGAGACGCAAAGCCGACGCCGTGTGACGATGGGCTGCTGCTATCTCGCCGGGCAAAATCAACTGCATGCCAGAATACATGGTGGCGGTGATGCGCGAGCCGCCCGGCATGGACGGGTTTTCAAACACCAGCACGCGACGCTCCGCTTCTTCAGCCGTCAGCAGATCGCCAGCTTCCATCAACAGCGCGCGGCATTCGTCAAAGCGCCACACATGCGGCGTGAACTTGCTCTTTGGCTCCACCGGAACAAGGCCCTTCAACGCCTCCCACAAAGGGGAGAGATGCCTGGGCGCTATCTTGTCATAGAAAGCCTGACGGTCCTTTGATGGAGCTGCGGCGGCTGAAGTTTGCATGATCTGCTCCTGTGACGTGTGTTTCGTGAATTCAAACGAGCAGCGCGCTCAGACTTTACCCTCTGCGCGCAGGCGCCACATGTTCCAGGCGCGCGGCACCTGTCCGTCAATTGTGCGCGTGGCCGTGCGGGTTTCGGCCTCGGTCAGCGAAACCACGGGACCAATGCGCGAGGCTTCTGACAGCACGCGGGCGTTCTGCTCGGTGTAAACGGCGCGGAAAACAGCCTGTTTCACGCTATTTCCCACCACAGTGGAGCCATGGCCGCGCATCAGGCACACGCTCTGGTCGCCAAGGCGTTTTGCAAGCGCCGCGCCCAAAGCACGATTGCTAATAAGAAGATCATTATCGTCGCCAGCGGTTTCCCGGATTTCAAACACGGGCGCGCACACGCCAATGAACGAACCCATATGCGTAACCGCGCGGAACGGAACCGACGGCACAAGGCCAAACGGCAACACCGCCATCGAATGGCTGTGCACGACAGACATCACGTCCGGCCGCGCGCGATAGATCTCCGAGTGGATGAAACGCTCCAGATAAACCGCGCGTCCGGCAGCGTTCACCGGCTCGCCGTCCTCGCCAAATTCAACGATGTCGGCGTCCGTCACAAGCGCGGGCGCCATATTGCGCGCCAGCAGAAAACGCTTCGGGTCTTTGTCGTGGCGCACGCTCACATGGCCAAAAGCGTCGACCACGGATTCGCGAAACAGAATGCGATTGGCGATGACCAGATCGGCGATCAATGCGGCATCAGCGGCAGGTCCAGACGCATGCGCATCTGCCGCCGGAGCGGCGACGCTGGACCCATCCTCGTGCGACGTGCACATGCGCGAAAACCTCCCCAAGAGACCAGGCGCGTCATGGCGGGCCAAAGATCATCCGAGAGTTTATGTCCTCTGCTCACAATGTGTCAATATTCTCATTTTATGGGAATGAGATTTGACACCTAGGCGGCCGGCTATTAAAAGATGGCGTTCTGTCACCGCTCAGAAGCGGGGAATGCGTGGCGTGCGAGGGCTCGGGAGGGCGTCTCAATGGCTGGGTTCAGCCGCTTTCTGGCCGTGCTGAGATTGTTCACCGATTCCGCAAGTGCGTGGAGCGTGCCCGATATGGCAGACGCCCTCGGAGTGCCAGCCAGCACGGCCTATCGCACCGTTCGCGATCTCGTCGCCGCCGGCTTTCTGGAGGCCGCGCAGGACGGCGCCTATCGGCTTGGTCCAGCCTTCATCGAATATGATCGCCTGCTGCGCATGACAGATCCTCTTGTGCATGCGGGAGCAGGCGCGCTTCGCGATGTGGTGATGCAAGCGCAAACGCCTTGCGTGGCTTTGTTGTCCCGGCTCTATAACGATCAGGTGATGTGCGTGGCTGACGAGGCGGCGCGTGAGACTGTTTTTCGCTCCAGCTATGAGCGCGGGCGCCCCATGCCGCTGGTTCAGGGCGCAACCTCAAAAATCATTCTGGCGCATCTGCCTGCGCGCCAGCTCAACCGTTTGATAGGCGCCCCCAAAAGCGCGCCCGTCAACGACGCCCTGCGCCGCGAACTGGCAGAGATTCGTCGTCGCGGCTATTGCGCAACGGCAAGCGAAATCGATCCGGGTCTTGCCGGCATCGCGGCGCCCGTCATCGTGCGCGAGGCCGGCATATTCGCCAGCCTCAGCCTTGTCGCTGACGATTCCCGCCTTGATGAAAGCCAGCGTCGCAGACTCGTCCTTCTTGTCGTCTCGGCGGCAAGCCTGGTCAGCGAAGAATTGCGCCACAGGCATATCCCGCCCCCTCTCCACACGTCCATACGATCGGTGAAATGATGTCTTCTTTCGATTGCGAAGTCGCTATCGTCGGCGCCGGTCCAACCGGGCTCACCCTCGCCAATCTGCTGGGCCAGGCAGGCGTAAAAGTCATCCTCGTCGAGCGCAACAATACGACGGTGCAGGCGCCGCGCGCGGTCTCCATCGACGACGAAAGCCTGCGCACAATGCAGGCCTGCGGGCTTACAGAGCAAGTTCTGGCGAACGTCGCGATTGATTATGGCTATCAATACATCACGCAGAACAATGAAGTGTTCGCGCAAGTCGAACCAACGTCGCGCGAGTTCGGCTGGACCCGACGCAACGCCTTCACGCAGCCGGAGTTTGAAGCCGCTCTGCGTCAAGGGCTTTCACGATTTCCAAACGTCACGCAATTATTCGGCCATACTTGCGAGAGCGTGAAGCAGGAGGATGACAGCGTCACTCTGCGCTTCAGGCAGCCCGACGGCGAAATGCGCGACGTCAGCGCACGCTATCTGGCGGCGACCGACGGCGCACGCTCAATCATTCGGAAGATGATCGACGCCAAACTCACCGGATCTACCTATCGCGAACGCTGGTTGATCGTCGATCTTGAACAAACCAAAGAACGCTTCCGCCTCACCCGCGTCCTGTGCAATCCCAAGCGCCCGACGATCTGCCTGCCAGGCCCGGACGGCAAGCGGCGCTACGAGTTCATGGTTCACAATGGCGAGACCGACGATTTCATTTCAAGCCCGGAGAAAGTGCGCGAATTGCTGGCGATGTTTGGGCCGGACGCGGATTCTCCTGTGGTGCGCAGACAGGTCTATACATTCCATGCGCGCATGGCCGATCATTGGCGCAAGGGTCGCGTATTCCTTGGCGGCGATGCAGCTCACTTGACGCCGCCCTTTGCTGGCCAGGGGATGAACAGCGGCGTACGCGACGCCCACAACCTTGCGTGGAAACTCGCCTGCGTGGTCAAGGGCGAACTGGGAGAGGGCCTGCTTGAAAGCTATCAGAAAGAGCGCGCGCCGCATGCCTGGTCGCTGATTGAGCTCGCCGTCAACATTGGCCGGGTGATGATGCCGACCTCTGGCGCGCAGGCGTTTCTGCTACAGACAGCGTTCAAGCTGATGCGCTTCGTGCCGCCCTTGCACGCCTATTTCGCACAAATGAAATACAAGCCAAAACCATTCTACCGGGAAGGCTTCCTGCTGCCCGAAGACGGCGGCCTGAACGTGGTGGGCCGTATGCAGCCCCAACCTCTGGTCGAGCGACTGGACCGCTCCCGCGTCAAGCTCGACGAGCTGGCGGGAAATGGTTTCACGCTCGTCGCCTTTGGCGACAATGCGCAAGAAACACTGGCCACGTGTTCTGCTTTTGATTTCGGATTGCCCAATCTTGTGCGCATCGCGATTAATCCGCATTCGATGAACATTGACCGCCGCGCAGATCCTGCAATCATCGCCGTGCGCGAAGTCGACGAGCTGTTCGAGCAACGCTTGCCGAAGGGCCGCGAGATTCTGATCGTTATCCGCCCGGATCGTTATGCCGCCGCTGCGTGCGACGTTACGAACGCTGGAGACATAGCAGGCTTTGCCGAGCGTGTGCGCGAACTGGTGAAAAGCGTAGCGTGACTGGACTGCGGGCTTACTGCCCCGCAGCCCTTCTCCCGCAAGGGAGAAGGGCCAACAAAGCGCTGCAACGCAGCTGTTACTTCTCGTCGAAGTACAACCGGCCCGGGTTCGTCACCAGCAGCTTTTGCTGTAATTCCGGCTCGGGAGCGAAGAGCGGAATCAAATCCACCAGATCGCCATCGTTCGGCATCTGCTTCACGTTGGGATGGGGCCAGTCCGTACCCCAGATAATGCGGTCGGGCGCAAGTTCGCAAATCTGGCGCGCAAACGGCACGGCGTCCGTGAATGGATAACCAGTCGACGACACGCGCTCGGAGCCGCACACTTTCACCCAGCACTTCTCGTCATCCTTGATCAGATTGACGAGGCATTCAAAAGGCTTCTGCTGCAGGCCGTCGGACGCTTTCACGCGGCCCATGTGATCGATGGTGTAGATCACGGGAAGCTTCGCCAGCATGGGCGCATATTCGGGCAGATCGATTGCGTCGAAATGCACGTCGAGCGACCAGCCGAATTGCTTGATGCGGTCCACGACTGTGTGGAACACGCGCATGTCCGGCACGCCGCCCAGATGCTTCACAAAATTGAAGCGGCAACCGCGAATGCCGCCTTCATGCAGCTTCTGGATGTCCTTCTCGGAGAAGCTGTCGTCGATGTTGGCGACAGCCCGATAGGCGCCGTTGCTGGCGGCGATGGCGTCAAGGCAAACAGTATTATCATTGCCGTGGCAGGACGCGTTGACAATGACGGCGCGGGTCAGGCCCAGCTTGGCCTGAAGCGCACGAAACTTGTCGAGTCCGGAATCGGGCGGGGTATAGGAACGATCCGCTGCGAAGGGATATTTATCTCCCGGCCCGAAAATATGACAATGGGCGTCAGTCGAATTGTGCGGAAGCTTGAACTTCGGCGTCTTGGTATTGGGATCCGGCGGCGGAATCGTCGGTGTGAAAACCTGGCTCATTTCTTCTCGGCTCCCCTCTCCTGCGCGTCCGCGATGGCGCTGGACAGAGCCGGGTTCATTCCCAGATCGGCCACCATCATCGCAGCTTCGCGCATTTCTGCGGCTCTACGAACGCCGTGCTGACGTACACGACCACCCATCGTTTCGGCAAGCTGCCGGAAGTCGATAGAGGGATAGCTGGCATCCAGCGAGGCGAACACTTCATCCTCCACGCCCCATTGTCTGGCCGCAGCCGCACAATCAACCATGATCGCCTCAAGCCCCTTGATGACGATGCTGCGGCACAGCTTCATCGCAGACGCGCGACCCGGCTCGGCAGTGACTGGCGTTACGTTCATGCCAAGCGCGTTGAGGATGCTGGCCGCTTCCTCTGCTGCAGGCCCGCCCGCCAAAATTGGCACGCTGATTCCCGGCCCAGGCACAGGAGCCATAACTGCGCCCTCGACATATTTTGCATGCGCCGCATTGACCAGGCCAGCGGCTGTTTTCTTGGTCACAGGAGACGCCGAATTGACGTCAAAGAACATCTGACCCTGATGCAGATAGCCGGCAGCCTGCGTGGCGACGTCGAGCACTGCATTAGCGGTGACGGCGGAAATGACGATGCGGGCGTCGCGCGCAGCGTCAGCGGGGCTACTGGCAACGCGCGCGCCCATGATCTTGGCCGCCGAGAGCATCGGCGGGCCTTTGACGGGATCGGCAAAAAGGATGTCGTAGACGGCGATGGAGGCTTGCCCGCGCGCAAGAAACTCGCGGGCGAAAATCTTTCCGACCTCGCCAAAGCCAATAAGGGCGAGTGGTATTGTCTGCGTCATGAAAATCTCCGGGCGCTGCGTCTCCGGTGCGTTTTACGGCGCCGGAAGAAAATCGCTACAGGATCTTTTTAGGCCCTCACGCCGGCGTGAAGTCGGGCTCGGAGACAGTGACGCGGCGCATGTGCCGCTTTTGGTCAGAAGGAAAATCGCTGCGGGCATGGTTAAGGCAGCGATTGTCCCAAATCAGCAGATCTCCCAGACTCCATTTGTGGTCATAAATAAATTCGGGCCGCTCGATCACCTCAAACAATTGCGCCAGCAAATCTTCACTGGCAGCGCGCTCCAGTCCAACGATGTTGCGCGTCATCAACTGACTCAAATAAAGCGACTTGCGTCCGGTATCTGGATGCACACGCACGAGCGGATGCTCGGCCGTCGACAAATTGTCGTCATATTCGTTGGTCTGCGTGCGAAGCGTCGCGCGCGTGTCGTAGACGTTGCGCACGCGCAGCGTTTCAATGCGCGCCTGCATCGCGGGCGTCAGCGCATCGAAGGCTGCTTGCAAATCTGAGAACCGGGTTTCACCACCATGTGAGGGAATGGCGATGGCGTAAAGCGTAGTCGCCCGGTAAGGCGATTTACGATGCGCGCCGTCTGAATGAAAATGCAACTCGCCATCTGGCAAGGCGCCTATAGCCTGCCCGTTTTCCCGCACATTCGAGATGTAAATAATGCCGCGTTTTTCCGGCCCGTCTTCACTTGGCTCATCAGCCTTTCTGGGGGCGCCGATGAAAAGCGTATTGGCTTGTCCAAAGACCTGCGCAAAACGTATTTGATCGTCGTTCGATATGTCCTGATTGGGTACGCACAACACATGCGCGCGCGCAAAGGAGTCTCGCAGAGCCTGCGCATCGCCAGCGGTGATCGGCTGACGCAGGTCAATCCCATGGGCGCGCACTCCCATGAGCGCCGACATCGGTTCAAAGCTCAAACTGCTCATAACTTAATTCCCTGAATATCGCTGTGCAACAATTCGCCTCGCCTCAACGCAAAGGCTCAATGCATGGCCTGGCCGCCATCCACGTTGATGGTTTGCCCGGTGATGAAAGCGCTTGCGTCCGACAGCAGGAACATCACTGCGCCGACCAGATCGTCGGGATATTGCGGACGCTTGAAGCTGCGCGACAAATCACGCCCCGCCACATAATTGGCCGAGGAAGAAGCCATCTGCGTTTCGCTCTCGGTAAACCCCGGCGTAATGGCGTTAACGCCAATCTTGTCGTCGCCCACCTCACGCGCCAACGCCCGGGTCAGGCCAATGACGCCGGCCTTTGAGGTTGTGTAGTGAAGACGATTGGGATTGCCGGCCCAGATGCGCGACGATGAGATATTGACGATACGCCCACCGCCCTGCGCCTTCATGTGCGGGTACACGGCGCGGCAGCACAGAAAAATACCCTTGAGGTTGACCGCCATCACGCGGTCCCATTCGTCTGGATCGATCTTGAACCAGTCGCCACGCTCCAGCACGCTCATCAACGACGCATTGTTGATAAGACCATCTACACGGCCCCATTTGGCGATCGTCTGATCCACCATGGTCTGAACTGCAGCAGCATCAATCACGTCGGTGCGGATCGCGATCGCCTCGCCCCCCGCCTCGCGAATCCCCAGCGCGACAGCCTCAGCCGCTTCCCCTGCGATATCGGCAAGCACAACGCGAGCGCCGGCCTGCGCCAAACGCTGGCTATAGATCTTCCCTATACCCGTTCCACCACCGGTGACGATGACAACCTTGCCCGCTACGCTCTGAACCGTGTTGACGTCATACGCTATCATTCCCGCGTCTCCCCCAATTGCCATTTTGTTCGGCGCTGTCGATTCACGCTGCGCCCGGCTATGCTGCATCTTGTCGGATAGCCGTGCGGGAGACAAGCCCGCGACGCAGAACCCGGAGACCGATATGGATAAGTGTGACGTCGCGATCATTGGCGCAGGCCACAATGGCCTTGTGTGCGCGGCCTATCTGGCGGCCGCCGGGCTGGACGTGCGGGTCTATGAGCGGCGCGAAATTGTCGGCGGCGCAGCGGTGACGGAGGAATTCGCGCCAGGATTTCGCAATTCGACAGCCTCTTATACGGTCAGTCTTCTGGCGCCGCAGGTGATCGCCGATCTCGATTTACATCGGCATGGACTGCGCATCGTCGAGCGTCGCGTGCAGAATTTCATGCCCCTGCCAGATGGACGCCATCTGATCGCCAGCCCGGGGCGCACCCGCGACAGCGTGGCGCAATTCAGCGTGAAAGACGCAGAGGCGTTTGACGCATTCAGCGCCGAACTGGAGCGCGTGGCCGATGCGCTGCGCAAAGAAATTCTGCGCGCGCCCCCAAATCTTGTCGAGGGCCCGCTCAAGCGCGTGGGCGCGGAAGTCCTGCGCGCGTTGGGCTTTGGGGCGCGCCTGCACGCCCTCAATCATGCTGATCGCATTGCGCTCTTTGAACTGTTCACAAAATCTGCGGGTGACCTTCTCGACTCGTGGTTTGAAAGCGACCCCATCAAGGCGCTGTTTGGATTCGACGCGATTGTAGGCAATTACGCGAGTCCCAACACTCCAGGCTCCGCCTATGTTCTGCTTCACCATGCGTTTGGCGAAGTCAACGGACGAAAAGGATTATGGGGCCATGCGATCGGCGGAATGGGCGCAATAACACAAGCCATGGCCTCATCGGCGCGCGAGCGCGGCGCCAAAATCTCATGCAATGCAAGTGTGCGCGAAATCATCATCGAGAAAGGCCGCGCCGCAGGAATCATTCTGGAGAATGGCGAGCACGTGCGCGCGAATATGGTCGCGTCCAATCTCAACCCGCATCTTCTGTTCACCAGGCTTGTGGAGCAGGACGCTCTCCCGCCAGATTTTCTGCGCCGCATGAAGAGCTGGAAGAGCGGCTCGGGAACCTTCCGCATGAATGTTGCGCTCTCGCGTCTGCCTGACTTTAGCGCCCTGCCCGGAGCCGGCGATCATCTGACGTCGGGCATCATCATCGCGCCGAGTCTTGCTTATATGGAACGCGCGTATCTGGATGCAAAGACGCTCGGATGGAGCCGCACGCCTGTAGTCGAGATGCTCATTCCTTCGATCCTTGACGACAGCCTTGCACCTGCGGGCCAACATGTGGCCAGCCTGTTTTGCCAGCATGTAGCGCCGAGCCTGCCTGGCGATGCATCATGGGACGATCATCGCGACGAAGTCGCCGATCTCATGATCGCGACGATCGATTCCCATGCGCCCGGATTTGCGGCCAGCGTGATCGCACGACAGATCAACACGCCGCTAGATCTTGAGCGCACGTTCGGTCTGACTGGCGGCGACATCTTTCATGGCGCGTTGACGATGGACCAATTGTTCTCGGCGCGGCCAGCGCTCGGGTACGCCGATTATCGAGCGCCAGTTCCAGGCCTCTATATGTGCGGCTCGGGCGCCCACCCCGGTGGCGGCGTTACGGGGGCGCCGGGCGCGAATGCCGCGCGCGCAATTTTGTCAGATAAGCGCGCACGTCGCTGAACACCAACAGTGAGCTGTCTGTCGCCGCCGACGAGCCTCGCCAGACGGACAATTGACCAGAGCATCGCCATTGCGAACGCGCCAAAAAATGCACCGGAAGAGAGAAAGAAAAAGATTTTCCCAGACGTCAACGCCACCTCCATTGATCAACAATAAAGAATACCAAGCGCCAGCATGGCCAAAGGCGCGTTGACCCAGATCAACCGCTACGACCGACCCTGTGCGTCTCAGCCATAAGCCACAATCACGCCCTCGTGTGGACGCAGTTTGAGGATCCGTCCGATAGGCTCGCCATCACGATCAAGGCAAGTGGACAACAAAATGCAGCGCGGACTCTCCGTTTGCGGCAGAGCGACTTCACAGTCGCAATGACCAAAGTTCAGTACGACGACATGCCGATCAGCCCCAAATTCGCGTTCGTAGGCGAGCACCTGCGCAGAGCTGACCGCCAGCTGGGCATAATCGCCGACGCTCAAAGCCAAATGTTTTCGCCGCACATCCACCAGCCGTCGATACAAATTCAAGATTGACCGAGGAATTTCCCGCAGCGCAGCCACATTGCAGCTGCTACTTGAGAGCCCAAGCGGAAGCCATGGCTCTACTTTGCTGAAGCCAGCATAATGTGACGAATCCCATTGCATCGGCGTGCGCTCGGGATCACGCCCAAGGCCAAGGCCCGGCTCGTTCTTCTCCCATGGGTCCTGCACCAGCTCGGGCGCGATTTCAATTTTGTTGAGCCCAATCTCGTCCCCATAATAAAGCGTCGGCGTACCCCGCAGCGTGAGCAACAGCATCGCGGCCAGTCGCGCCTGGTCTTGGCCCACACGAGCGCCGATACGCGGCTGATCATGATTACCCAGAACCCAGTTCGGCCAGCCCCCCTCTGGCAGCGCTATTTCATAATCATGGATCAAAGACGCTATCTCACGAGCATTCCAGGCAGTGTGTATGAGCTGGAAGTTAAAAGGCAGATGAGCGCCAGCAAGACCATTGCCGTAATAGGTGACCAGTCGTTCCAGAGGCAAATAGATTTCACCAATCAAAACGCGATCAGGATAGGTGTCGATCACATTGCGCATTTCCGCAACCACATCATGCACGTCAGCCTGATCGGCGGAATGAACCTGTAAATAGCGGTTAATCTCCGCTTGTTTGGAATCATAGGCAGGATTGGGCGGGTTGTCCCGAAAGGCGTCATCCTTGATTAGATGCCAGATGACGTCTACGCGGAATCCGTCGACGCCACGATCAAGCCAGAAACGAAGAATGTCATACATAGCATCTCGTACAGCAAGATTGCGCCAGTTGAGGTCCGGCTGCTGCGACAGAAATGCATGATAATAATACTGCCCGCTGGCTCCATCCAGCGTCCATGCAGGCCCGCCGAAATTGCTCAGCCAATTATTGGGCGGCCCGCCATCAGGTGCTGGATCGCGCCAGATATACCAGTCCCGCTTCGCGTTATCGCGCGATGCGCGGCTATCTAGAAACCACGGATGGACAACCGACGTGTGGTTGGGAACAAAGTCGAGGATCAGCTTGAGCCCGCGCTTATGGACGTCGGCAAGGAGATCGTCAAAATCTTCTAGCGTTCCAAAAATAGGATCGATGGCGCGATAATCAGCTACGTCATAGCCAAAATCAGCCATAGGCGAGACGAATATCGGCGATAGCCAAATTGCATCAACTCCCAGCCAAACAAGATAATCCAGGCGCTGACGCACGCCTTCAAGATCGCCGATCCCGTCGTTGTTGGAATCCTGAAAGGAGCGGGGATAAATCTGATAGACGATCCCGCGCTTCCACCATGCAATCTCTGTCATGCTCTGTTCTCCACATGAAGAGCGAATTCGGAACCACGTAAAGTGTTTCGCGCCGGAGCCGAAAAGATCGCATAAACAAAATGGAACCAGCCTCGACCAAGCCCGTTGACGATTGCTCAAAGGTGAGGAATTGGTGACGCACAAAAAGCAAGCAGCATGCGTCCCGCGCCGCTATCCGGTCGGGGCCGAAATCATTGCCGGCGGGGTCTCGTTCCGCGTCTGGGCTCCTTCGAGAAAGCAGGTCAACGTCGTACTGGACGCTGACCGCCATAAACTTAAGGCGGAAGCTGAGGGTTATTTCTCAACAATCGTGAAAACGTCCGCTGGCGCACGTTACTCTTTTCAACTCGACGACGACATGAAGCTCTATCCCGATCCAGCATCACGCTATCAACCAGATGGCCCTCACGGTTCCTCGCAAGTGGTGAACCCGCAGGCTTATTCCTGGCGGAACAGCCAATGGCGGGGATCGTCTCTTAAAGGCCAGGTCGTTTATGAAATGCATGTCGGCACATTCAGCGAAGAAGGCACATGGGCTGGCGCCGCCGGTAAACTGCCGTTGTTGCGCGACGTTGGAATCACGCTGATCGAGATGATGCCGGTGCATGACTTTCCGGGACGGTTTGGATGGGGCTATGACGGCACAAACTTCTTTGCGCCTTGCAGACTTTATGGCGAACCTAACGATCTGCGCAGCTTCATCGATACAGCCCACGGACTCGACATCGGCGTCATCCTCGACGTGGTCTATAATCACGTTGGACCGGATGGAAATTATCTAAGCAGGTTCAGTGATCACTGGTTTACTGACCGATACAACAACGAATGGGGCGACGCGCTGAATTTCGACGGCGCGCATGCTCAGGGCGTTCGCGACTTTTTTATTGCAAACGCAGCCTATTGGATCGACGAATACCATTTTGATGGCTTGCGGTTTGACGCTACCCAGAGCATCCATGATTCCTCCAGCGAACACGTCATCGCCGCTATGACGCGGGCCGCTCGCAACGCGGCTGCGGGACGCCAGATCGTGCTCTTCGGCGAAAACGAGCCGATGGACACTGGGCTTACGCGCGCGCCTGAGGATGGCGGCGCCGGGATTGACGCTATCTGGAACGATGATTTCCATCATAGCGCAGTGGTTGCTTTGACAGGACGCTGCGAAGCTTATTTCGAAGATCACTCCGGCAGCCCGCAGGAGTTTATCTCAGCTTTGAAATACGGCGCTCTGTATCAGGGGCAATTCTACGCTCATCAGCAAAAGCATCGCGGACGCGCCGGGCTTGACGTTGAGCCAGCCAGTCTGGTGAATTTCATCGAGAACCATGACCAGGTCGCCAATTCGCCGCTCGCGCAGCGCTTGCATCAACGCACGAGCCCGGGGCGCACCCGCGCAATAACGACGCTGCTTATACTGGCGCCTGGCACGCCGATGCTGTTTCAGGGTCAGGAATTTGGGTCCACGGCGCCGTTTGATTATTTTGCCGATCATGAGAACGAACTTTCCGAACGCGTCCAGGCGGGCCGGCGGGAGTTCCTGAGCCAATTTCCAAGCGCTAGAGATGAAGCTGCGGCACAAGCGCTTCGGAGCCCCAACGACCCCAGAACCTTTGAGGATTCTCGCCTCGACTGGAGCGAGCGAGAGCGCCACCAGCAAACCGTCGCACTGCACCGCGACCTCATATCGCTCCGCCGTCACGATCCTGTTTTCTCTGCGCAACGCTGCGGCGGCATAGACGGCGCCGTTATTGGGCCGGAGGCCTTTGTGTTGGGCTATATGGGTCGACGCGGCGACGATCGTCTGCTGGTCGTCAATCTTGGACGCGACCTCACGCCAAGAAGCCTCGCCGAGCCGCTTGTTGCAGCACCCTCCGCGCATACCTGGATCCAGATCTTCAGCAGCGAGGATCCATCCTACGGCGGCGCGGGCTCGACCCCATTTGAAAGCGTGGGCGGCTGGCGCATCCCCGGACATGCGGCTATTGCCCTGCGCGCGCAGCCGATCATCACGCGGGCTTGATTGGGCGCAACCAGCTCAACGCTTTCAACACAGGCTCGTCGCTCACGCTCAATAGATAAACTGTCTCATGCGCGCTCCACATTTGCGTCGCGCCGCGTGGGCCAGCTAATGCGTCCCCGCGAGCAAATGCAAACGTTTCCCCATCGATCAGCGCCGAGCCTGCGCCCTTCATCCCCGCCCAGATGGTGCTGACAGTGCTTGGCTCAACGACATATGTAGCGCCAGCTTCAATGCGCGTGACGTGCAATGCGATAGTATCCAGCGCAGGCGCGCCTAATTGAATGCGCCGCACGCCGCTGGATATTTCGGGTGCGGCATCGAGCCGCTCAACGCTTTGCGTAAAGGGAAACCGAAACGGCGATTCAACGACAATCTCGCTGGCTGCTTCGTGCGCATCTGGATGATGCTCAAAGAACATCGGGCCCAGCATATGAACCATTGGCACATCGAGAAAATCCATCCAATAGGCATTCTCCGCGCTTTCGTTTGAATGCCCGTGCCATGACCAGTTCGGCGTCAACAGCACATC
The DNA here is from genome assembly GCA_947476075.1 of Beijerinckiaceae bacterium. Taxonomy (GTDB): domain Bacteria; phylum Pseudomonadota; class Alphaproteobacteria; order Rhizobiales; family Beijerinckiaceae; genus Terripilifer. The sequence continues at coordinate 39,750 of CANJPM010000004.1, forward strand.
GCCCGGCAGCATTGGAATTTTTTTTCCGCCAACGATGGTGAATGCATTCTCGGCGGTATCTAGAACCAGACGCAGCGCATTGGCTGTGTGCCTGTGAGAGCGCGCCCTCTCCCCCGCTTTCACCATTTGATAGGCGGCAACAAGCGTTTTCACAGTTGGGTATTTATTGCCGGCTACCGGGTTCGCCAGGATGAGATTGCGTCGCTCGGCCAGCTCGGTATTCACAAAACGCCCAGCGGCGTTGAGCGCAGATTTGCCGATTGCATATGACCAATGCGCGGGCAGAAAATCCTTGCGCGGTAGCGGCCAAAGCGACGGCTCCGGCTTGTTCCAGCCATTCTCAATGCCGCAGGAAGTCAGCAGATCGTAGAGCTCCTGCATATTGCCGGCAGCGTCAAACTGGGCTGGCGTCACGCTCATGAATTATACCTCCGCCAGGCCCGTGAGGGCCAGTTTTAAACTCAATCGCCGCAAACCTGCGACCAGATGGCTTTTGCATCGCCGCCTTCTCCGCGCCAGGCCACCATGCCGTCGGGCCGTACAAGCACCAACGGCGCAGCGTAAAGTGCGCGCGCCTCAGCATGATCGATGTCGATGACGGCCAATGGCGCACAGCGATTGAGCGCCTCGTCAGCAAAATGCGCGACACGCGCGTCCCGCTTAAAACGCAGCAACACAAACCCTTTGCCGAACAGATCCAGCGTCGACACGCCAGGCTTTAACCAGACATGAGGGGCACGCGAGCCGGGCGTAGCGTTTTGCGTGTAAACGCATGGCGGATCGTGCGGCGCGTGCGTTCCATCGTCGACGATAATCGTTGATTGATCGTAGCGATACCCGAGATGAATATGGAGCGTGAACCATTCGCGCTTCATCATCTGCGTATAGGCCTCGCCAAAAAAACGACGCGCCTCATCGCCCTCGTGTCCTTTTACAAAAACATCGGGGCTCAGGTGTTTACGGGTTGAAATCATCCGACGGAGATTTTCGCTAGCTTCAGCCACATTGCGCAACGCGACAGGACGACGCTCGGCTTCGTAGGAATCCATCAGGCGCGCTCCGCCCCAGCCTTGCAGCATGCCAGCGAGCTTCCACCCCAGATCGACAGCGTCCTGCATGCCGGTATTCATGCCAAAAGCGCCGGTGGGTGAGTTCAAATGGGCAGCGTCCCCGGTGATGAACACGCGGCTTGCGCCATAAGAGCGCGCAACAAGTTCACGTCGAACCCAAGGCGAGATCGACAAAAGCTCGAACGGAAAATTCTTGCCCATGGCCCGCACGATTAATGCGTGCACCTCGTCGTGGCTCAGCACCTTCCGGTTCTCGTCTCCAACGGCTGAGAAGCGGAAGCGATCATGCCCGTCAATGGCGACGATCGTCCCCCATGTCCCCTCAGGCCCAATCAGAATAAAGCGATAACCCTTGGGCTTGTTGTGCAGACGCCAGAAATCGGGGCAACGAAAGATAGCGTTGGTGGTGTGGGTGAGGATGGGCTTCCCATCCATCTCAATACCAAGTTTATGGCGCACAAAACTTGCGCCGCCGTCAGCGCCGACAAGATAGTCGCAACAGATTGTTTGCTCGCCATCAGGCCCGCGCACGCGCGCGCGCACACCATGACCGCTTTCTTCAAAATCGATCAGCTCGGTGTTATAGCGCAGACTTGCAAGCGGCATGCTCTCGACCCAGCGCCGCATAATCGGGTCAAACATATCCTGCGGGCAGCGCTCACGCTTCATCGGGCTTTGTGGGGGAAGCGCTTCTGTGCGGGGCGATGGAAAGGGCTCACGGCCAAATTCAAACCCGCCAAAGGATTCAAGCCAGACATTGTCTTGCGGATGATCGGGATTGTAGGGGCACGCGATCACCTGATCGGCTATGCCCCAACGGCGACAGAATTCCATCGTGCGCGGACCAATGAGGTCCATTTTGGGTTGCGTAATTGCGCCGTTGGATTTTTCCACCACAATGCTGGACTGGCCCCGCCACGCCAGATCGCCAGCAAGCGCGAGACCGACCGGCCCTGCCCCCACTACGAGAACTTGCGTATAAAGCTCACCCAATTCGACCCCCAGATTGTTTTGATGTAACAGCCAATTTGACGACCAGACGCCCCACGGTCAATCGCGCTAATGGCTGCAGGCGTGCGCTAATTCAGGATGAAATGACAAGCGTCGTTTCAAGCTCAACAAGTTTCTGCGGGGCAGAATATCCATCAACCTGCGTCAATGAGATGCTGGCATTGTATGCGGGAAAGAGACTTCCGATTGCGCGCCAGGCGTGGTCGACGTTCACTGCACGCGAGATATGCGCATCTATGTTTACGATAGCACCAACATCGCCGCCAGCCAGCTGCACGCTTTGCTTGATCGTGTCGCGTATGCAGACGAGCTGCGCATCGAAATCGTCGCTCATGTCCGTCACGCCGGAGAGATAGGCCATACCGTCCAGCGTCACGAACATAGGCGGCGCGATTTGCGGCTCATATTCACGCACCAGCTTTTGCGCATCCGCGTTCGCACGCATCGCCACAAGGTCTATCGACATCGACGATTGCGGAGGCAGCCGGCGCGCATCTACATAGCTGGAGCTTGCGGAGCGAAGCGGGCCGACCAAAGTCTCCAGCCGCACGTCGCTTGCAATGCGACGCAATTGCGCATCGCGTGCAAACAAGCGGCTGCGTATGAGGGCTTGCGTAGAAAAACCAGCATCGCTGATTGCAGCTAACGCATCTTCAATCGCTTTGCGGGATTCTTGCCGGGGCGATTGCGCTGGCTGCCCTGCGACACTGACGTGCAAGAACTCGCGCCCGGCCAGAATGCGCCTTGTTGTATGAATCAAAACATTCCCCTGCGCAGCGTGCAAGACCGGATGATCATTGTTCCTTGACCTCTTTGGCGCCTTCAAGCGCCTTCATGTCGGCATCATTGGGGCGCATCGCGTTTCGGACGCGCGTACGTACATCCTGCGGCGCGCCTATCAGATCGCTGATGATTTTTTCCAATTGCTCGCCGCTCATATAATCAATTTCCGCCCGCTGACTGTCAGCGTCTTTCTTGAACTCGGCATCGTTCAGGGTCGCATCAAATGCACGGCGCAAGGCGGTTACCCGGTCGAGGGGAGCGCCGGGCGTGGTGGCGACAGGGCGGCCAACCATGACCGCCTTTGACATGAACTCAACAACAGGTTTGTTCTCCGGGCTGACAGGAAGATTTAGAAAGAGGGGAGCTTCAGCTATTTCAGGATCGGATTCGAGACCGAACTGCACGAGCGGACGGATGAGCTTGTCGGCGACCATGCGCGGCGATGTCGACTTGTAGCTGACCCACGGGTTTGCGCCGCGTCCTTCAATTTCACCACGCTCCATGGCCAGATTCACGTCGCGCCCATCGGGGTAGCCAATCACGATCTTGAATTTCGTGCCGACGAGATTATTCAACAGAGCCGGCAATTGCGTGGAAATTGAACCTGCGCCTGTTGAGCCAATCAGCGTTTCGCGCTTTTGGGCATCGGCCACGGTCTTCGTCGGGGAGGTATGCCAGACAGCGAGAATTTGATTGGCTGCGCTCATATTGCCGATCCAGTGGAACGTGCGCAGATCGGCTTTCAGAGTCGTATTAAGTCCCAAAGCCTGATCGACGGGAAGTCCCTGGCTCACCATTGTGAGGATGGTCCCGTCTTTTGGGGCCGCAAGGGCCACGTGATTGGCTGCGATAATGCCGCCGCCGCCGGGCATGTTCACGGGCGTAACGCTGGGCTTGCCGGGTATGTGGCGCGAAATATGGCGCACCAGCAGGCGCGCATACGAATCGTAGCCGCCGCCAACGCCGGACCGAATGATGAAACGAACCTGCTTGCCGGCGTAAAACTCGGCAACGGCATCAGCCGCCGCAGGGGAAGCCACGCCAATGAGCGCGCATACAGAAAGAGCAACCCGGCCAATAAGTCCCATAACGTCCTCCCGTTCGCACTTGCAGCACGATTGGCTTCAGCTTACCGCGATGCGCTATGAGAGGGCAAGTCGGGCGTTCAAACGACCTGTCGGCTTTGTTGCTGCGCGATCTTGCAGAAGCGACGCTCCTCGTTCAGACTAGGTAGCGGATGCTTGCATTGGCGTCCCAAATTGTCGCAAGAACAAAGGAAATAGCTGGTGGGGAAACTGGGTCCAGAGGCCGAGACGCCTGTGCTCACGGGCGCCAAGATTGTCGCTGCGGTCAAACGCGCCGGCGTGTCGCATGTGCTGAGCGTGCCTGATCTTCATACCGCCAAGGGGCTTTTGACACCCATCCGGTCAGATCCGGCGCTGACGCTCATTCGCACCTGCAAGGAAGACGAGACGCTGGGGATAGCCGCCGGCCTGAACTATGGCGACAAACGCGCGCTCATTCTGATCCAATACACGGGATTTCTGTATTCAATGAACGCCATTCGCGCGATGGCGTGCGAACACAAACTCCCCATCTGCATGATGATCGGCTTGCTTGGCAAAGAGCCGGAGGTTGCGCCGCAGGATTCAGCGAAATTTGGCGTGCGCATCCTTGAGCCGATTCTTGACGTGCTCGGCATCAAGCGGCTTCTGATCGACAGCGACGAAGACGTCGATGGAATCTCGACCGCCATTGAACATGCCTATACCTCCTCCGAGCCAGTGGCTTTCCTCATCGCCCGCAAGCCCATTTGACATTTCAGGTCTGGATTCGATCATGATGAACCGCCGCGTTGCGCTGGAGCGCCTGAAGACCCTCATCAACGACGAGATTGTTGTTGCGACTTATTCAACCGCATCGGACTGGATCGAGATTTTTGACCGTCCGCTGAATTTCTTTTCCTTCGGCGCCATGGGCCTTGCTTCTTCGCATGGCCTGGGCCTCGCGATCGCCAGGCCCGAGCGTAAAGTACTGGTGCTTGACGGCGATGGAAGCCTTCTTATGAACCTTGGCACGCTCGTCACCATCGCAGCGGCAGCGCCAAAAAACCTCGTTCATATGGTTTGGAAGAATGGTTCTTACGAGGCCAATGGCGGACATCCGATTCCGCAGCAATCGGTCGATTTTGCAGCCATGGCCCGCGCGGCCGGCATCAAGAACGTTTATTATGCCGACAATCTGGAGAGCTTTGAAGCGGCTGTGAGGCAGTCGCTTTCGGGCGATGGTCCCAGCTTCATCGAGATTGAAATTGAGCAGGGGCCGCTGGGTCCACGCTCTTACAAGGACATGTACAAGGCATCCCGGCGCAAGGCCCTGCGCGAGGCTCTACAGGCATGAGAACCTGCGAGCGCTTATTCTAATATTTCACGAACTGCTTAAACCTTCACGAACTCTCGTGCCTGTTGGGCGCGAGGCCGTTGCGTGCAAGGAAATCCATGATTGCAGCGTCGAACGCATGCGGCTTTTCAATGCAACACGCATGACCGGCGTCTTCGAGCACCACATGCTCCGCATCCGGGATGAGCGAGGCCGTGCGTCGTCCCGCAGGGAGCGACCCGTCAAAGGCGCCGTTGATGACAAGCACAGGAAGCTTCAGCCCTGCCAGGCTTTCCGTCATGTCGCATGAGCCGCGCGCACGGAAGATATTGGCGATGCATTGCGGCGACAGCTCAGCGCTGTTTTCGACAAAGAGCTTCAGCAGATAATCGCCCAGAGGCGTATCGGCAAAACCGGGCGCAACATAGCCGCGCATCAAATGCATCAGATGATCGCCCAGCGGCTTGCCCTCAAAGCCCGCGAGAATGGCGTTGACGTCGCGGGGACCAGCGCTTGATCCGCCCACAAGAATCGCGGCGGCGACCATCTCCGGCCTTTCGATGCTGGCGAGCAGCGCGATGCCCGAGCCCACGCTGACTCCGGCGAAAACAGCGCGCGACACCCCCTCGTCCTGGCATACGCCGAGGACGTCGTTCATCATGTCGCGCAGCGTGAACGCGTGTTCCGGCTTGTCGGAGAGGCCGTAGCCGCGCAGGTCAACGGCAATCACGCGATAGAACGGGGAAAATCGCGCTATTTGGTAGAGCCAGAGCCTGCGATCAAATGGATTGGCGTGGACAAGCACCATAGGCGGCCCGGCGCCATGGATCTCATAATGGATGCGCAAACCGTTTCGTGTGCTGTAGGGCATGAGGCGCCAACTATTTCCCGAGGATCGCATGTTCCCGAAAGCGATGCGCGCATGTGCGCACAAGGCTGTCCTGAATAGTCCGGGAAAAGGCGCTCGGCAATCGCCCGCTGCGCCTGAAATGTAAAGCTCAAGATGGGGTTATGCGGTCGTCTCGCGAGGCGCATCAACCAGAGAGGGCGCAAACAGGGAAGAGATCGCGATTGCAGGATTGCCGCGAGGGTGTCTCCACAACTGGCGCTTCAACAGCGCTTCGTCAAACCAGCCGTCGCGGCGCGCAATGATCCAGTCCGACAGGGGCGGATTGAATGTGGGCTCATAAATCTTGACGCCGGGGCTCACCAAAGCAGCGGCATAGCTGAACGAGCTTTTGGCCATGACGAGGACGTCGGCTTTCGCCAATCTCCTCATCGTCCAAACTGCATCGGCGTCCAGATGCAAGCGGCAACCCAGTTGCGAGAATGCTTCGAATGCGTCCGGATCGCCCTGCGAATAAACGTCGACGACATAGTCCAATTTCAGAGCGGCAAGAACGCGCGGAAGGCGGGCGATGCGCGCCACAATGTTTGTGTTGGGCGTAAACCGCGCCGCGTTTAAATCATTCGCCACATCACCCCGGCGCACATGCACAGCGACGACGAGCCTGTCTGAATCGGAAGCCTGATCGATATGGCGGAACCTTTCTCCAAAGGTGCGAAGGCATGCCTGAAAGGAATCGGGATAGCGGCGGTTCAGCCACCAGCATTGCTGAAATCTCAGCACGCTGCGGGCGCACAATTTGTGCTTGCCCGAGAGATAATCGGCGTAATCGACCACGATGTCGCTCGCATGATCCAGCTTCTGTACGCCCTGACCGAAGTTGAACTGGCCCTCCCATGCGGCCGCCCATTGGCGCATATCGCCGGGCGCGTGATCCACAAGACTAAACGGCGAGTGAACATAGACAGCGCCGAAAGCCTTGGCGAAATTGATCGTCGACATATATGCGAGCGCCTGCATTCCAGCGCCATCCGAGCGCCCCGCGCACGTGATGCGGACGCCTTTGGGGAGCATGCCGGCGGTGAGGCGCATGGCGGCGTCGCTGGCGAAAAAATTCTTGTCCACCTTCACATTCTGTCGCGCGAACAATTTGAACCCATACCAATGACGCCGTGCGAAATTCTCCCACTTGTGGCGACGCGAAACAGGAAACATCGTCATCAGCCTGTCCATTCAATGGATCGTCAAAAATTCAGAACCTCTTAAAATCGTTTTCTCTTTACCGAGCTTGGCCGGAATTTTCAATCCTGCAAGAAACGCGCGTTCACGCACCCCGCAAGCCTGTGCGCATAAACCATAAAGGTTACCCGCTAACCCATCTGATAGCGCGCGCTTGAAAGCTGCCTCAGGCAAGATGCTGTCGTCATGTTTACAAGCATCCCGAATTCGGCGATGCGCAAACAGAGAAACAGAGAAGAGGTCATCATGAAGCCGCTTGTTTTTTCCGCTGCCATTGCAGCAATAGGATCGGTGTTCCTGATCAGCGCTGCATCGGCGCAACAGGAAGCATCGCGCGAAGATGCAGTGCGCGTATGCATCGGCGAAGCGCAGGCTGGAACGCCAAACGTCAGCGACGCCAACGATCCGCGCGTGGCTGCGCGCTATAATCAATATTCAAGCTGCATGAAGCGATTGGGCCACAATCCCTGACAGGCCCATCTTTCAAGGCCTCGTCAGGCGCGCCCGGACGCTTTAGCCTCTGGGCGCAGCAATTCAACGCAATTCATGGCGCGGCCGACCTCTGGTCTGCGCTTTTTGGCGCATGAGGGATAAGTTGACCATTTCTGAAAACCGTCATGGTTCTGGCTGGCAGCTCCAACCAGACTTCGTCTCGCGTCAGCGGGCTGCTTGCGACGACGACGACGCGATCGTTGGGCGTGGTCATCGTTGAAAAATCGACCCGCAGATCTTCATCAATCAGCGTCGCTACGCCAAATGGCCAGCATCGCACCAGATAGAACAATTTCTTGTTGCAGAACGCATAGAGCGTCCGGCCTTCGCTGACGAGCACGTTGAAGACGCCAAGTGCGCCCAAATCCGCGCACAGTTCACCCAGCGCCTGGTCCAGCGCATCTGGTGAGGGCAGCGAGGAAAAACGCGCGCGCAATTGGCCCAAAAGCCAGCAGAAAGCGTGCTCACTGTCCGTCGTGCCTATCGGCTTGTAGAGATCTAGCGACCGCTTCTTGACGCCCTTCAATTGCCCATTGTGAGCGAACGTCCATGCGCGCCCCCAAAGTTCGCGCGTGAACGGATGGGTGTTCTCAAGCGCAACCCGCCCCCGATTGGCGCGCCGCACATGCGCGATGACGATTTTGCTCTTGAGCGGATAATCGCGCAGCAGACGCGCGATCTCGGAATGGGCGCTGGGCTGGGGATCATGAAAGGCCCGCGCTCCCCGCCCCTCATAGAAAGCAATGCCCCAGCCGTCGCGATGGGGGCCGGTGCCGCCGCCGCGTTGGGCAAGCGCAGAAAAACTGAAGCGAATGTCAGTTGGCACATTCGCATTCATACCCAGCAGTTCACACATGCGCGCTCGCACCCGCTCACATCGCTCACAAATCAGGCGCCCCGCCCGCATTAGTCTTCTGCACATCCCTTATGTCATGCTCAAGGGGCCTCCGTCACATGGCCAATTGAAAATCCTGCGGTCGGCAAGGAGCGGCGGATAATCTGGCGAAACCCTTTCAGTCGGCCTTTTTTCTTGCTAATTCACGACTGACCGTTCTCATCCTGGCAAACAGGGCTCATAATGATCACCGAAAAAGCTCCATCAACAGTTTTTTCAATAAAATCAGCGCTGAAAGAAACTCAACTATCGTTTGGAGGAAACGGCATGAGATCGAATGGTTATATTCGCCGATCCGGGCGGCTCTCATCTCTCATGTTTTGCCTTGGCGCGGGCGTTCTTTTTTCAGGCGCCGCGCTCTCCCAGACGCAAGCCACGGACGAGGCGTCAAAGAGCATTTCCTTTCTGGTCAGCCATGCCCCCGGTGGCGGATACGATGCTTATGCAAGGCTTTATGCGCGCCATGTGGGCAAACATCTGCCTGGCCAGCCGCCTGTCACTGTGCGCAACATGCCCGGCGCAGCAGGCGTGATCCTGGCCAATCACATCCATGCGCAAGCGTCCCGCAATGGAACCGTGCTTGCTCTGGCGCCCGGCGCCGTCGCCACGGCGGCCTTGTTTGAATCGCCGGGCGCGCGATACGATTCACGCGAATTCACCTGGATCGGCAGCCTGAACAACGACGTCTCGGTTGTCGTCAGCCGCGCAGATTCCCCTGTCAAAACGACACAGGATCTTTTCAGCAAAGAGCTGATTGTGGGCGGCGCCGGCGCATCAGACAATAGCGTCGTCCACGCAAACATTCTTTCACGCATGTTCCAGGCGAAACTGAAACTGGTGTCGGGCTATAACGGCAGCGGCGACAACGTGCTTGCGCTGGAGCGCGGTGAAGTGCAGGGCATTGCCGGCTGGAATTATACATCCATTGCAACGATGAAGCCGGACTGGGTTCGTGATCGCCAGATCTTCATCTTGCTGCAAATGTCGTTGAGCCGACATAAAGAACTACCCGATACGCCGACTGTTCTCGACCTTGCGCGCAACGACGACGAGCGCCAGACGCTCAAACTGATTTTCACCCAGAGCGTCATCGGGCGCGTGATTTTTGCGCCGCCGAAACTCCCCAAAGCGCAGACAGACACTTTGCGCGTCGCATTTGATAAAGTGCTGGTTGATCCGGATTTCATAGCGGATGCGGAAAAATCGCGCCTGGAAATCAACGGCCCGCTGTCAGGCGTGAATGTTGAAAAGCTGATCAACGAATTGCATATGACGCCGACGCAGCTTGTGCAAAACGCCATCAGCATACTTGGCGGGGCTAAATAACTTGGTGGGCTAAATAACAACAAGCGCACACCATCACAAAGCGATCTCGTGAGGCTGCGTCAAATTTCGATCTCCGTGGGTCCGCACTGAACCCAATCATCAAGAAATATATTGACCGGATCGCCTCATGAGGTCTGGCCATGAGCATAGATCTTCGATTGTCGATTCGACTGGCGGCAGGTGTTTCGGGTATTCAGCGCTACGACTGAAGGTCGCACCATTGAGTAGGTTAGGTTATTCTTATGACAATTTTTCTGCTGGTCAACGGCCTGAACGGCGGATCTACTGATCCCGATCATCCGGGCTGGTTCGAACTCTCGTCCGCGAATATGGGCGTCGGCGTTGGCGTTTCGAACGGCGTCATTGGCGCACCTTCATTCAGCGAGATTTCAGTCACCATGGAAGGCGTCGCGCCGGCCCTGCTGGCCCAGCTTGCGAAAGCGACCGACCTTGGGTCGGTCAGGATCCAGCAGGTGGATAGCGCGGGGGATAAGCTCTATGACCTTCTTCTCGACTACGTCTTCGTCACGGGCAATTACCTCTCGATGGGTGACGGGGCGCCGTCGTCCAGTCTTTCCTTCGCTTACAAGCTCTTCAATCTCGCGACGCCCGACGGCAGCTTTGGCTACGATCTGGCGAACCAAATGGCCAGTTTCTCAGATACGATACCTGAGCCAGAGCCGGGCAGCGGACCCCGCACGCTCGAATCTGGCGAAGTCACCCGGTATTATCTGCTGATCGATGGCGCCAACGGCGGCTCGACCAACCCCGGCGGAAATTCAAAGGGATGGTTCAAGATCGAATCCCTGCAGTTTGGGGCAGGTGTCGGTGTCGACCCGAATGGCGTCACGACCGAACCCTCGTTCTCGGAAGTTGTCGTCACGATGGCCGGCGTGGACCCCACACTATTCGGCGACCTGGCCACTGGCAGGCTTATCGACGCGGCCCGCGTGCAGGGCGTGAACGCTCTGGGTCAGGTGATCTACGATCTTCGCCTTGGCGACGTTGTTTTGTCTGGCAATGCACTCAGCACCGGCGGAGGCCCACCTTCGTCCAGCCTGTCGTTGAATTACCAGCAGATCGGGCTCACCACGCCCACCAGTGAATTTGGCTACGATCTGGCGAACCAAACTGCTATTCCCCCAAATACGATACCTTACCCAGTGCCCGCCGACACTAGCTCGCTCGAATCTGGCGGTGTCTCCCGGTATTATCTGCTGATCGATGGCTTGAATGGTGGATCTACTGATCCCGGTCATCAGGGATGGTTCGAGATCCAGTCCCTGCAACTTGGCGCAGGTGTCGGTGTCGGCCCGGGTGGCGTCACAAGCGCACCCTCGTTCTCGGAAATTGTCGTCACGATGGTCGGCGTCTGGCCAGCTCTGCTCGGTGACCTGGCCGCTGGCAGGCTTATCAACGCGGCCCGCGTGCAGGGCGTAAACCTTGCGGGCGATGTGGTCTACGATCTTCTCCTTGGCGACGTTGTGTTGTCTGGCAATGCACTCGGCACCGGCGGAGACACGCCTTCGACAAGCATGTCGTTGAATTACCAGCAGATCGGGCTTACCACGCCTACGAGCAGCTTTGGCTACGATCTTGCGAACAACGTCGTTATTGATCCAGGAACGATTGCGAGGCCAATTGAGGGTGGACTCGACACTCTCGAAACCGGTTTAGTCACGAAGTACTATTTGCATGTTGACGGAATAAACGGCGGTTCGACAGACGCGGGGCATATCGGCTGGTTCAAACTCAGCTCCCTGCAGCTTGGCGTGGGCGTGGGAGTCAGCAACGGAGCCGCGAGCGACCCGTTATTCTCTGACCTCGTGGTCAGGCTCA
>CANJPM010000005.1 GCA_947476075.1 Beijerinckiaceae bacterium
CACCGCCCGCGTGCAATACGAGAGCCGCTTCATGTGGAATTATTTCTACCACACGGATGATGTTGAAAGCGAAGCGCGCAACGCCGCTTATCGCGCCCGCAGCGACGAGGACGTGTGGCTGTGTCTGGATTGGTTGTACAAGGGCGCGCCGGTTCCCAACGAGATTTGATTGGCACTTTCTTTCCTTCTCCCGCAGGCGGGAGAAGGTGCGCCTTGCGTCAGCAAGGGGCGGATGAGGGCTCTTGCAACGCCCGAAAGCGCCCTCATCCGTCACGCTTCGCGCGCCACCTTCTCCCGCTGTCGCAGGAGAAGGAAGACAGCCCCCTAAACCAGCCCGGCGTCTATCGTCGTTTCGCGCTCCATCCACGCGGGCGCGGGCAGGTTCTTGCTGCGCAAGAACGCTGGATTGTACAATTTCGAGGCGTAGCGCACGCCGGAATCGCACAGGATCGTCACGATCACGTGGCCCGGCCCCATTTCGCGGGCGAGCTTGATGGCGCCGCCGACGTTCACGCCGGACGAGCCGCCCAGCAGCAGGCCTTCGTGCTCTGCCATATCGAACACAATCGGCAGCGCCTCTTCGTCGCTCACCTGAAATGCATGGTCTATTGGCGCGTCAACCAGGTTGGCGGTGATACGGCCCTGACCTATGCCCTCGGTGATGGACGTGCCTTCCGCCGTCAGCACGCCGGTCTTGTAATATGAGTAAAGCGCGGCCCCCATCGGGTCGGCAAGCGCGATCTGGATTTTCGGATTGCGCTCTTTCAACGCCATGCCCACGCCTGCCAGCGTGCCGCCGGTGCCGACCGCGCAGGTGAACGCGTCCACCTTGCCGTCCGTCTGCTCCCAGATTTCGGGCGCCGTCGTATCGATATGGCCCTGTCTATTGGCGATATTGTCGAACTGGTTCGCCCAGACCGCGCCGTTGGGGTCTTCTTTGGCGAGACGCTCGGCGATGCGGCCGGAGACCTTCACGTAATTGTTGGGGTTGGAATAGGGAACGGCTGGCACTTCGATCAGCTGCGCGCCCTGCATGCGCAGCATGTCTTTCTTTTCCTGGGATTGCGTCTCGGGAATTACGATCACGGTGCGAAAGCCCAACGCATTAGCCACCAGCGCCAGTCCGATTCCGGTGTTGCCGGCGGTGCCTTCCACGATCACGCCGCCCTTGCGCAATTGCCCGCGCGCCACGGCGTCGAGCACGATGGAGAGCGCGGCGCGATCCTTGACCGAGCCGCCTGGGTTCATGAATTCGGCTTTTCCGAGGATGGTGCAGCCGGTCAATTCAGAGGCCCGGCGCAGCTTGATGAGCGGCGTGCGGCCAATTGCGCCGATAACGTCCTCGGTATGCTTCATTTCCATCTCCCTGCCTGGCGGCAAGCTAGGGGGAGGCGCGGCGGGGCGCAAGCGCAGGTCGTCAAGTTTTTGCTTTTGTGCGCAAGTGTCCAGTTTGCTTGATCAACTTTGCTTTACACGGCATGATCCAAGTCATGATTTGCATCGTAATGACCATATTCGGTATGACATGAGCAGATTCGAGCACAGCGACATGCAGGCCCAGAACGTGAAAAACTCCGTGACTGAATCCCCGGCGGCTGACTCCCTTGCGCGCCCCATCGACGAATTGCTGGCCGCTTATGGTGCCGGCGCTCTTGATCCGGCCCGCCACGCCCTGATCGCCTCGCACCTCCTGCTGCGCCCCGAGAACAGGCGTTTCGTGCGCGCTATGGAAGATTACGCCTCCGCCGGTCTTTTGGCAGCCGATGATCTGGCGCCCTCCCGCAATCGCGATCAGCGGCTGTCCGCGATTTTCAATATGGCTGAGCCGGAGCGCGTGCGCGCCATTCCCGCCGAGCAGGGCGGCCTCCTGCCAGCCCCTCTTCGCAGCTATCTGGGTTGCGACATGGATGCGCTGGGCTGGCGTTTCGTCGTTCCCGGCGTCCGCGAGGTCAAGATTGCGGAATCGGGCCGGGGCGAAGTCAGCCTTATCCATGTGCGCGCTGGTCGCCGCTTGCCGCAACACACCCATGAGGGTTCGGAAATCACTCTGGTTCTGAAGGGCGCATTCGTGGATCCGCTTGGCCGCTATGGTCGCGGCGACATTGCCATGGCCGATTCCTCGCTGGAGCATTCGCCACAGATTGAGGGCGATGTGGATTGCATCTGCTTTGCCGTAACCGACGCGCCTTTGCGCTTGTCGAGCCCGGTGGGTCGGATGATCGGAAGAATTTTATCGCGGGTTCACTGATCGCAAGGGTCCGGGATAGCAAGGGTCTGGAGCACGCTCCTCACGCTTCTTCTCTGGCCCTCAGCGCACCAAAGGCCGCCAGGGCGCGATCTCGGCCAAGATTGTGGTCTATGATCGGCGACGGGTAATCCTTGCCCAGACGCACGCCGGCATTTGCCAGCACATTGGCGGGCGCTTCCCAGGGCTTGTGGATGAATTTGGCCGGCATGTTGGCGAGCTCCGGTACGAAGGCGCGCACGTAATCGCCTTCCGGGTCGAAGCGTTCGCCCTGCAAGATCGGGTTGAAGATGCGGAAATAGGGCGCTGCGTCGGCGCCGCTGCCCGCCACCCATTGCCAGCTTGCCGGATTGTTGGCGGGGTCGGCGTCGCACAAAGTATCCCAAAACCAGTCTTCGCCGACGCGCCAGTCGATCAGCAAATGCTTCACGAGGAAGGACGCCACAACCATGCGCACGCGATTGTGCATAAAGCCGGTGCGCCAGAGTTCGCGCATGCCTGCGTCCACGATTGGATAGCCGGTATTGCCCGTTTGCCAGGCGCGCAGAGACTTTGCATCTGGCTCGCGCCACGGGAAGGCGTCGAATCGCGCCTGATAATTGCGGGTCGCCAGATCAGGATTGTGAAACAGCAGGTGGAACGCGAATTCACGCCATCCGACTTCCGACAGGAATTTGGCGATCGCCTTGGCCAAAGCAGGCTTGTCTGCTTCCAGATGGCGCGCAGCGTGCCAGATGGTTCGGGGCGAAATCTCGCCAAAACGCAAGAATGGCGACAATCGCGAGGTTGATGGCCGGTCCGGACGATCGCGCTCATCGGCGTAATTGGACAGCCCGTGCTTGAAGAAGTCTTGCAGACGCGCCCGCGCGCCAGCCTCGCCAGGAGTCCAGTGCGCGCGCAGGCCGTCGGCCCAATCGGGCTTGGTGGGCAACAGGTCCAGCGTCTTCAACGTCGCGCGTTTTTGGCCGCCTTTGGGCCATGGCGCGCTCGCAAATGCTTTGGGCGCGGGCAGGGGGGCCGGTATGTCGCCGAGGGCCTGCGATGCGCGCCAGAACGGCGTGAACACCTTCATCGGGCCACCGGTTTTGGTGGTGACTTCCCACGGCTCGCGCAGCAAATGGCCGTTGAAGCTCGCAGCCTCGATATTGGCCGCCGCCAGATCTTTCTTCACCTGCGCATCGCAGGCGATCTGGGCGCCGCCATAGCGCCGCGTCCAGTAAACAGCGCCTGCGCCGAGACTTTGCGCAATCTGCGGCAGGTCCGCATGATCGCAGGCGATAAGATCGAGACGGGCGCCGATCTTCTCAAGCGAGGCTCCCAGCGCGGCCAGCGAATGATGCAGCCACCATTTGGACGCGCCGCCCAGCGCGCGGCCGGACGACCGCCCGGTATCGTAGACGTACAGGCAGATGACGGGCCGCTTCGAGCGTATGGCCGCATGAAGCGCCGGCTGATCGGCGAGCCGCAGATCGTCGCGAAACCAGACAAGCGCTGGCGCGTCAGCGGCGGGAGTGGACATGCAGGCTCCATGGGCGAAAGGGGTTGTCTTATCATACGCGGGAAATGAAGCGTTGGATGCGACCTTGGGCTGCGGGCTTCCAGCCCGGATACGATTCTGGTTGCAGCAGATTTGCTTGCCGCTTCGCGCTCAACGTCCCAAACGCGTCATGGCGGCGAAGGCCGCCATCTACGGCAAGCGACGAACTCGTAACCTGCCGTGGGTCCCGGCCTTCGCCGGGATGACGCGCGCGCCTGCAGAGGCGTCCACGACATGGCGGGCAGCCACGCGAACGGCGAAAGCCGTCGCTTTGTCTGACACATGCAACGCTTGGAACAGCATTTTTGAATAACAAACCAACTTCACTAAACTGCTCTTGCCTTATTTCGTGCCCAGTAGGAAGCCTACAAAATACCCGCCATCCAGACGTACCCAGCGCTGTTTTCGCCTGACGATCCCATAAATTCGGTGCAAGTTTCCGGTCAACCTTCGCCCGTTATTGCCCGCGTCTGGCGCTCGTTGCAAAGCGCACGGCCTCTTCGGCGGCGCGGAACAAGGCCGTCGCTTTGTTCACGCATTCGCGATGTTCGGATTCGGGATCTGAATCGTAGACAATGCCGGCGCCGGCCTGCGCGTGCATCAGGCCGTCCTTGATGATGCCGGTGCGCAGCACGATGCAGGTGTCCATCTCGCCCGAGGCGCCGAAATAGCCGATGCAGCCGGCGTAAATCCCGCGCTTGTCGGTCTCCAGCTCGTCGATGATTTCCATCGCCCGCACTTTGGGCGCGCCAGAAACTGTACCGGCGGGAAAGCCTGCGCAGAGCGCATCAATCACGTCGCGGCGCGGATCGAGCTGGCCCTCGACGTTGGAGACGATGTGCATCACATGGCTGTAACGCTCGACGAAAAATTGCCCGGTCACTTCCACGCTGCCGATTTGTGACACGCGGCCAACGTCGTTGCGTCCCAGATCAAGCAGCATCAAATGCTCGGCGCGCTCTTTGGGATCGGCCAGAAGTTCCTGCGCCAGAGCCTCATCTTCAGCGGGCGTCTTGCCGCGCCAGCGTGTGCCTGCGATCGGACGAATGGTGACTTTGCCCTCGCGCACACGCACCAGAATTTCCGGGCTTGAACACACAATCTGGAAGCCGCCGAAATCGAGGAAGCACAGGAACGGCGCCGGATTGACGCGGCGCAAGGCGCGAAACAGCGAGAACGCGGGCAGTTCAAACGGTGCGGTAAAGCGCTGCGAGAGAACGACCTGAAAGATGTCGCCCGCCTTGATGTATTCCTTGGCCTGCGCCACCATTTCCAGATAGCGCGCGTGCGGCGTGTTGGAGACTGGCGCGACTGCGGTCATCAATGGATCTGCGGCGGGCGGCTTGTGCGCCAGCGGGCCTTCCAGCACAGCGACAATCTTGTCGATGCGTGCTTGGGCTGCCTCCCAGGCGGCGCGCGCGTTGACGCCAGCAGAGGGGCGCGCCGGCGTGACGATATGCAATTCGTCGCGCACGGAATCAAACACCACCATCAGCGTCGGGCGGATCATCACCGCGTCGGGCACGCCAATCGGATCGACTTTTGCAGGCGCCAGGCGCTCCATCTGGCGCACCATGTCGTACCCCAGATAGCCGAACACGCCGGCGGCCATGGGCGGCAACCCGTCTTGCTCTTCGATTCTGGATTCTGCAATCAGCGCCCGCAGGGCGTCCAGCGGCTTGCCAGGGCAGGGCTCAAACGCGTCGGGGGCATTCAGGGCCTGCCGGTTTATCTCGCTTGCAGCGCCATTTGCGCGCCAGATTACGTCCGGGTCCATGCCGATCATGGAATAGCGCCCGCGCGCGGCGCCGCCTTCCACGGACTCGAGCAGGAAAGTATTGGAGCCGCGGGCCGCGTTCAGCTTCAAATAGGCGGAGACCGGCGTTTCAAGATCGGCGATCAGAATTGTGGCGACAAGGCTTGGGCGTCCGGACTCGTAGGCGCGCGCGAAGTCCTCATACGATGTCGGTGTCATGACGCTTGCCTGTACTCAGTTCTGTTCGCCGCCTACAGCCATGCGCACGGCTGACTCGTTGATCTTGACGCCGAGTTCGTCCTGCGCCTTCGTTACGAATTGAGCCAGAATGTCTTCTGTCAAGGCGTCGCGCAGGCGCGGAGCCAGAGCTTTAAGGGTCGCGCTTTCGGGATCATAGGGCGGCACGAGGGAATCAAGCACCTTGAATACGATGCGGCCTCCCTCGTTTGCGGTTGAGGCTACGGCGCCGGGCGCGATTGTGAACGCGCGCACGACCGCGGGCGGCGGCAGAATCTGGGAGCCGGAGCGCTTGACGTCGTTGGCGAGCTGCGCTTCAAGGCCCACGCCCTTGGCGACATCCTCAATGGCCTCGCCGCCGTCGATGCGCTTTACCAGCTCCTGCGCCTTGCGTTGCAGGTTGCGGTCTGTTTCGTCATCGGTCCATGCCTTGACGACGCGCTCGCGCACTTCATCGAGAGCCAGATCGCGGGCGGGGGCGATGGCGGCCACTTCAAACCATGTGTAGCCGTTGTCTCGCGTGGTCAACACGTCGTTGTCGACGCCGATGTCGGAGGCGAAAACCGCACGCACCAGTTCGGCGCCGTCCACGAGGCCGGGGACTTGCGCGCCTGTGCGATCTCGTCCGTTCAGGTCAATCGCCTCAATCACCCGCGCCTTTAATTGCGCGCCCTCGGAGGCCTCAACAAGCGACTTGCCGGAGGTGCGCTGATCTTCGATCCGGTCGCGGATCTTCTGGATTTCATCGCGTGCGCGCCGTTCCGCCAGTTCACGCTTCAAGATAGGCGCGACCTCCTCGAACGGCTTGATCGATTGCGGCTCAACCCTTGAGACGCGCAGCAGGGCGGAGCCGAACGCGCCCTTCACGGGCTCGCTCACGGCGCCTTCCGCCAATGCGAAAGCAGCCTGTGCGATGCCAGGATCGGCGAATTCGGTCCAGGTGAGAGCGCCAAGGTCGATGTCTTTGTCGGAGAGCCCGCGCTTTTGCGCCACAGCGTCAAACGTCTCGCCATCCTTGATGGACTGGCGGGCGGCAAGCGCCTCGGCCTCGTTTGGAAGGATTATCTGCTGAACCGTGCGACGCTCGGGCGCGGTGAAGCGCTTGCCCTTGGTCTGCTCATAGACATCGCGGGCGTCAGGGTCGGACACGCGAGCCGGATCGGCGACGTTGGTGGGGGCCACGCTCAGCACCACGACATTGCGATATTCGGGCGTGCGGAAGCTCGCTTTGCGCTCTTCGAAGAAAGCCTTCAGCGCGTCTTCTCCGGCCGGCGCTATTTCGCCTGCGGCGGAGGCGGGCAGGGTGAAGAATTCAACGCTGCGGGTTTCGGCATCGTATTGATGCACGGCCTCCATCATGGCCTGCGGCAGCGGCGCTCCGCCGGCGATGGAGAGAGCCAGTTCGCGGCGCAGATAGTTCTGACGCTGCTCCTGCACGAATCGTTGCTCGTTCGCATAGCCGGCTTCCCGGAGGGCGTCGTTGAAGCGCTGGCGTTCGAACTTGCCGGTGGGTCCGATGAATGCGGGATCGTTGACGATCGTTTGCGCGATGTCGCGCTCGGCCATGGCCAGCCCCAGGGCGCGTGCGCGCTGATCAAGGGCCGCGTCTGCGATCATGCGTGACAGCACCATTTTGTCCAGACCGGCGGCCCGGGCCTGTTCGGTGGTGATGGCGCGGCGCGATTCCCGTTGCAGGTTCTGCAATTGGGTCTGGTAAGCGGTGCGATAGGCTTCCCTCGAAATATCGACCTTTCCGACCCTGGCGGCCGAACTGACGCCGATGCCGCGGAAAATATCGCCAATGCCCCAAACCGCGAAACTCAGGATCAGCACTCCAAAAAGGAGTCCAAAGATCAACTTGCCAATCAGGCTTTGAGAAGCCCGGCGGATGCCTTCGAGCATTTTGTCTCGTCCGATTCCAGAAGCAGGCGAAAACCGCCCTTTGCCGATTTGGTTTTCCATAGCCTCTGCGCGCCGCTTTGCATAGCGCGCGCGCTCTGCTAACCGGCAAGGGAACACATCAATGGGAGCGAAAATGGTCAACAAACCCCACCCACTCGTCGCCGGAAACTGGAAGATGAACGGGTTGAAGGAGTCGCTCTCGCAAATCGAGGCGATGGCGCAGGGCTATGATGCTACGCTTAAGTTACGGGTGGACCTTCTTGTTTGTCCCCCTGCAACACTTGTGGACGGGGCCGTCGCCAGCGCCGCCGGGCGGATAGCCATTGGCGGGCAAGATTGCCATGTGAAAGCGTCGGGCGCCCACACCGGCGACGTCGCTGCGCAAATGCTCGCCGATTTGGGGGCGACTTTCGTTATTGTCGGTCATTCCGAGCGCCGCGCCGATCATGGCGAATCCAGCGCAATCGTGAAAGCGAAGGCGGAAGCCGCTTTGCTCGCCGGGCTGATCGCTATCGTTTGCGTCGGCGAGACCGATGCCGAGCGCAAGGCCGGATCGACGCTGGACGTGGTCGGGGCGCAGGTCGCCGGCTCCCTGCCTCAGGGAGCGACCGCCGCCAATCTCGTGCTGGCCTATGAGCCGGTTTGGGCGATTGGCACCGGACTGACGCCCACCGCCGCCGACGTTGCGGAGGTTCACGCTTTCATCCGGGCCGAGCTCAGCCGGATGCTTGGGGGCGAGGGAGCGGGCGTGCGCATTCTCTACGGCGGTTCGGTGAAGCCCTCAAACGCTATCGAGCTGATGGGCGTGGCCAATGTCGATGGCGCTCTTGTCGGCGGCGCCAGCCTTGCCGCGCAAGACTTTCTGGGAATTGCGGCGGCCTATCGTTAAAGCCGGGATTCGATCAGATCGAGGGCGCTTTCCAACGCCGCGCGGCGTACGTTCGCGCGGCCCAAATCTCCGTAGCGCATCTCGACAGGCAATGTCGGGGCGCCTGTTCGCGCGCTTGCCAGATACACCAGTCCCACAGGCTTTTCCGCGCTTCCGCCCCCCGGACCCGCCACGCCGGTAATCGCGACGGCTATATCAGCCTGCGAATGCGCAAGAGCGCCGTTGGCCATAGCGCACGCCGTTTGCGCGCTCACCGCGCCGTTCGCGTCGATCAGCTCCATCGGCACGCCAAGCATGTCGTGCTTGGCCGCGTTGGAATAGACTACAAAACCGCGATCAAACGTCGCCGACGAGCCGGGAATTTCGGTGAACAGCGCCGCGACCAGCCCGCCAGTGCAGGATTCCGCTACGGCGATTTTGAGGCTTTGCTTTTGCGCCCGCAGCAGAATATCGGCGGCGCGGGCGATGAGGGCGGGGTCGAAGGTCATAGGGGCTTTATGGCAAATCGAGGCGCCTTTGGACAGGGGCAGCCGCGAGGCTCGCGACGGCGTTTTGTCCAAACCCTGGCTCCGCGTGCATCAAGCCGGGTTGGCCGGCAGCTCAACCCACGACAGGCTGCGCGCTTGGAGCCTTTCGTGCCTGGCGACAGTCGCCGCCATGCCGGGCTTGAATCGTCGCTCTCAATCCCCCCACGGCAGCCGCACGGTCGCGACCGCTTGCACTGCGATTCCCTCGCGGCGCCCTGTAAATCCCAGCTTCTCGGACGTTGTCGCCTTGATCGCGACGCGGCCTAAATCCAGACCGCAGATCTTCGCGACATTGGCGCGGATCGCATCGCGATGCGGGCCGATCTTCGGAGCCTCGCAGATGATCGTTGCGTCGAGATGTGCGACCAGTCCGCCGCGCGCGGCCACAAGGTCGATAGCATGGCGGAGAAACTGATCGGAGGCGGCCCCCTTCCATCGCATGTCGGAGGGCGGGAAATGGCTGCCGATGTCGCCGTCTGCGATAGCGCCGAGGATCGCATCGGTCAGCGCATGCAACAAGACGTCGGCATCTGAATGGCCGACGAGCCCGGCCTCATGGGGAATCTGCAAGCCGCCGAGCCATACATGATCGCCGGCGCCAAAGGCATGTACGTCGTAACCAAGGCCCGTGCGCACGTCGCTCAGCTCTGCGGCCAAAGCGGCTTGCGCGCTGCGGAAGTCTTCCGGATTGGTGAGCTTCATATTTCCAGCCTCGCCTGCGATGGCGTAAATTGTATGGCCCGCCCATTGCGCCGCAGCCGCGTCGTCGCTCAGATTCCCAACGCCCGCAGCTTTTGCGCGCTCGTGGGCGTCGCGGATCAGCGCGTAGGTGAACGCCTGCGGGGTTTGCACGGCGCGCACTGAATTGCGGTCGACGTCCTCGCCAAGGGTAGACTTGGCGCCGAGTGTCTTCATTGCGTCCGAAATCGCGAGCGCGGGAACGATTGCGCCATGTTCGCGCGCTGCGCGCACGCATTCGCAGATTAATTGCGCACTGGCGAAGGGGCGGGCGCAATCGTGAATCAGCACAATCTGCGGCGGATTATCGCCAAGAGAGCGCAGGCCCGCCAGCACGCTGTGCTGGCGCGTGTCGCCACCCGCAACCCAAGGCATCATATTTACCGAGCAGTCTGCGCTTGCAGCCTCAAACAGCACCGCGTCGTCAGGGTGGATCACCGGAACGATCCGCGCGTGCGGCAGAGCGCGCGCGAGCCCCGCCAACGTGCGCGCAATCACGGCGCGTCCCGCCAGCATGCGATATTGCTTTGGGATTCCGCCTCCCGCCCGCATGCCGCGCCCGGCGGCTACGAGCACGATCGCGACGTCCTCTGTGGTGTTTTTCTCGCTCATGCTCTTGATGTCCCGCTTTTGTTGATTGTGGTCAATTGCGGATCCCAAACTTGCCTGCGGGATAATTTGCGCAGCGTACAATTTTGATTATTATATGAGCATGAGTGTTGTTGCACACAATTTAGGCGACGCGATCCAGATAGGGCCATTGTCCCTCTCGGGCCGGGCTATTCTGGCGCCGATGTCGGGCGTGACGGACATTGGCATGCGCCGCGTCGCTCATTCTTCCGGGGCATCCCTCGTCGTGTCCGAAATGGTGGCCTCGGACGATTTTGTGCGTGGTTGCGAAGAAACCCGGCTGCGCGCCGAGGGCTCGGGGATTGATCCCCATGTGGTCCAGATCGCCGGTTGCGATCCTCATTGGATGGGTGAGGCGGCGCGTCTTGCGGAGGCTTCCGGCGCCGCCATCGTCGACATTAATATGGGATGCCCGGCCAAGCGCGTTACTGGCGGCTATGCTGGGTCGGCGCTGATGCGCACGCCAGACCTTGCGCTAAAGCTGGTGGAGGCCACGGTCAGAGCCGTGAAAATTCCCGTCACGCTGAAAATGCGGCTCGGCTGGGACGATTCCACCCATAACGCGGCTGAGATCGCCCGGGCGGCGGAGGCCGCAGGCGTGCGGCTGATCACCATTCACGGGCGCACGCGCCAGCAATTCTACAAGGGCCGCGCCGATTGGTCGGCGATCCGTCGGGTGGTGCAGGCGACCAATCTGCCGGTGATCGCCAACGGCGATTGCGCCAGCCTTGCCGACGCGCGCGCCATGCTGGAAGCCTCTGGCGCGGCTGGCGTGATGATCGGCCGCGCGGCGGTTGGGCGACCCTGGCTCGTGGGCGAGATAGCAAGCGGACTGGCGGGCAGGGCGCCGGCGCCGCGTTCGGTCGCTCAAAAGCGCGAGGCTGCTTTGGCCCATCTTGAATCCCTGATTGAAACCATGGGCGCGCTGACCGGCCTTCGCCACGCGCGCAAGCATTTGTCGGCCTATGCGGACCATTCCGGCGCGAATTCACACGCCGACGGCGCCGCTTTGCGGCTGCGTCTCGTCACCACCGATTGCCCCATCGAAGCCCGCAGCCTGCTCGGGCGCGTGTTTGATTTTGACCCCGTTACGGAAGCGGCCTGACTATGTCGAGCATTACCCGAACCCGACTGGACGTTCCTTCTTTGCAGGTGCTGGGCGTGCTGCCGCACCCGATCATGACGCTCGACGCCACCGGGCTGATCGTTGACGCCAATGCCGCCTGCGAGGCGTTTTTCCAGATTGGCGAGAACCAGCTTCAACGTAGCCGACTGGCTGACCTGTTGCCGTTTGGCTCGCCAATCCTGAGCGTCGTCGACGAGGCGCGACAGCGTCGCTCGACCATCAATGAATACCGCATCGACGTCAGTACGCCGCGCATCGGTCCTGATCGGATCGTGGACGTGAATGTGATCCCGCTGCTGCCCGATGCTGAATTTATAGTCATAATGCTGCAAGAGCGTACAATTGCCGACAAGATGGACAGGCAATTGACGCACAGAGGGGCAGCGCGTTCAGTCTCGGCCCTTGCGGCCATGCTTGCTCATGAAATCAAGAATCCGCTTTCGGGCATTCGTGGCGCCGCGCAATTGCTGGAGCCCGGACTTGGCGATTCAGACCGTGAGCTGACCCGGCTGATCTGTGATGAAACTGACCGGATTGTGAAGCTTGTCGACCGTATGGAGGCATTTTCCGACGAACGCCCCTCTGAGCGCGCCGCCGTGAACATCCATTTCGTGCTCGATCACGTGAAGCGTGTGGCGCAGGCGGGTTTTGGGCGCCATGTGCGCTTCGTTGAGAATTACGATCCGTCGCTGCCGCCCGTGAACGCCAATCGGGATCAACTGATTCAGGTGTTTCTCAACCTCGTGAAGAACGCCGTTGAAGCTTTGGGCGAAGACGCCATCGACGGCGAGGTCGAATTGACCACGGCTTTTCGCCCCGGCGTTCGCATGCGCGTGTCCGGTTCACCTCATCCGGTCGCGTTGCCGCTCGAATTCTGCGTGCGCGACAATGGCCCCGGCGTGTCGTCTGCAATCATGGGTAATTTGTTCGACCCCTTTGTCACCAACAAGGCGTCAGGAACTGGCCTCGGCCTTGCATTGGTTGCAAAAATAGTCGGCGATCATGGCGGGATTATCGAATGTGAATCCCACCCCCGCCGGACTACTTTTCGCGTGTTGATGCCAATGTTCTCGCCACGGGACGGACGACAGGGCGCGAAAGTTTGAGTTTCGACCGCTGCCCCCGGCTGCGGCGTGAAGACCAACCCCTGCCTTCGGCGGCGGTTTGAAGACCAGGAGACAAGCGTCAATGGCTAGCGGTAACATTTTGGTAGCCGACGACGATTCCGCAATCAGAACAGTGTTGAGCCAGGCGCTATCGCGCGCCGGCTATGAAGTGCGCGTAACTGGCAACGCGTCCACCCTTTGGCGTTGGGTGCAGGCGGGCGAGGGCGATCTTATCATCACCGACGTGGTGATGCCGGATGAGAATGCTTTTGACCTCCTGCCGCGCATCAAGAAGCTGCGCCCCGATTTGCCGATTATCGTCATGAGCGCGCAAAACACCTTCATGACTGCAATCAAGGCTTCGGAAGGCGGCGCCTATGATTACCTGCCCAAGCCCTTCGATCTGAAGGATCTGGTCGCGATCGTAGGTCGTGCGCTAAGCCAGCCGAAGGCGCGGATGACGCGCGAGACGCACGAGGAAATTGAGGGCATGCCGCTTGTGGGCCGCTCGCCCGCGATGCAGGAAATCTATCGGACGCTCGCGCGCCTGATGCAGACCGATCTCACAGTCATGATCACCGGCGAATCCGGCACCGGCAAGGAGCTGGTCGCCAAGGCGCTGCATGATTACGGCAAGCGTCGTGGCGGGCCGTTCGTGGCGATCAACATGGCCGCTATTCCGCGCGATCTGATCGAGAGTGAATTGTTCGGCCATGAGAAGGGCGCGTTCACCGGCGCGGCCGCGCGCTCCATCGGGCGCTTCGAACAGGCCGAGGGCGGTACGCTGTTTCTGGATGAAATCGGCGACATGCCGATGGAGGCGCAGACGCGCTTGCTGCGCGTGTTGCAGCAGGGAGAATACACGACCGTTGGCGGACGCGCGCCGATCCGCACCAACGTGCGCATCGTCGCCGCCACCAACAAGGATCTGCGGATCCTGATTCAGCAGGGCCTGTTTCGCGAAGATTTGTTCTTTCGTCTCAATGTTGTACCGCTGCGTCTTCCACCTTTACGTGAACGTACCGAGGACGTACCGGACCTGGTGCGCCATTTCTTCAAGCTCGCCGCCGAGCAGGGCCTGCCGCTCAAGAATGTCGACGGAGGCGCGCTTGAGCGCATGAAGCGTCATCGCTGGCCGGGCAATATCCGCGAGCTGGAAAATCTCGTTCGGCGCCTGGCCGCCCTTTATCCGCAGGAGACGATCACCGAGCAATTGGTTGAGACAGAGCTGGGCTTCGACTCCACCCCGATCGGAGATCGTCCCGCGCCTGTCTCCAATAGCGCGCCCGCGCTTGGCGGTCATGCGCCCCTGGATTTGGAAGGCTCTACGCTGTCGATGGCGGTGGAGCATCATTTGAATGTGCTGTTCCGCTCCTTTGGCGAGCAATTGCCTCCCGCCGGTCTTTACCATCGCATCCTGCGCGAGGTGGAGGGGCCGTTGCTTTCAGCAGCCCTGGCCGCCACCCGCGGCAACCAGATCAAGGCCGCCGAGCTGTTGGGCCTCAACCGCAACACGCTACGGAAGAAAGTGCGGGATCTCGACATCAGGCTGATGCGCTCGCCAAGGTAGGGGCAGTGTCGCGCTTAACCCGTCATCGCGGCGTTTGCCGGGATGACGGGTAGCAACTTTTGCTATTCCGCCCGCAGAAGCACGTGCTTTTTCTTGCCCAGCGAGAGTTTCGCCACGCCGTCTTTGAAGTTGGCGGCGGTTAGCGCCGATTTTTCGTCCATGACGGGCTCGTCGTTCAGGCGCAAGCCGCCCCCTTTAATCTGGCGGCGGGCTTCTCCGGTTGATGCGACCAGTCCGGCGCGCACGAAAGCCGACAAAACGCCCATGCCGATGGCCTCGGCGGCGGGCAAAGCGACGCTGGGGAGGTCGTCGGCCAACACGCCTTCCTCAAACGTCTTGCGGGCGGTCTCGGCTGCGGCCTCGGCGGCGGCGCGGCCATGCAGCAACGCTGTGGCCTCATTGGCCAGCACCTTCTTTGCCTCGTTCAACTCGGCGCCGTCGAGCCCACCCAGACGGTTGATCTCGTCGAGCGGCAATTCGGTAAACAGCTTGAGGAAGCGGCTGACGTCCCCGTCCTCGCAATTGCGCCAGAACTGCCAATAGCCGTAGGGGCTGAGCATGTCGGCGTTGAGCCAGACGGCTCCCGATGCGGTCTTGCCCATCTTGGCGCCGGATGAGGTGGTCAGCAGCGGCGCGGTGAGCGCGTAAAGCTGCGGCGCGCCCATGCGCCGACCAAGGTCGATGCCGGTGACGATATTGCCCCATTGATCGGAGCCGCCCATTTGCAGCGTGCAGCCAAAGCGCTTGTTGATCTCCACGAAATCGTAGGCTTGCAGGCACATGTAGTTGAACTCGATGAACGACAGCTCCTGATCGCGCTCAAGACGCATCTTCACCGAATCCATCGACATCATGCGATTGACCGAGAAATGGCGGCCGACGTCGCGCAGGAAGTCGATGTAATTGAGCTTGGTCAGCCATTCGGCGTTGTCGATCATGATGGCGTCGGAGGCCCCGTCGCCAAAGGTCAGGAACTTGTCAAACACCTGACGGATGCCGTCCTTGTTGGTCTCGATCTGCTCGACGGTGAGCAGCTTGCGCGCTTCGTCCTTGCCGGATGGATCGCCGACGCGCGTGGTGCCGCCGCCCATCAACGCAATGGGCTTGCCGCCGGTTTTTTGCAGCCAGCGCAGCATCATGATCGGCAGCATCGACCCCACATGCAACGATGAGGCGGTGCAATCAAAGCCGATATAGGCGGTGAGTCCGCCGGCAAGCGCTTTTTCATCGACGCCCGCAAAATCGGAGCATTGATGAATAAAGCCGCGCTCAATGAGAACGCGCAGGAATTCGGACTTGGGTTTGAAGTCGCCGGTCATCACACGCCTCAGATCGCCTCACGGGTGTGCGACGTTTAGGCGAGGGCGACGGAGCGCGCAAGGAACAACGAAAAACGCGGCGCACAAGGCGCCGCGTATTATCGGGTCAGTCTTCGCTGGACGCTTTCGGCGTCACCGGCAATTTCACCGCGCGCAGCATGAAAGAAGGCACATGGTCGCCCATGCCGAGCACGGACGGACCATCGTCCTCCTCGTAGCGACGACGGGGACGCTCGTTGTTTTGCAAGCGATCCTGACGGACCGGCTCGGGACGCGGCGCTGAACGAACCGGCTCCGCCGCTTCCACGCGCGGCTGTTCGGAGCGGGTGCGCTCGGGGCGGGGCGCACGGTCGCCGCGCGGGGCGCGCTCGCCACGGGGCGAACGCTCGCGGCGCGGCTGTTCGGAGCGGGGCTGTTCGACGTTCGACAGATTGCCGCCGGCAGCCAATTCGTCGGCCACGAAGGGCATCATCGGCGCCTGGTCCTCCAGCGCGCGACGACGACCGTCGGTCTTGTCCATGCGGTCGCGGCGCGACCTGGATTCGCTCGACCGATCACGGTCGCCGCGACGGCCACCTGAGCGTTCTCCGTCGCGACGGGCGCGCAGCCGATCCTTGTCGGGCGGCGCCTCGCCCAGATCTTCGGGCTGCGGGCCGTTCCAGTTCACGTCGATATTGATGAGTTTCTCAATCGCCTTGACGTGCTTTGAATCTTCCTTGGTGACTATGGAGATTGCGATGCCGCTCTTGCCCGCGCGGCCGGTGCGGCCAATGCGATGCACGTAATCGTCAGGATGAATCGGAACGTCAAAATTGAACACGTGGCTGACGTCCGGAATATCGAGACCGCGAGCGGCCACGTCCGAACACACGAGCAGCGCCACGTCGCCGCGCTTGAAGGCGTCGAGGGAGGCCATGCGCGCAGGCTGATCCATGTCTCCATGCAGGGCGCCGACGGAGAAGCCGTGGGTGGTGAGGGATTTATGCAGGATCGCCACGTCGCGCTTGCGATTGGCGAAGATGATCGCGTTACGGAAGCCGTCTGCTTCGCGCAGCAGGCGGCGCAGCGTCTCCCGCTTTTCCGATCCGGTGTGCGAGGCTACAAAGCTCTGCGTGATGGTCGAGGCTGTAGCGCCGATGCGGGCCACCTCAATACGCACCGGATTGGACAGGAATTGCTCGGTAAGGCGCGTGATCTCCGGCGGCATGGTCGCCGAGAAGAACAGCGTCTGGCGCGTGAACGGCACCAGCTTGCAGATCTTTTCGATGTCGGGGATGAAGCCCATGTCGAGCATGCGGTCGGCTTCGTCGATGACGAGGATCTCGATGCCCGTCAGCAGCAGCTTGCCGCGCTCCTGAAAGTCGAGCAGGCGCCCGGGCGTCGCAATCAGCACGTCGGCGCCGCGCATGATCTTGGCTTCCTGGTCGCCAAACGACACGCCGCCGATGAGCAAAGCGACGTTCAGCTTGTGGTTCACGCCATATTTAATGAAGCTTTCCTCAACCTGCGCCGCCAGTTCGCGGGTAGGCTCAAGGATCAGCGTGCGGGGCATGCGGGCGCGGGCGCGGCCGCTTTCCAGACGCGAGAGCATCGGCAGGGTGAAGGCGGCGGTCTTGCCGGTGCCGGTTTGCGCGATGCCTAAAATATCGCGGCCTTGAAGCGCATGTGGGATAGCCTGCGCTTGAATCGGCGTTGGTTGGGTGTATCCAGCGGCTTCTACGGCCGCCAGGACCTTTTCGCTCAGTCCAGTATCTCTGAAAGACATTCCATGGCCTTGTTTATGGCCTGTGGGCAGGCGAGACACAGGGCGACCGGGTCGCCGTTCGTCTACGCAGGCCGCCAGTTACGCGTCCGATAGGGGTAAATTACGCCGCACTCTTTGCGGCGGAACAGACGGCGGGCACGCGCGGGCCCCAGCAACGCCTAACCGACACATAGGCTCAATTGGGGCGAAGTCAATCAGAAACCGACGCGCATGGCGTCGGCTCAAGGTTTACGACGCCGCATGGCGCGGCTGTCGCATGGGATAAATCGAGTTTTAGCGCGGCATGCCGAGTTCCGGGTTGCGCAGGGTGTTCCCGACCTTGGCCGGGGCGGCTGTGCTAGTCGCGTTCTGGTCGGTGCGACGCGCCCACCAGGAGCCCGTGGCGGAGGCTGGTTGAACCGTTGGACGCGGCAGGGCGGAGAAGCTGTTAGCAAGATCTCGCTCCTGCGCAGGCGCCTTTGCAACCTGCGTCGCCGCCGTCTGTTGCAGAGCGTAAGCCGCCCCTACCGACACAATAGCAAGAGCTAAACAGCCAATGGCTACAGTCCGCGTAAATGAGGTGCGGGTAGAGGTATTCTGGTCGTTCATAATAAACCGTCCCGAAAAGTGCATAAATAAATCATTCAATCGACGATTTAGTTTTGCGCATTTGTGTAAACGGCTCGTTAGCGATCTGACGTTTCGTAAGCAGAAATTGAACAATTATTTCAGCGACTGTGACGCATTTAGATGTCGAGCGCGTCGGGGGCTGCAAATTTGGCGCGCTCCTGAATGAAGGCGAACCGGGCTTCTGGTTTGTTGCCCATCAGACGCTCCACGCTGTCGGCGGTGGAATCCTTGTCCTCGATCGCAACATCCACCCGCAGGAGCGTGCGCTTGCGTCGGTCCATGGTGGTTTCTTTAAGTTGTGCTGGAAGCATCTCGCCCAAGCCCTTGAATCGACTGACTTCTACCTTGCCCTTGCCGGTGAAGGTGGACTTCATCAGCTCAGCCCTGTGGCGGTCGTCGCGAGCGTAGGCTGTCTTGGGGCCCTGGGTGAGTTTGTAGAGCGGCGGGACGGCCAGATAGAGATGGCCGCCCTCAATCAGCTTGGGCATTTGGCGCCAGAAGAAGGTTATCAGCAGGGACGCGATATGGGCGCCGTCGACGTCGGCGTCGGTCATGATGATAATTTTGTTATAGCGAAGTTCGGAATCCTTGTAGTTCGCGCCGCCTACGCACCCCAGCGCCAGCATCAGATCGGTGAGCTGCTGATTGCCGGCCAGCTTGTCGCGGGTGGCCGAGGCGACGTTCAGGATCTTGCCGCGCAATGGCAGCACGGCCTGCGAGGCGCGGTCGCGCGCCTGCTTGGCTGAACCGCCGGCGGAATCGCCTTCGACGATGAACAATTCGGTGTCATAGGGAGAATTGCTGGAGCAATCGGCCAGCTTGCCAGGCAGCCGCAGCTTGCGGCCGGGCGCCTTGCGGGCGACGTCCTTCTCGGCCTTGCGTCGCAGCCGCTCGTCGGCGCGCTCGACCACATGGTCAATCAGTTTGGCGGCTTGCGTGGGAGAATCCGCCAGCCAATGGTCGAACGCATCGCGCACGACGCCCTCGACGAGGCGGGACGCCTCGCTGCTCATCAGGCGGCTCTTGTTCTGGCCCTGAAATTCAGGCTCGCGGATGAACACCGAGATCAGCGCCGCGCAGCCTGACATCACGTCGTCGGTGGTGACCGGCGCCACGCGCTTTGCGATGCCGATGCGCTCTGCATGGTCCTTGATCGCCTTCAGCAGCGCGCCGCGCAGGCCGGCTTCATGGGTTCCACCGTCCGGCGTCGGGATCGTGTTGCAATAGGAATGGACGAATCCGTCCTCGTAGGTGAGCCATGAAACGGACCATTCTACGGAGCCATGCCCGCCGGGCTTTTCAACCTTGCCGCTGAACGCGGTTTCGGCCACGAGGTCCTTGCCCTCGATGTCGGAGGCCAGATAATCGCGCAGGCCGCCAGGGAAACGGAACACCGCCTCGGGCGGGATAACGTCGTTTTCCTTCAGGAGCGCGGGGTGGCAATGCCAGCGAATTTCCACGCCGCCGAACAGATAAGCCTTGGAGCGCGCCATCCGGAACAGGCGCGCAGGGCGGAAATGGGCATCCGAGCCGAAGATTTGCGGATCGGGCTGGAAGCGCACGCGGGTGCCGCGCCGGTTCAGGGTCTTGCCTCGGTTTTCCAGCTTCGTGACGGGCGTCCCGCGCTCGAAGGATTGCGCATAGAGCTGCTGGCCGCGCGCCACCTCAACATCAAGGCGCGAGGAGAGCGCGTTGACGACCGAGACGCCGACGCCGTGCAAGCCGCCGGAGGTCTGGTAAGCGCCCGAGTCGAATTTGCCGCCCGCGTGCAGCGTCGTCATGATGACTTCGAGCGCCGACTTGTCGGGGAATTTGGGATGCGGATCGACCGGCACGCCGCGGCCGTTGTCGGTCACGGTCAGCCAATCGTCGGGCTCCAGCACGACGTCGATCCACGTCGCATGGCCGGCGACAGCTTCGTCCATCGAGTTATCAAGCACTTCGGCGAACAAATGGTGCAGGGCGGTCTCGTCCGTGCCGCCAATGTACATGCCGGGGCGACGACGAACGGGTTCAAGCCCCTCAAGCACCTCGATGGAGGAGGCATTGTAGCCTTCCTCGCCGGGGGTGCCGCGAACGGATTCGGGTTTGGGATCTGGCTTGGCGCGTAGCGCAGAAGCCGAAGGTGCCTTGGGCGACGCTTTGCGCGCCGCTCCGCCGCCGAAGAGATCGTCGTTGGAAGCCATGCGAATCCGCTCTGAAACTGGAGGTTGCTTATCGGGCCATTCAGCGCCCGAAAGCAAGCACAACGTGAACGGAACGAAAACATAGGGGCCGTCTTGCCCGATTGCCGCCGCACAACGGATCAGCTACGATTGCGTTAGCGTGAAGGCTCGAAACAGGGCTCGCGCGAAGGGAGAGGACGCCACATGAAGATGATCAGGGCTTTGACTTTGGGCTTCGCGACATTGAGCATCGGGCTTGCTGCGAGTGGCTTCGCCGCCTGCGCGCAGACCACCACGCTG
Organism: Beijerinckiaceae bacterium; assembly: GCA_947476075.1. Classification (GTDB taxonomy): domain Bacteria; phylum Pseudomonadota; class Alphaproteobacteria; order Rhizobiales; family Beijerinckiaceae; genus Terripilifer. Next base: position 20,422 of record CANJPM010000005.1, read on the forward strand.
AAAGTCGCTCTGCCGCAAAAGGGCAATTGGGATACCGGCATCACGGAATTTGGCGTCAAGGCTGGCTTCTTCAAGGAAGCGGGACTTGAGATCGAAGTCCTCTACACACAGGGCGGCGCCCAGACCGTGCAGGCAATCCTCGCCGGCAGCGTTGACGTCGCCATGCAGGGCGGCATCCTCGGCCTCGTAGGCGCCTACACCAAAGGCGCGCCGCTGCGCATCGTTTCCGCCGCCATGACCGGCACGCCTGACATTTTCTGGTATGCGCGCGCCGACAGCGGCATCAAGAGTTTCTCGGACGTCGAGGGCAAGACGGTCTCGTTCTCCTCGCCGGGTTCGTCCACCAATCTGGTTTTGCTGAACCTGTTCGATCATTACAAGGTGAAGGGTAAAGCCACGCCTACGGGCGGCATCCCCGGCACGTTCACGCAAGTGATGTCGAAGCAGATCGACGTGGGTTGGTCGGCGCCCCCCTTCGGCCTCAAGGAAGTGGCGACGAAGGAATTGACGATCGTGGCGCGCGGCAGTGAAGTGCCGTCGCTCCAGACCCAAACAGTTCGCGTCAACTTCACCACTGCCGACACTTTGGCCAAAAAGCGCGCGGCCCTCGTCAAGTTTCAGGAGGTCTACAACAAGACGCTGGAATGGGCCTACAAAGATCCCAAGGCGCTGGAATATTTTGCTGAAGCTGCAGCCGTTTCGCTCGATGTCGCCAGAGAGGCGCGCGACGGGTTCTACCCGCAGGCCGCCATGCAGCCGTTTGAGATCAGGGATATGCAAAAGACGCTCGATCAGTCGCTCGATTTCAAGTTCATCACCAAGGCGATGACGCCTGACGACGTGAAGGGGCTTGTTGAAATCCTCGTGCCGGCGAAGAAATAGCGGGCGATTGGATTGTCGATGCGGGCGGCTTCGTCGCCCGCTTTTTCTCATCAGAGGGTCGTCCATGTCGGACGCTGCGATCGTCGCCCGTCGATCTACAGTCTGGAAACCCGCGCCTGTCCTGGCGCGGTTATGCGTTCTCGCGTTCCTGTTGGCGCTCTGGGAGGCGGCCGCTTTTGCGGGCCTCGTCAACGCGTTCATCGCGCCGCCGCCGAGTGCGATTTTCGCCAGCTTTGAGATGCTGTTCGTGCAGGAGGGGCTGATCAACGCCTTCGTGCGCACGTTCGCCGAAGCTCTGGCGGCGGCATCCATCGGTTCTGTGATCGGCATTGTTGCCGGCTATTGGCTGCATCGCTTCAAGCTGGCTGGGCTGGCCTATACCGATTGGGTGGCGGCCATGGCGTCGGCGCCGCTGGTGCTGCTGTATCCGCTGTTCCTTGTCATCTTTGGGCGCAATTCGGCGACCATCGTCGCCATGGGCGTCGTTGGCTGTCTGCCGCCGATTATCCTGAAGGCGAAAGAGGGCCTCGACGGGGTGCGCCCCGTGTTGCTCAACGTCGGGCGCGCCTACGGCCTGTCGCGCTGGGCGATGTTCTCGATGATCCAGTTTCCCGCTGCGCTGCCGACGATTTTCAGCGGCGTGCGCATCGGGCTGCTGTTCGCCATCATCAATGTGGTTGGCGTTGAATATCTCATCGTCTTCGGCGGCCTGGGCCAGATGATCTCTGACCTTGGCGACAGGTTCGAAATCCCCGGCATGTATGCGGGCATTCTGTTCGTGGTGCTGGTGAGCATCTGTTTCTTCTTCATTACCGAGAAGATTGAAAAATGGCTGCTGTCGAGCAAATAAGCAGAGCAGGGCGCGCCGCTGCGCTCCCGTTCTGGACGGTGGGGCGGCTGCGGATTGCGGCGCTGGTCGTCATTTTCGCGCTATGGGAAGTCGCGGGCGCTTCGGGGCTGTTTTATCGCGGAGTGCTGCCGTCGTCCTGGCTCGTCGCAAAAGCGATGTTTGGGCTGCTCGCCAGCGCTTCGTTCTGGTTTCATGCGAGTGTTACCGGACTTGAGGTCCTGGCCGCGTTCGCGATTGGCTGCTCGGCCGGGGCGCTCGCGGGGTTGGCGCTCGGCGCCAATCGCTACGCAGGCTCTGTGCTGGAGCCGTTTCTGCATTATCTGGCGCCAACGCCGAAGATCGTTTTCCTGCCGATCCTGCTAATCCTGTTTGGCGTCGGCATGGGGTCCAAGATTGCGCTTGGCGCGATATCGAGCTTTTTCCCAATGGCGTTGGGCGTGGCTGCGGGCGTGCGACAGGTTAGTCCGGTTTTGTTACGGGTAGGGCGCACGTTCAGCCTGTCGCGATTTCAGATGGTGCGGATGATTTATCTGCCCGCGCTTGTGCCTTCGCTGGCCACGGGCTTGCGCATCGGGCTGGGCATTTCCATCGTTGGTTGCCTGATGTCGGAGATCAAACTCTCGCGCATGGGGCTTGGCTTCTCGGCGATGGAATACTACCGCGTGTTCGACATTCCCAGCATGCTCGCCGTTCTCATTTTCATCTTCTTCTGCGCCGCGCTGGGCAATGTCGCTATCGACAAGCTCGTGCGTCTGCCGGGTCCACAGGATCGGCAAAAGCGCAAGTGGAGCGGTTTCACCCAGAGGTTCACCAGATGAGCTCCACATGACGATGGTTCCCGCGCTCCAGATCAAGAATGTCGCCAAGACCTTTTCGACGGCCGGCGGCTCAGTGCGCGCGCTTGATCCGATCTCGCTGGACATCAAGCAGGGCGAGTTCATTTCGGTGATCGGGCCGTCGGGTTGCGGCAAGTCCACGCTGATGAACATCGTTGGCGGGCTGATTGAGGATTACGAGGGCGAAATCAGGGTCGACGGCGCGCCCGTGCGCGGCTGTCACAAATCAATCGGCATGGTGTTTCAGGAAGAATCGACCTTTCCCTGGCGCACGGCGCTCGACAATGTCGCGTTCCCGATGGAGGCTTTGGGCGTTGAGCGCGAGGAGCGGCTATCGCGCGCCCGTGACTTGCTGCGGCTTGTTGGGCTCGACGGGTTCGAGCAACGCTTTCCCTCGGAGCTGTCGGGCGGCATGCGCCAGCGCATCGCCATTGCCCGCACGCTCGCCTTCCAGCCGCGCATTCTGCTGATGGATGAGCCTTTTGCCGCGCTTGACGAGCAAACGCGCCTGCTGCTGGGCGACAAGGTGTTGCAGATCCAGCAGGAGCTGAATCAGACCACCATGCTGATCACACACAACATTGCGGAAGCAGTGCAATTGTCGGATCGCGTGCTCATCATGAGCTTTCGCCCTGGCCGCATCAAACGCGTTCTGGAGATTGATCTGCCGCGCCCGCGTTCATCCAAAATGATGGGCGGCGAGCGCTTTGGCCATTACGTCGCGGCGATTTGGGAAGACCTGCGCGAGGAGGCAAGTAAAGGCTTGCAGGAGATGGAGCGCATGCGTTCGGGCGTTTAGGCTTGCCTAATCCACCGCGCTGTCGCGCTGCGCCAGCCTGCGCTCCACGTCCGGGTCGTGTGTTGGCAGGTAGATCAAAGGACGCGATTGCGCGAGATCGCGGATCGCCTTCAGCGTTTTGATTTGCATGTTTGGATTGGCGGAAACGCCGTCAGCGATTGCTTCCGCCATCGTCGCGCGCAAGTAAGACGCATCGCCTGCAAAAAAGTAGATAAGCCCGGCGTCTTCGACCACGACCGAGATATGCCCCGGCGTGTGGCCGGGCGTGCGCACAAGATAGATCGCGCCGTCGCCGGTCAGCGGCTGCGACCGCGGCAGATTGCCCATTTGACCGGCGTTGAAGGTGACGATGCGCGGCGCCAGCCATTTTGGCCAATGGCTGTTTGGATAATGGGCGAAGCGGCCGAGTCCGCTCATGGCCATTGACCATTCCTGCGCGCTGACGATGATGCGCGCACGCGGGAAATAACCCAGTCCTCCCGCATGGCCCAATCCCATACTGGTCATGATGACTGTGGCGATCTCCGTGGGATCGAATCCCAGACGCAGCAATTGCGGGCCGACCTCATCTTCGGGCGCAACTTTGTAGCGGATCGCGCGATTGTAATACGGGTTCCAGCGCGGGAAGAAACCGGGCTCGCACACTTGCGAAGTCTCGCCAGCATCAACCATGAACAGGCCCTCTGGATGCTCGATCAAATAGCAATAGATCGGCATTTCCCGCGTCCATTCCCGGTCCGACAAAATCCGCCACCAGCGCAATGGGCTATGGCCTGGAGTTCGGATCTGGGAGGGGCGAAACTGGACGCTGCCGGTGCGAATGGGGTGAATCTGGATCATACGGCTGCGTTTGGTGCGCTCTGAACTTGGCAAAGATCGCGACATATCGGCGTCCTGAGAGGCGTTGCGTTCAAAGACAACGGTTCAGACGGCTTGTCGTTTCCTCAGGGCCGAGCAAAAGCTTCTCAGATGCGCGCGCAGGCGCCATAAGGGCGCGAGAATTCGAGGATTTGTTATGGCCCGCACACCTAAAGTTCAAAATAGTCCTACCCTTCTTGGTCAGCAGACCCCGCACCCCGCCAACCCGGAAGAGGCTGTGCTGGAGCGCGTGCCCAATCCCCACCCCGATACGAATTACATGGCGCGCTTCACTGCGCCTGAGTTCACCTCGCTCTGCCCGGTGACAGGTCAGCCCGATTTCGCTCATCTGGTGATCGATTACGCGCCCGGTAAATGGCTGGTCGAGTCAAAGTCGCTCAAGCTCTACCTCGGCTCGTTCCGCAACCATGGCGCGTTCCATGAGGATTGCACCGTACGCATCGGCAAGGAAATCGCGGCGCTTCTGAAGCCCAAATGGCTGCGCATCGGCGGCTATTGGTACCCGCGGGGCGGCATTCCCATTGACGTGTTCTGGCAGACCGGCGTTTTGCCCAAGGACGTGTGGGCGCCGGAGCAGGGCGTAGCGAACTATCGCGGGAGAGGCTGACCCGCCAGCGCATAGGTTGCCCGGCGCATTTCTGCGGTGAGCGACGGACGGTCGAGGCCGGCGAGGTTTTCAAACGGGATCGCCGTCCCGATCTCGACCGGGAAGGCGCTGTCGATCCGACGGCGTACTTCATGGAAGAAGAGCGCCAGCCGCAGGTTCACATGTAGGTGGCTGACGAACTGGAACAGGGTCGAGTTCTGCCCGGGAAAGAAGATCGGGACGACGGGCGCCTTCGCCTGCAACACGAGGCGGGCGGCGAACGGCGACCAGGGGCCGTCAATGGCGGGCTTGCGGCCAAACAAATCCGGCGAGGTTGAAACTGCGCCGGCGGGGAATATCACGACGGCGCCCCCCTCATGGAGATGTCGCAAGGCTGCTGCGCGCGTGGCGACGTTGGTTCGGCGCGCTTGCGCTGAATCCGTAAAATCAACCGGCAACATGCGCTCGGCCATTTCCGGCGCGCGCCTCAGCACGGAATTGGTGAGCGCCACGAAATCTGGCCGCGCCTTTTGCATCAGCGCGCACATGACGATGCCGTCGATGACGCCGAACGGATGGTTGGCGACAATGACCAGCGGCCCGGTTTTGGGGATTGCGTCCAGTCGGGATGCGTCATAGCGCACGTCCAGCGACAATGCTCCAATCGCAGTCTCGAAGAAACCGCCTGCGCCCCAGCCAGATTGTTGATGCGCGACATAGAGCCGCTTGATCTCGTCGCGCCCGGTTGCTTTCTCAAGCGCGCCGATCGCCAGCCGCTTCCAGAGCGGATCGGCGGGGTCGCAATAAGTGAAGGCCCGATCATCCATCACGCCCGCCTATAGAATTTTTACGACAGGCTTGCGACGCTAGAGGCTTTTGCTCAACGCGTCGAAACCCATCAGCTGCCGCAGCAGCGCCTCGAATTCCCCCAGCGGCACCTGATTGGGGCCGTCCGAGAAAGCGTTCGCCGGGTCGTCATGGGTCTCGATGAACACGCCCGCTACGCCAATCGCGACTGCCGCGCGCGCCAGCACCGGTACGAATTCGCGCTGGCCGCCAGACGACGTGCCCTGGCCGCCCGGTTGCTGCACGGAATGGGTCGCGTCAAAAATCACCGGCGCGCCGGTTTGCGCCATAATTGGGAGCGCACGCATGTCCGAAACAAGGGTATTGTAACCAAAGCTGGCGCCGCGCTCCGTCACCATGACGTTCGGATTGCCAGCGCCCGTGACCTTGTCGACCACGTTCTGCATGTCCCACGGCGCCAGAAACTGGCCCTTCTTAACGTTGACCGGCAGTCCGGTGGCGGCGGCCGCCAGAAGCAGATCGGTCTGTCGGCAGAGGAAGGCGGGAATTTGCAGCACATCGACGACGCCCGCCACCTTGGCGCAATGGTCGTTCTCATGCACGTCGGTGAGGATGGGGAAGCCGAAACGCTCCTTCACTTCCGCGAAAATCGCAAGGCTGGCCTCAAGCCCAAGACCACGACGGCCCGCAGCTGACGTGCGGTTGGCCTTGTCGAATGAGGATTTATAGACGATTCCAACGCCCAGCCTGTCGGCGATCTCGCGCAGGGATCCCGCCATTTTCAGCGCGTGATCGCGGCTCTCCAGCGCGCACGGGCCGGCGATAATAGCCAGTGGCCGGCGATTGCCGAATGTGACCGCGCGCGGGCCGGACCCGATAATGACGTCTGCGTTCGGCTTCATGCTGACTTCCCCGTTCGCTGTCTGGCTATCGAACGCGGGCCAAGGAAGCAAGGGGCGCGGCATCTGCGGCCAAGCGCGAGCGCTGCATGTGCAACGCCCGCCGAACCATACCAAGGGCGGTCAGGTGAATTTCTCCCGCTCTTGGACCAAAGGCGGCGGCGCCCTTGATCTTTCTTCCGCTCGCCCGCAAACTCAAAACATTAGAGTTGCGAAGCGGTTCTGAAGGAGACATACGCCCATGCGAGCCTGGTACTTTACGGAAATGCCCTATCCGCACTTGCCGCCGCTGGACACTTTCTCCAGCATGCGCGTCACGCTTCCCAGCAAGCATTTCGACCCGAAGATCGGCGCTGACCTCTACAATCGCTACCTCGACGAGCACATGATCGCAGACGAGGCCGGGCTTGATCTGATGGTCAACGAGCATCATCAGACGGCGACCTGCATTGACGTGGCCGCGCCGCTTTCGTTGGCCATTCTCGCGCGCCAGACAAAGAATGCGCGTCTGTGCATACTTGGCAACCCGATCGCCAATCGTGGCGACCCGATCCGCATCGCAGAAGAAATGGCGATGATCGATTGCATCTCGCACGGGCGTCTGGAAGCCGGATTTGTGCGCGGCGTTCCCTACGAGACCTTTGCCGCAAATACAATTCCCGGCGAGACGCTGGACCGGCTTTGGGAAGGGGTCGACCTGTGCGTGAAGGCGTGGACCACAACCGATGGACCATTCAACTTTGAGGGCCGCTTTACCCACAAGCGCGCGATCAATCTCTGGCCGCGTCCTTACCAAACGCCCCATCCCCCGGTCTGGGTGACGGGTTCCAGCGACGTCGGCTCGGTGCGCAAGGCTGCGTCCAAGGGTTTCGTCTTCGCAACATTCCTGCAGCCTTACGAGAAGGTGCGTGAATTGTTCGACGCCTATCGCGGCGCCTATGTGGACAATGGCCAGCCCGGCGGCGGCGGACTGGCTTTCATGCCGTTGATGTACGTCGCCGACAACGAGGCGGACGCCGAGGCTGGCGCCCGGGAGCTTACCTGGTACATGAAAGCGAAGGTGGAGCCGCAATTGCGAAACCCGCCGGGCTATGTGCCGGTGGCGGCGAACATTTCAGCGCTTCGCGGAACGCCCGCAGGCTCGCGCACCAACGACGCCCTGCGCGAAGTTACCCTGGAACAGCAACGCGAAGCTGGCGTGGTGATGTATGGCACGCCCGATCAGGTGGTCGCGCAGATCAAGCGCGAATATGAGCGTGTCGGCGGTTTCGACCATTTGTTGATGATGATGCAGGCAGGTTTTCTGGATCACAAGCGCACAGTCAGCAACATCAACCTGTTTGCGAAGGAAGTTTATCCGCAGATCAGGAACATGCTTGGAACGCGCGCTCTCATGGGCCAACAGGCTGCTGAATAACACACTCGCGGGCTTTCCTTCGCCGGAGTACGGTGGAGGAAAGCCCACATAAGGCATGTCTTTGCCAGGAGAGGCTCAAGGAGGGTCTGCGGCAAGAAGGCGGATCGCTATTCCGCCGCAGCCCGCGCCTTGATCTTCTGCATCGGACGGCGCGCCAGCACTTCCTTCAGGAACTTTCCGGTGTGCGATTTGGCGTTGGCCGCAATGTCCTCCGGCGTACCCTGCGCGATGATTTCCCCGCCGCCGTCGCCGCCTTCCGGTCCCAGATCAAGCACCCAATCCGCCGTCTTGATGACCTCCAGATTGTGCTCGATGACGACGACGCTGTTGCCCTGATCGACCAGCTCATGCAGCACTTCGAGCAGCTTTTTCACGTCGTGGAAGTGCAGGCCCGTTGTCGGCTCGTCCAGAATATAGAGCGTGCGGCCGGTTGAGCGGCGCGATAGCTCTTTGGACAGTTTGACGCGTTGCGCCTCGCCGCCCGAGAGCGTCGTCGCCTGCTGGCCGACCTTTACGTAGTCGAGCCCGACGCGCTTCAATGTGTCCATCTTCTCGCGGATCGTCGGCACGGCCTTAAACAGCTCGCGGGCCTCTTCAACGGTCATATCCAGCACATCGGCGATGGATTTGTCGCGATACTTTACCTCCAGCGTTTCGCGATCATATCGCTTGCCCTTGCAGACGTCGCAGGTGACGTACACGTCCGGCAGGAAGTGCATCTCGATCTTGATGACGCCGTCGCCCTGGCAGGCTTCGCAGCGCCCGCCCTTCACGTTGAACGAGAAACGTCCCGGCATGTAGCCGCGCGCCTTGGCCTCCGGCAGGCCGGCGAACCATTCACGGATCGGCGTAAACGCGCCGGTATAGGTGGCCGGGTTTGAGCGCGGCGTGCGGCCAATCGGCGATTGGTCGATGTCGATTACCTTGTCGATATGTTCAAGACCCAGGATAGAATCGTGCGGCGCGGGATGTTCTGCGGCGCCGTTCAGCCTGCGCGCTACCGCTTTATAGAGCGTGTCGATGACAAGCGTGGACTTGCCGCCACCGGAAACGCCGGTGACGCAGGTAAACAGGCCCAGCGGCAGTTCGGCGCTGACGTTCTTCAAATTATTGCCGCGCGCGCCCACAACCTTCAGCGCGCGCCCGGCCTGCGCCTTGCGGCGGGCGCGGGGAATGTCCACCGATTTGCGTCCCGAAAGATAATCGCCAGTTAGCGAATTGGGATCGTTCACCACTTCGTGCGGCAGGCCCTTGGAGACGATGCGTCCGCCATGGATGCCGGCGCCGGGGCCAACGTCCACCACATAATCGGCGGTCAGAATCGCGTCCTCGTCATGCTCGACCACGATGACGGTATTGCCGAGATCGCGCAGGCGGCGCAGCGTTTCAAGCAATCGCGCATTATCGCGCTGATGCAGGCCGATGGAGGGCTCGTCCAGCACATAGAGAACGCCGGTGAGGCCGGAGCCGATCTGCGACGCCAGACGAATGCGCTGGCTTTCGCCGCCCGACAGCGTTCCGGCCGCGCGCGCCAGCGTCAGATAATCGAGCCCGACGTCGACCAGGAAGGTTAGCCGGTCGCTGATTTCTTTCAGAATGCGGCCAGCGATTTCATTGCGTTTCTTGTCGAGTCTTTTGGGCAAAGTCTCCGCCCATTCGGCCGCATGGCGCACGGAGAGCTGGGAGATTTCGCCCACATGGCGACCGTCGATCTTCACGGCGAGCGCCTCGGGCTTCAGGCGGTGGCCAGCGCAGGCCGCGCAGGGCGAGTCCGACATAAAGCGCGAGATCTCCTCGCGCGCCCATTCGCTTTCTGTCTCGATGTAACGGCGCTCCAGATTGCGCACCACGCCCTCAAACGGCTTCTTCACCTGATAGGCGCGCAGGCCGTCGTCGTAGGCGAAGCGGATTTCCTCCTCGCCCGAGCCAAACAGGATCGCGTTTCGCTGCACTTTGGTCAGATCCGACCAAGAGCCGTCGAGGCGGAATTTGTAATGCTTGCCCAGCGCTTCCAGCGTTTGCAGATAATAGGGCGATGACGATTTGGCCCAGGGCGCGATGGCGCCCTTGCGCAAGGTCGCCTTTGGGTCGGGCACGACCAGCTCTGCGTCTACCTTCTGCTCAAAGCCAAGGCCGCCGCATTTGGGGCAGGCGCCGAACGGGTTATTGAACGAGAACAGGCGCGGCTCGATTTCCGCAATCGTGAAGCCAGACACAGGGCAGGCGAACTTCGACGAGAACATGATGCGGCGCGGCTCGCCGCCTTCCTTTTCGTCCACAAATTCTGCAATCGCGATACCGTCGGCCAGCTCCAGCGCGGTTTCAATCGATTCAGCCAATCGCGCTGCGATGTCGGGGCGCACGACGATGCGGTCCACCACGACGTCGATGTCGTGCTTGAATTTCTTGTCGAGCGTTGGCGCGTCGGCGATCTCGTAGAACGTGCCGTCGATCTTCAGGCGCTGGAAGCCCTTCTTCATATATTCGGCGATTTCCTTGCGGTATTCGCCCTTGCGGCCGCGAATGACCGGCGCAAGCAAATAGAGCCGCGTCTTCTCCGGCAGCGCGAGCACGCGGTCGACCATCTGGCTGACCGTCTGGCTCTCGATCGGCAGGCCGGTTGCGGGCGAGTAAGGCACGCCGACGCGCGCCCAGAGCAGGCGCAGGTAATCGTAAATCTCGGTGACCGTGCCCACCGTCGAGCGCGGATTTTTCGATGTAGTCTTCTGCTCGATGGAAATGGCGGGCGACAGTCCGTCGATCTGGTCGACGTCGGGCTTTTGCATCATTTCCAGAAATTGCCGGGCATAGGCCGACAGCGATTCCACATAGCGCCGCTGACCCTCGGCGTAGATCGTGTCAAACGCCAGCGACGACTTGCCCGAGCCAGAAAGCCCGGTGAAGACGACCAGCTTGTCGCGCGGGATCGCGAGATCCACGTTTTTCAAGTTGTGCTCTCGAGCGCCGCGCACAACGATGGCTCGCTGATGCTCGCCAAAGGGCAAAGCTGCGGCGATGTCGACGGCGCCAGGCTTTGACGCCTTGATCGCCTTCTGGGCGCTTTGTCCGGCTGGCGGCCTGGCGGGGGTTTTTGTCGCAGCCGCTTTAGTTGCAAGCGGTTTAGTTGCAAGCGGTTTAGTTGAAGGCGTTTTGTTTGCAGGCATGGCGGATTTTGGTCTCGCATTTTCAGCGGGGTCGGGAACGTCCGACGCAAACTAAGTCTTACTACGCATAAAGCACAGACCGCAGATCGGCCCGGGCCGGGATAAAAACGAATCTTCTCCGTTTTGATCTTGCGAGCCTGGCGCCTCGCTGGTAAGAACGAAAGAGGAACATGGCAAGCGCGATTGTGGACAAGCGGCAATTGTTGAGCGCTTTGGCGCACCGGCGGGCTAGATTGGCCGCCACAAGCGTCCCCGGGCGGTAAAGATTCGCGCTCAAAAGCGCACAGATTTGGAGATCCCTATGTCGGGCAGCGTCAATAAAGTCATCCTCGTCGGCAATGTCGGCCGCGACCCTGAAGTGCGTCGCATGAATTCGGGCGACGCCGTGGTGAATTTCTCGCTCGCCACCAGCGAGTCGTGGAAAGACAAGGCCACCGGAGAGCGCAAGGAAAAGACCGAATGGCATAACATCGTGATCTTCAACGAGAATATCGGCAAGATTGCGGAGCAGTACTGCAAGAAGGGCACAAAGATTTATCTCGAAGGCCAATTGCAGACGCGGGAGTTTACCGACAAGGACGGCAACCAGCGCAAAACGACGGAAGTCGTGCTGCAACGCTATCGCGGCGAGTTGACCTTGCTCGACAGCCGCAGCGGCGGCGGTCGCGGCGAGAGCGAGAGCGTGGGGTATGGCGGCGATGGCGGCGGCCAGAGCTTTGGGCGCTCCTCGCCGATGGAGCGAACTTCGGAACGCCGTCCGGCGGCCCCGGCTGGCGGACGCGGCGGCGCCCCGATCGACGACGACATTCCGTTCTGAGCGGATTGAGCTTTGCTCTGCGCGCGCTCAGCGAGCGCGCGCGTCAAGTTACGAGACGCTGACGCGGCGTCCGGGCTTTCTTGCCCTGGGCTTTTGATTTTTATTGGGGCCGGTTTTAAAACCAAACTTGATGCTTGAGTTAAGGCACTGAAATAATTGGGTTTGAATGGGTTTTTTCGAAGGCGCTCCGCTGGCTTTGGGAGCTGGAATCAGTTAAAGATCAGCGAGTCGCTTTTTTACGCGTACCGGCCTTGAGCGCGGCACGCCTTTTTCGAAGGACTTTCCTTCTTGGCCGACGAAAACGTCCCCAATCTGTCGGACCCCAGCGGGTCTGACATTCGCCCGGTTTCCATCATCGACGAGATGAAGCGCAGCTATCTCGATTACGCCATGAGCGTGATCGTCAGTCGCGCGCTTCCCGACGTTCGGGACGGCCTGAAGCCGGTGCACAGGCGCATTCTCTACACGATGTATGAGAACGGCTTCACGCCCGACAAAGCGCACAAGAAGTCGGCGCGCGTCACCGGCGACACGATGGGTAAATACCATCCGCACGGCAATCTTGCGATCTATGACGCGCTCGTGCGCATGGCGCAGCCGTTTTCGCTGCGGATGCCGCTGATCGACGGGCAGGGCAATTTCGGCTCCATCGACGGCGACCGCGCGGCGGCCGAGCGCTACACCGAAGCGCGGCTGGCTCGCGTCTCGATGACGCTGCTCGACGACCTCGACAAGGATACTGTCGATTATTCGCCGAACTATTCGGGCGAGTTCAACGAGCCTGTGGTTCTGCCGGCAAAATATCCAAACCTGCTGGTCAACGGCGCCGGCGGCATCGCTGTCGGCATGGCCACCAACATTCCCCCGCACAATCTGGGCGAAGTTATCGACGCAGTATTCGCGCTGATGGAGAACCCTGGCATCACCATCGAGGAATTGATGGAGATCGTGCCGGCGCCGGACTTCCCGACCGGCGGCTCTATCCTCGGGCGCGGCGGCGTGCGGCTGGCCTACAACACCGGCCGCGGCTCGGTGTTGATGCGCGCCAAGGTCAATGTGGAGCAAATTCGCAAGGACCGCGAGGCGCTGATCGTTACGGAGATTCCCTATCAGGTCAACAAGACCACGCTGATCGAGAAGATCGCGGAACTGGTGCGCGAAAAGCGCGTCGAGGGCATTTCGGACCTGCGCGACGAGAGCGATCGCGACGGCATGCGCATCGTCATCGAGATCAAGCGCGACGCTGTGGCGGAGGTGGTCCTGAACCAGCTCTGGCGCTACACGCAATTGCAGCAATCTTTCGGCTGCAACATGATCGCGCTGAACGGCGGTCGTCCCGAGATGCTCAATCTCAAGGACTTCCTCGCCCTGTTCCTCGACTTCCGCGAGGAAGTTGTTTCTCGCCGCACGAAATATCTGCTGACAAAGGCGCGCGACAGCGCCCACGTTCAGGTTGGCCTCGCTATCGCGGTCGCCAATATCGACGAAGTGATCCGCCTCATCCGCACTTCGCCCGACACGGCTACGGCGCGCGCCCAATTGATGGACCGCGACTGGCCAGCCTACGACATGGCGCCGCTGATCGCGCTGATCGCCGACCCGCGCCACAAACTCAATGAGGACGGCACCTATCGTCTTTCAGAGACGCAGGCGCGCGCGATCCTCGAACTGCGCCTTGCCCGCCTCACGGCTCTGGGCCGGGATGAAATCGCCGAGGCTTTGAACCGTTTGTCGGTTGAGATCGCCGATTATCTGGCGATTTTGCGCTCACGCGAACGCATAATGAGCATCATTCACGCCGAACTTACCGATGTGAAGACGCATTTTGCCACGCCGCGCCGCACGACGATTCTCGACAGCGACGCCGACATGGACGACGAGGACCTGATCCAGCAGGAGGATATGGTCGTCACTGTGTCGCATAACGGCTACGTCAAGCGTGTGCCGCTCTCCACCTATCGCGCCCAGCGTCGCGGCGGCAAGGGCCGCACCGGAATGCAGACGCGCGAGCAGGATTTTGTGGCGCGCCTGTTTGTGGCCAACACCCACCAGCCGCTGCTGTTCTTCACGTCCAGCGGCTACGTCTACAAGGAAAAGGTGTGGCGCCTGCCGCTGGCAGCGCCCCAGGCGCTCGGTAAATATCTGAACAACATCCTGACCAATCTTGAGGAGGGGGAGCGCATCACCAGCATCCTCGCCCTGCCGCAGGACGAGGCTGAATGGGAAGGCCTCGACGTCATGTTCGCCTCCACGCGCGGCACGGTTCGGCGCAACAAACTGTCGGACTTCACGCAAGTGAACCGCAGCGGCAAGATTGCGATGAAGCTCGACGAGGGCGAGGCCATCGTCGACGTTCAGATGTGCAGCGAGGAGGACGACGTCCTTCTCACCACCGCCAACGGCCAGTGCATCCGCTTCCAGATCCGCGACAGCGTGCGCGTGTTCAAGGGCCGCGATTCGATGGGCGTGCGCGGCATAACGATGGGCGAGGGGGATCGTGTGATCTCCATGGCCATTCTGCGCCACATGGAGGCGACGAGCGACGAGCGCGTCGGCTACATCAAGAAAGCGCGCGCCATGGCTGGCGAAGCGGCTGTTGATGAAGTCGATGTTTCAGGCGAGGAGGCTTCCGCCGACGCCAACATCTCGACCGAGCGCTACATTGAAATGTCGGCGGCCGAGCAGGAGATTTTGACTGTCTCCGAACGTGGCTTTGGCAAGCGCACCTCGTCTTATGAATACCGCATCACCGGTCGCGGCGGCAAAGGCATCACGGCCATGGCTGTCAACGCCCGCAACGGCAAGCTGGTGGCGTCCTATCCGGTTGAGGAGAGCGACGAGATCATGCTGGTGACGGACGGTGGTCAATTGATCCGCTGCCCGGTCAAAGGCATCCGTCGGGCCGGGCGCGGCACGCAGGGCGTGATCGTGTTCCGCACCGCTGATGACGAGCGGGTGGTCTCGGTGGAGCGCATCAGCGAGGAAGCGGCTGGCGGCGGCGACGAGGCTATCGCAGGCCCCGAGGCGGGCGGCGAGGACGGCGACGTCTGATAAATCTAGCGGAGCGAGGGCGCATGACGCGCCGTCGTTCACGCCCCGAAGCGCTGGATGATCAAGGCCAGCGAGCCGAGAACGACGATCCCGCAGGTCATGCCAAGGATGCCGAGGACGACAAGATCGTTGGGCTTTTCCGGCTCCCGCGGCACCATGAAGCGTTCCACAAGCGACCAATCCCTTGCATCTATAGCAGCCATGCGTCGGACGTTACGAATAGCGACTGGCACTCTTGCGTTACGCGTTGCAATCGAAAACATCTCACATCCTGACCTTTTTAAAGCTCAGATCAAGATTTGCGCTATTATGGTTAGGCTTGTGTTAACGAGGCCGGGTTGCGCTCTGATTTAATCGTCCGGTGAAAACGCTTATGGACTTTGGACGTTAGCGCGGATGGGCGGGTCGGAGTGCAATCTGGACTGCGCGCGCTCTAAAGGTCGCCGGCTGAAATGCGCCGCATTGCTCTTTCACGCGCCCGTCGATCACGCTAGTCTACGGCAATGACACGCCATACAGCGCTTTACACCGGCTCGTTTGATCCGATCACAAATGGCCACCTTGATGTGATCCGGGTCGGCGCAGCGTTCTGCTCAAGGCTCATCATCGGCATCGGCGTGCATCCGGGGAAGAAGCCGCTATTCACGCTTGACGAGAAGATCGCGCTCATTCACGCCGCCATTGCGCACATAGCCGACAGCGGTCATTGCAAGATCGAGATCGTGACATTTGACGGGTTGGCGGTCGACGCCGCCCGCGCCAATGGAGCGGGGGTTCTGCTGCGCGGCCTGCGCGACGGGACGGACTTTGATTATGAAATGCAGATGGCGGGCATGAACGGCGCGATGGCGCCCGATGTGCGCACCATTTTTGCGCCGGCCTCGCCGGACGTGCGCCATATTACTGGCACTTTGGTGCGCCAGATCGCCTCGATGCATGGCGATGTTTCCAGCTTTGCGCCGGCGAAAGTCGTCGACGCCTTGCGCAGAAAGTTTCGCGCTCCGCCAATGTAAGAGGAAGTTTTAGGCGAATCTTTTGCATCTTGATAAGATCAAGCTATCCGTTTTAGCGCGGCGCTGGCTCTTGTCGTCCAGGTTCGCAAGGTTACGTGCTGTCAACCAGGTGAGGTCTTCCCGATATGAAATTCGACCGTCGTCAATTTAGCTCCGCAATCGCCGCTTCAGCCGCAATCGCGATCACGCCTTCGCTCGTCAACGCTCAGGCATCTGATGCTGAAGACACTGTCTGGCTCGACACAAAAGACGGGCGCGTCGTGATCCGTCTGCGCCCGGATTTGGCGCCAAAGCACGTCGCGCAGATCAAGGCGCTCGTTCGGGAAGGTTTCTATGACGGAATTGTGTTTCATCGCGTAATCGAGGGTTTCATGGCCCAGACCGGCGACCCGACGGGCACAGGAACCGGCGGCTCCAAGCTGCCAAACATTCCCGCTGAGTTTACTTCCACGCCTTTCCGTCGCGGGACGCTGGGCATGGCGCGCTCGCAGAGCCCGAATTCGGCCAATTCGCAATTCTTCATCTGCTTTGCGGAATCGAGTTTCCTCAACAACCAGTATACGGTTTTCGGAGAAGTGGTGTCCGGCATGGACGTCGTCGACAAGATCAAGAAGGGATCTCAGGCCCAGAACGGCCAGGTCCAGAACCCCGACAAGATCCTGCGCATGCGTATGGCGGACGCCAAATGACGAGCACGTCAAAATGAGCGCCAGGGCGAGATTGGCCGCAGCTTTTTTAAGTGTGCTGGCTCTCGCCCCTGCGCCGTCTTTGGCACAACAGATCACGCCTTATCTGGATCGTGTGCAGCCGGGATTTCAGCTGCCCCCGGTTCCAGGCGAAAGGCTGGACAGGCTCTATCCCCCGCCAGCCCTGCCTCCCGCGCCGCCGTCTCGCGCGACGCCGACGCCAGCGCCCTATCCGGGCGGAACGCTGGGTGGCGAACGTCGCGATTACCCGCAATGGTTTACGATGACGATTGAGCGGCGGGTTGCTCCGAGCAGGCCCCGGGATCGCAGTGCCGACAACGCCGGGCGCATCGCCATTGATAAACCTCGCGAGATAGCCTTGCAGATCGCCCGCTGCTGGAGCCCGCCACGTGCGCGCTCTCCAAGCGAGGTGACGATCAGGCTTTCATTCACACGAATCGGCGCTGTCATTGGCGTGCCGCGCGTGACTTACATAAATCCAGGGCAGGGGACTGATCGCGAGGCGGTGCGGGCCTCCATTCTCAAAGCTCTTGAGCGTTGTGCGCCATTTGAGTTTACCGATGGGCTTGGGTCAGCTATCTCGGGGCGACCTTTTACCTTGCGTTTCGTGGCTCCAGCCCGCAGCGCCCGTATTTGACTACAGGAGCATTCATGACTGAAGCAGCAGAAGCCCCCGTCGCCACCACGCTGACGCTTGAAACCACGCAGGGCCCGGTCGTCATCCGCTTGCGCCCCGACCTTGCGCCCAACCACGTCGCGCATATCTCCAGGCTGGTCGGCGAAGGCTTCTACGACGGCATCGTGTTTCACCGTGTGATCGAGGGTTTCATGGCGCAGACTGGCTGCCCCAAGGGCACCGGCACCGGCGGCTCGAAATACCCGAACCTGAAGCAGGAATTCAACGCCGAGCCGCACGTGCGCGGCACCTGCTCGATGGCGCGCTCGTCGAACCCCGATTCGGCGAATTCGCAATTCTTCATTTGCTTTGACGAAGCCGGCTTCCTCAATCGTCAATATACGGTTTGGGGCGAAGTCACGTCAGGGATGGAGAACGTCGACAAGATCAAGCGCGGCGAACCGGTGCAAAATCCCGACAAGATCGTCTCAGCCAAACTGGGCTAACCACCTCATATTGGCGCGCGTCGGGCGGTCCGGGCGGCGCCGCCGGACGGAGCCGCGATGCGCGTCGATGTTTTCGATTTTGAACTCCCCGAAGAGCGCATCGCGCTGCGGCCGGCCGAGCCGCGCGAAAGCGCCCGCCTGCTCGACGTAAATCCGCAGCGCGATCCGCTGTTGATTGATCGGCGCGTCGGCGATCTGCCGAGCCTGTTGCGCGCCGGCGACGTGGTCGTCGTCAACGACACCCGCGTTATTCCTGCGCGACTGTCGGGCGTTCGCGTGCGCGGCGAGGCGGTGGCGCGCATCGACGTGACCTTGCACAAGCGCGAGGGCGCGGATTGTTGGCGCGCTTTCGTGCGTCCCGCCAAGAAATTACGTCAAGGCGAGCGCATAAGTTTCTGTGAAACAAGCAAAAATCCTGAATTTTCTCTCGGGGCTCTCGATGCTGAAGTCATTGAGAAGGGCGATGAGGGCGAGGTCTTGCTCGGCTTCTCGTCCAGCGGTCCGGCGCTTGATGAGGCCATTGAGCGCGTCGGCTCGATGCCGCTGCCGCCCTATATTGCGTCCAAGCGGGCGCAGGACGAGGGCGACGCCCGCGATTACCAGACCCTGTTCGCCAACGAGCCCGGCGCCGTCGCAGCTCCAACGGCAGGGCTGCACTTCACGCCTGAGCTTGTCGCCGCGCTTGGGTCGCGGGGAATCGAGCTTGCCCGTGTGACGCTGCATGTGGGTGCGGGTACGTTCCTGCCGGTAAAGGCGGAGGACACGCAAGACCATCGCATGCACGCCGAGTTTGGCATTGTGTCGGAGGCTGTCGCCGCGCAATTGAACGCGGCGCGGGCGAGGGGCGGACGCATCGTGTCCGTGGGGACGACCAGCCTGCGAATTCTGGAGAGCCTCACTGACGACTCTGGAATCATTCATGCGGATGCGCGCGACACTTCGATATTCATCACGCCCGGCTATCGCTTCAAAGCGGTGGACGTGTTGCTTACGAACTTTCATCTGCCGCGCTCGACGCTGTTCATGCTGGTGAGCGCGTTCGCCGGACTCGACAATATGCACGCGGCCTATACGCATGCGATTGCGGGACAATACCGGTTTTATTCCTACGGCGACGCCTGCCTTTTGTCGCGGGCGGATGCGGGAGACATCAAGTGAGCGAGCGCTTTTCCTTCACGGTCCACGCGACCGACGGCGCCGCGCGCACCGGGCTGATCTCCACCTCGCGCGGCGACATTCGCACGCCCGCCTTTATGCCCGTGGGCACGGCGGCGACGGTGAAGGCCATGTATGCCGATCAGGTGAAGGAGCTTGGCGCTGACGTCGTCCTTGGCAACGTCTATCATTTGATGCTGCGCCCCGGCGCTGAGCGCGTGGCTTCGCTGGGCGGCCTGCACAAATTCATGAACTGGCCGCACCCGATCCTCACCGATTCGGGTGGGTTTCAGGTGATGTCGTTGTCCAAGCTGCGCAAGCTCGACGAGAATGGCGTCACGTTCCAATCCCATATCGACGGCGCGCGCCATGTGCTGACGCCGGAGCGTTCAATGGAGATTCAGAACCTGCTGGGGTCCGACATCCAGATGCAGTTGGACGAGTGCATCAAGTTGCCCGCCACCGACAAGGAGGTCGAGCGGGCGATGCGGCTCTCGCTGCGCTGGGCGGAGCGGTCGCGCCGCGCGTTTACGGATGCGCCTGGCCGCGCATGCTTTGGCATCGTGCAGGGCGGCGGCGTGCCGGCTTTGCGGGTGGAGAGCGCCAAGGCTTTGGCCGACATGGATTTCCACGGCTATTCAATCGGCGGGCTGGCGGTCGGAGAGCCGCAGGACGTGATGCTGGCGATGATTGAGGAGACCGAGCCGCACCTCCCGACAGGCAAGCCGCGCTATCTGATGGGCGTGGGATCGCCCGATGATCTGCTTGAGAGCGTGAAGCGCGGCGTGGATATGTTCGATTGCGTTATGCCGACACGGGCAGGGCGCCACGGCCTCGCCTACACCCGCTTTGGTCGCGTCAACCTTCGCAACGCCCGCCATGCTGAAGACAAGGCTTGTCTCGACGAGCTGGCTGCATGTCCGGCGGCGCGCGATTACTCGCGGGCCTATCTGCACCATCTGGTGAAGTCTGGCGAGATTTTAGGCATGATGCTGCTGACGTGGGCGAACCTTTCCTATTACCAGGAGTTGATGTCTGGCATGCGCGCCGCCATTGCTCAGGGGAGTTTCGAGGATTTTTATGTGGAGACCAAGGCTGGCTGGGCGCGCGGGGATGCGGCTGCGGGGTGAAGAGCAGGGAAGGCCGCCATCTATTGCAGGCTGCACGCTCATTGCCTGACCCGGCTCCCGACGGCCTTCGCCGGAATGACGCCTCGCCTGGCACGCGCACGGTCCACATCGCGCCATCTGGCACGATCAATGCTTTGTAAATTTGCGCAAAGAAAAAGGCGGGTGCCCCCGCCCTTTGTAGTAAGTCGACAAAATTCCGTCCGCGATCATATCTCTTGTGAGAGCGTCGCACGTCGGGTTACCCGACGGAATCCGGAACTTTCCTCCCGCGACTTGGCAAAGCGCTCGCCGTTGACCGGCGGCGGCCTCCTTTCGGATTAGGCAAGGCAGAAGCTAGCCAAAAATTTTACCTGTGTCACGTATTTTTATTAGCAATCTAATCTCCTGTGACGCTAGGGAATGACGTTTGGGAACATGCGCTTACGTATAAAGGTTACGCTTTAGGTATGCGTCAAACGTCCTGGCGCTTGAGTTCAGGCGCACTTTGGGCTTGTTAGGTGACTGATCCTGTTCGCTACGCTTTCCGGTCGCGATTCGCGTCTCGGCGGCGGGGGGACTTTTTCCTGCCAAGATGGTGCCCGTTCGATGCGTCTTTCCCGTTATTTTCTGCCAATTCTGCGCGAAACCCCCAAAGAGGCGGAGATCGTTTCGCACCGTCTGATGCTCCGCGCGGGCATGCTGCGGCAGGAAACCGCCGGCATTTACGCATGGCTGCCGCTCGGACTGCGTGTTCTGAACAAGATCAATGCAATCGTACGCGAGGAGCAGAACCGCGCCGGCGCTATTGAATTGCTCATGCCCACGATCCAGCCCGCCGATCTGTGGCGCGAGAGCGGTCGCTATGACGATTACGGCAAGGAAATGCTGCGCATTAAAGACCGGCACGAGCGCGAGATGCTCTTTGGCCCCACCAATGAAGAGATGGTGACTGAGATCTTCCGGGGCTATGTGCGCTCCTACAAAGATCTGCCGCTTAACCTGTACCACATTCAGTGGAAGTTCCGCGACGAGGTGCGCCCGCGCTTTGGCGTTATGCGCTCGCGTGAATTCCTGATGAAGGACGCCTATTCGTTCGACATCGACGCTGAGGGCGCCAGACATTCCTACGCCAAGATGTTCGTGGCCTATCTACGCACGTTCGAGCGAATGGGCCTGAAGGCTATTCCGATGCGCGCCGACACCGGCCCGATAGGCGGCAGCCTGAGCCACGAGTTCATCATTCTTGCGAATACGGGCGAGAGCGAAGTCTTCTGCCACAAGGATTTTCTCGATTACGAAGCCCCGCCCGCCGACATCAACTTCGATGATCGCGCCGCCGTGCAGGACGTCGTTGATCGCTGGACGGCGCGTTACGCAGCTACGTCCGAGATGCACGATGCGCCTGTGTTCGAGGCTCTTCCCGAGGCTGAGCGCGTGTCTGCGCGCGGCATTGAGGTTGGTCATATCTTCTCGTTCGGGACGAAATATTCCGAGCCCATGCGCGCCGTCGTCAACGGGGCCGACGGTAAGGAAGTGCCCGTGCAAATGGGCTCTTATGGCATCGGTCCCTCGCGCCTTGCGGCTGCGCTGATCGAGGCCAATCACGACGAGGCTGGCATTATCTGGCCGCGCGCGGTGGCGCCGTTCCATGTTGGCCTCGCCAATCTGAAGGTTGGAGATCCGGCGACGGACGCCGCCTGCGAAGATCTCTACGCCCGCCTCACGAAAGCCGGGGTCGAGGTTCTTTATGATGACCGCGACGACCGTCCCGGCGCCAAATTCGCCACGCTAGATCTGATAGGCCTGCCGCATCAACTCATCGTCGGCCCCAAGGGGCTGGCTTCGGGCGAGATTGAGCTGAAAGATCGGCGCACTGGCGCCCGCGAATCTCTGACGCCGGACGCGGCGTTCAACCGCCTCGTGGCGGAATCTGCCTGAGGCCATGATGGGCGATCTGGAGACTAAAGACGGGCTGCAAGAGCCGGGAGAGCCGCAAGGCGCGCGGCCTTTTGCGGCGTTCGAATGGATGGTGGCGTTGCGCTATCTGCGCGCGCGCCGCGCCGCCGGCTTTGTCTCCGTGATTGCGGGGTTCTCGTTTCTGGGCATTTCGCTCGGCGTCGCCACGCTCATTGTCGTGATGTCGGTGATGAACGGGTTCCATATCGAGCTTATGAGCAAGATCATCGGCGTCAACGGACACGTATTCCTGCAAGCGGCCGATACGCCGCTGAACGATTACGATGCGGTTATAGAGCGTATCGCCAAAACGCCTGGTCTGAAGGTGGCGCTCCCGATCGTGGAGAGCGCAGCGGGCGTCTCCTCGCCGTATCAGCAATCGGGCGCACTTGTGCGCGGCGTGCGCGAGCGCGACATCAAGCTTCTGCCGGGCGTCGCGGACAATGTAAGACAAGGAACCCTAGACGGGTTTGACGTCGGAGAAGGCGTGGCTATTGGCCAGAAGCTGGCGGAAAACCTGTCGGTGCGCATCGGCGACAAGGTGACGATCCTGACGGCGCGCGGCGCAGCGACCCCCTTCGGCATCACGCCGCGCATCAAGTCTTATCCGGTGGTCGCGATCTTCCAGATCGGCGTTTCTGAATTTGACGGCATCTTCGTCTTCATGCCGTTTGAGGAAGCGCAGGCTTTCTTCAACAAGGAGGACGAGGCGACGCTGATCGAAGCCTTCGTCGACGAGCCCGAGAAAATGGACGAGATGCGCGCCCGGCTGGAGAAGACGATTGGTCGGCCGATGATCATGACCGATTGGCGCCAGCGTAATAAATCATTTTTCGAGGCGCTGAAGGTCGAGCGCACGGTGATGTTTTTCATTCTCACCCTGATCGTGCTGGTAGCGGCGCTCAACATCATTTCGGGTCTCACCATGCTGGTGAAAGACAAGGGCAGGGCGATTGCGATTTTGCGCACCATGGGGGCGACGCGCGGCGCTATCCTGCGGGTGTTCCTCATCACCGGCTCGGCGATTGGAATCTCTGGAACCATTGCGGGCTTTGCGCTTGGGATTGTGGTGGCGAAAAATCTGGAGCCGATCCGGCAGGGGCTGAACAGCCTGCTTGGGCTCAATTTATTTGATCCGAACTTCTACTTTTTGAGTCGCTTGCCCTCCGTGATCGTGCCTGGCGACGTCGTCATGATAGTGTCGATGGCGCTTGTGCTTTCGTTGTTGGCGACCATCTTCCCGGCCTGGCAAGCCGCGAAGCTCGATCCCGTCGAAGCCCTTCGTTACGAGTGATCGTGTGACCGAACCCGTTCTCTACCTCCAGAATATCGTGCGCACCTACCAGCAGGCCGACAGGTCGCTGGAGGTTCTGCGCGGGGCTGAACTTGCGCTGTGGCCGGGACAATCGGTGGCGCTGATCGCCCCTTCCGGCGCCGGCAAATCGACGCTGCTGCACATAGCCGGCCTTTTGGAAAAGCCCGACGAGGGCGAGGTCTACCTTGGCTATGAGCCGACGGCCCATATGGATGACGCCGAGCGCACCACGCGTCGGCGTCTCGATATTGGCTTCGTCTACCAGTTTCATCATTTGCTGCCCGAATTCACGGCGCAGGAAAACGTTATGCTGCCGCAGATGATCCGGGGTCTCGGCAGAAAAATTGCCGGTGCGCGGGCGGGGGAATTGCTCACTTATCTGGGCCTTGGCGAGCGCCTCAAGCATCGTCCGGCGGAAATGTCGGGCGGAGAGCAGCAGCGAGTCGCCATTGCGCGCGCCGTCGCCAATTCGCCGCGCGTGTTGTTGGCGGATGAGCCAACCGGCAATCTTGACCCCAAAACCGCCGATCATGTGTTTGGAGCGCTGACGCAATTGATCCGCGCCACCGGGTTGGCGGCGCTTGTTGCCACGCACAATCTGGATTTGGCCTCGCGCATGGATCGCCGCGTTGCGCTGCGCGACGGCGTGGTGGTGGAGCTGGATTGATGGAAGAAGAGGGCGCGCTCGTTCTCTATTCTGGCGGCCAGGATTCGGCGACCTGCCTGGCTTGGGCGTTAGAGCGCTATGGGCATGTCGAAACCATCGGTTTTGACTACGGCCAGCGTCATCGCATTGAGCTTGATTGCCGGACGGATCTGGTTTCGCGTCTGCGCGCGCAATTTCCCGCCTGGTCGGAGAAGCTGGGGGAAGACCATGTTGTGCGGCTTGATGCACTGGGGCAAATCTCCCAAACAGCGCTCACCAGCGACATGGAATTTCGGCTCGCTGAAGATGGCCTGCCTAACAGTTTTGTGCCGGGACGAAATTTGATTTTTCTCGCCTTCGCCGCAGCGCTTGCCTATCGGCGCGGCTTGAAGCGCATTGTTACCGGAGTCTGCGAAACCGATTATTCCGGGTATCCCGATTGCCGCGACGACACGATCAAGGCCATGCAGGTGGCGCTGTCGCTGGGGCTGGACCGTCGGCTGGTTCTCGAGACGCCGCTGATGTGGCGCGACAAGGCGCAGACATGGGCGCTGGCGCAAGAGCTTGGGGGAGAAGCGCTTGTGGAGCTGATCCGCCTTCGCTCGCACTCTTGCTACGTTGGCGACCGGACGCTCGAACATGTTTGGGGCCATGGCTGCGGCGCTTGCCCCGCGTGCGAATTGCGCTCTGCCGGGTGGGAGAAATGGCGCAGCCGCCCGCACCTGACGACAGAACCATGAAACGCGCCCCTGATATCAACGCGCCGCTGCTCGTATTTGGTGGGGTCTATTCCAATGAGCAGGCGTTGGATGCGCTGTTTGAATTTGCGCGGGCGCGCGGAATTCCTTCCGAGCGATGGGTTTGCACCGGCGATGTGATCGCCTATTGCGCCGATGCCCGCGCGTGCCTTGAGCGCGTGCGCGACAGCGGCGCGATTTTGATCGCTGGTAATTGCGAAGAGAGCCTTGGCGCGCAGGCGCAAGATTGCGGCTGCGGCTTTGCGCCCGGTTCTTCATGCGACACCTTGTCAGCAAGCTGGTATGCGCACGCCTCTTCGCAGATGAACGCTGACTTGCGTGATTATCTCGCCGCCCTGCCGCCGCGTCTTTACGTCAAGATCAACGGTCTGAAGCTCGCTATCGTCCATGGCGCGCCCGACGAGACGAGCCGCTTCGTCTTCGCCTCGACGCCTGATCGCGTCTTGCTGCATGATATTGCGGCCAGCGGCTGCGACGGGGTGCTGGCGGGCCATAGCGGTCTGCCGTTCACGCGCATTATGGACGGTAAAATCTGGCACAATTCCGGCGCGCTCGGTATGCCCGCCAATGACGGAACGCCGCGCGTGTGGTGCAGCGTTCTGACGCCGGGAGCGCAGAAGCGCACACTGCAAATCGAGCATGTGGCTCTGGATTACGATTATACAGGCGCAGCCTCCGCCATGCGCAAAGCCAGCCTTCCTGAGGGTTACGCGCTCGCGCTTGAGACTGGCCTCTGGCCCTCCTGCGACGTGCTGCCGAAAGACGAGCTAAAGACCACCGGCAAACGTCTTGAAGCCACCGCGCTTCACTGGCGCGCAGATGGGACGCAGGGCGTGCAATGGCCGGAAAGACTTGCGCCGCAAATGCTTTCTGAATCCAAGTTCAAAGATCCCCAGCTCACTGCCAATGGCGATAAGCGCGCAAGCGTCGCGCTCGATGCGCTTCGCACATTTTGGATCAACACCGGCACGCTCTGCAATCTGGCGTGCGTGAATTGCTATATTGAATCGAGCCCGCGCAACGACAGGCTGGCGTATTTTACGGCAGCGGATGCGCGCTTTTATTTTGACGAGATCGAGCGCGACAATCTTCCGACGCGCGAAATCGGCTTCACCGGCGGAGAGCCGTTCATGAATCCAGATTTCATGATTATGCTGGAAGAGGCTCTGACGCGCGGATTTCATGTCATCGTGCTCACCAACGCCATGAAGCCGATGCAGCATCATGGGCCGGCGCTCAGCGCGCTCAACGAGCGTTATGCCCAGCGCCTCACTATCCGTGTTTCGGTGGATCATTATACGCAAGCCCTGCATGAGCTGGAGCGCGGCCCCCGCTCATGGGCGCCGATGATCAAGGGTCTGCGCTGGCTGGCGTTGCGCGGGTTTCGCGTTCATCTGGCCGGGCGGCTTTATTCGGGCGAGGTGGAGAGCGTGGCGCGTGCGGGCTATGCCAGGCTAACCACGGAATTAGGCCTGTCGCTCAACGCTTCCAGCCCCTCCGAACTGACGCTTTTCCCGGAGATGGACGCGCGCGCCGACGTTCCGGAGATCACGGATTCCTGCTGGGGAATTTTACACAAGGCGCCATCGGACGTGATGTGCGCGTCTTCCCGAATGGCTGTGCGCCGCAAGGGCTCGTCCGCGCCCGCCGTGCTCGCCTGTACGCTGCTGGCCTATGACGAAGCGTTTGAGCTTGGCCGCTCCCTTCAGGAAGCTGCGCGCCCTGTGGCGCTCAACCATCCTCATTGCGCGCGCTTTTGCGTTCTGGGCGGCGCATCTTGTAGCTAGATTCTGTCTATACCGCTTCAGGCCTTCTCGTCGCTTCCGCCAGACGAAGCAGATCCGCCTTTGCGACCGGCGTCGGCTGCAAGCTCGCGATCACGTGAGAAACTTCGATTTTCCGCATGGACGCTTTGCCCGCCTTTGCGGCCTGCTTCCGCTGCGAGCGTTCGATCTTGCGAAAAGCTTCGGTTTTCAGGGGCCACGCTTTGTCCCCCCTTGCGTCCGGCTTTGGCCGCCAATTGGCGATTTTGGGAGAAGCTGCGCTTTTCGCTCGGCACACTGCGCCCGCCCTTGCTGGCGATCTCCTTCTGCTTTTCTCTGTCCATCGAGGCAAAGCCACGCGTTGAGCGGGGTTTTTCGATTTTTTGACCGGGTTCAGGCATGTCTGCGTCCTTCCAAACGGCGGGCGCGGACAATTTGGGACCGGTTCGCGCCCCGGGTCCGGCTTTCGCCTGACGCGGGGTAAACTTTGGGCGAGAGCGTAGGTTCCGCCTGTTAAATCAGCAGGAAGCGGCGTTATAGCTCAAGTTGCAGGGCTCAGGCTCATCCACTTGCTGAGCGCTGCGTTGAAAGCTTCCGGCTGCTCCAGCGGCAGGAAGTGACCGCAATCATCGAACACTTCCAGATGCGCGTTCGGAATGGCGGCGGCCATGATTTCGTGCTGCGCGACGGGGCTCCAATCGTCCTGCCGCCCGCAGGCGATTAGCGTTGGGCAGGAGATGGTGGGCAGCACGGGGCGCGCGTCTGGTCGGTTCACCAAAGCGCGGATCTGCTTCTCATGAATCTCCGGCGTGGCGCGCAAAACCATTGCGGTTAAGGGCTCAATGAACGCGGCGTCGGCCCGCCGGGAAGGGTGCAGCATCGGCGGCAGCCATGCGGCGGCCAGCGCGGCCATGCCCTCGCGGTAAGCGAGATCGACGACGGCCAGCCGCGAAATTTCCTCGCCCTCTGCCAAGGGGCCAGCCCCAGTGTCGAACGCGCAAAAACGCTCGATCCGCTGCGGCGCCATGGCCATGATCTGAAACGCGACGCGCCCGCCCATCGAAAAGCCGGCAATGGAGAACCGCTGCGGCGCAACGTCAAGAACGTGTTGCGCCATGTCGATCAGGCAATTCAGACCCAGAAAATTCGGGATGCGTACGTCGATAGCATCGCAAAGTCCTGCGACCTGAGGCGCAAATACCGTCTCGTCGCAGAGCAGGCCTGGCAGCATGTAGAGCACAGGGCGATCTTGCTGTCGGTCTTGCATGGTGTTCCTCAACTCTGGTGGTGCCCACACGCTTTACACAAGTTTATCCGCCGCGCACATGCGCGAAAACGAAGGCGGGTCATGTTGCATTACCCGCGGCTTCCTCCGCAGCGGCGTCCGGTCCCGTTCAAGATCAAGTGTCACCATCCCGTCACGCTTGTAAGCGCACGCGCCACGCGGTGCGTGTTAGCAAGCGCTACCTGTGCTTTCACGCACATCACACTTAAGTCTGGGGGAATATCATGGGCACTTCACAAGCCTCGAAGTCAGCATCCAACGACGACGCTCTCGGCGACGATATTCTCTCGCACGTCACCCCGAAATGGGTGGATTGGTATCGGGAAACCATGCGTCGTCAACCAGACAGCGATGAGGCGCGCGCCGTCAAGGATAGCGAACCCGTTGAACGCGAGGTCAGCCCGCGCTGATCCGCCATTACAGGATGATGCTGGGGTTGCGGATGCAGCGGTCGCAATTGATGAGGTTGATCTGCTTTGCGCGGATCAGCCAGCGGCCGTTAACGTTTTGCACGTCATAGCCGCACCAGCCGGTGAGTTGACGCACTTCGTTGTCCCAGAACTCATTGATGAGAAAGTTCGAGCGCAACATGCGGCGATCTTCTTGTCCATGCTCGAAGACTTCGACGTTCGTGATCATTCGTACTGTGCGTGAGGCTGGCGCCTGGGACCAGGCATATTCTGAACGCAGTCGAAACACGCGGTCCTCAAGCCTGCGGCGATCATCGAACATCATCGCTATTTCTGTGCGGGGATCGCCGCCGCCCGGCCGCGCGGGCGCCCAATAGATGCACTCGCGTGTCAGCATGGCGAGCCAGTCCTCGTATTTGTGCTGATCGAGAAAACGTGCCTCGCGCTCAAGCAACAGGCGGAAGGCGTCGCGCTCAACCGGATCGCAGACGCCGTGCCTGTCGAGATCCCAGTTCTGGAATCGGGCGATCAATTCGACGTAAAAAGCGTCATTGACATAGAACGAGGAGACTGAAGGGTCTTGCGAGACTGCGGTCATTTTATGGCTCCCGCTTGATGGAGAGATTGGTGGGGCCCGCCATCAGCCGCTTCCATTCCTTGATGTACTCACGCATAAACACTTCGTCAGTAGCCGGCGCAGTGATGGTTCCGTCTTCATTGGTCTTGATGCGATCGGCTATTCCGTAGCCGC